>JAFEBQ010000012.1 GCA_018242585.1 Planctomycetota bacterium
TGTGCCCGGCCTCGAAGTAGCTGAAGGTGATCCGCTTCTTCATCTCCGCATCGAGGCCGAGGTGATTCATGGTGTAATCGGTTGCGAAGTACGGCGTGGCCAGGTCGTAATAGCCACTGGCCACAAACACGCGCAGGCCAGGGTTCTTGCGGACCGCTCCCGCGAGTTGCGGGCCGACGTTGAGGAATGAATTGCGGGCCCCGAAGTCCCACGGCTGGACCCGGCCGGTGAGCACCTCGTACTTCAGGTCCGTGTCGTACTTCAGGTCGCGGCGGAAGTACTGATTGGCCGCGCCGGTGAACGCCGTGAACACCGCCGCGTAGCTCGGGTCCGATTCGGGCCGATTGCCGACCATGTCGGCGTCGACGCCCTTGAGGCGCGAGTCGAACCGCCCGACTGTCCGCGCCTGATCGCGGAGCAGCTCCTTGCAGAACCGCTGGATCTCGATGCGGAAGTTGGAGCGGGTGACGTAATCCTCCGAAAGCCCGGTCAGGCGGGCGAGCTTCTTCGCGAGCGCGGTGCGCTCCTCGCCGGTGAGCTTATCGCCCTTCATCAGCAGTTGCGGGTACTCGCCGGCGGCGAACTGTTCGCTCTCGGTCAGCGCCTTCTTCAGGTCGCCGAGCAGGTCGCCAGGCAGACGCTTATGGTGCCAGGCCGTTGCAGTGTAACTCGGGAGGAACAGCGAGTAGGGCAAGTCGTGCCCATCGTCGAAGCGGGCGGTGCCGAAGTTGAGGATGCTGGAGACGAGGACCACGCCCGAGAGGTCAATGCCGAGCGAGTCCTGAAGGTAAGCAGCGAGCGCGGCCGCGCGGGTGGTGCCGTAGCTCTCGCCGGCAATGAACTTCGCGGAGCCCCATCGCTGGTGGCGCGTCAGGTACAATCGAATGAACTCGCCGACAGCGGCCACGTCTTCCTGCACGCCGTGATATCTCTTCGGATCCACGCCCGGCGCGGCCCGGCTATAGCCCGTGCTCACCGGGTCGATAAACACGAGGTCGGTCACGTCGAGGAGCGACAGGTCGTTGTCGCCGACTTTCGAGGGCGGCATCGGCTGCTCACCGGTCTCGGGCATGACGGCCCGGCGGGGCCCCCACGCACCGAGGTGCAGCCAGACCGAGGAACTGCCCGGGCCGCCGTTGAAGCAGAACGTGATCGGCCGGGCCGGGTCGGGCGGCGACACGACGACTGCTGCCGGCTGCCCCGCCGGGACGGGGCCCGGCTCGGTGACCTTGACCCGGTGGTAGGCGACGAAAAAGATGCTCGCCTGGGCTTTGCCCTCGTCGTCGCGGAGGAGGATGTTGCCGGTGTTGGCGACGTAGTCGATCTTCTGCCCGCCGATGGTCACTGCCGACCGCGACTCCACGAGCCGTTCAGACGGCAGCGCGCCGGGGGCGGCCTTGTCCTGCCCGGCAACCGGGCCCGCCGCCCACACCAGACCGCAGAGCAGAATTCCAGACAAACGGACACGAGACATACGTTCCTCATTCGCAGGGCGTGCCACCGACCCCGGCTGTCGGGGTTGTGGCGACTCATCTAGCATGTTAATGACACCGTTCGGGCCGACCTAGATCGGACCGGGTAAAATCGGCAAATTAGGCAGACCCGTCTGTCGCTTCAACCCGCATTCTCGTCTCGATGCCGACCTCTGTGGAACCTCTGATAACCCGCCTGCCGCACGGCCCCGTCGTCGGTCGGGTGTTCCGGTTGGCGATTCCGGTACTGATCCAGCAACTGCTGATCCTGGTCGTCGGGCTCTCCGACCGCTGGCTGGCCGGGCACCTGCCCGCCGGCTCGGCCGAGGAACTGGCCGCGTACCAGGCCGCCCAGGGCACGGCCCTTTACCTGGGCTGGTTCATCTCCAGCTACACCGTCCTCGTGAGTGCCGGTGCGAGCGCGGTGGTCGCCCGCTGCATCGGCGCGGGCGACACGCCGGCGGCCGGCCGGGCGATGCACCAGGCGATCCTCCTCGGGCTCTTCGTAGGGCTTCTGGGCGCGTTCATCGGCGTCGGATTTACGGGCCTGCTCGTGCGGTCCCTCAGCCTCGAAGGGGATGCGGCACGCTTCTGCATTGCGTACCTCCGGCCCATGTTCTGGCTTTACGGCGCCCAGGTCGTCGAGGCGGCCGGGATCGCATGCCTTCAGGGCGCGGGCGACACGCGGACCGGCCTTTTCGTGCAGGGCGGGATCGCGGTGGGCAACCTTCCCGTCGCGTGGCTCATGTGCAGGGGGTTCGGCGACTGGCCGGGCCTCGGCTTCCGCGGCATCGCCTGGGGCACCGCGCTGTGCTACGTGTTCGGGGCAATCGCCGTCGCCATCGTCCTGGCACGGGGAAGGGCGGGATTGCGACTCAGGCTCCCGGGATTCCGGCCGGACTTCCACATGCTCTGGCGGTTGCTGCGGGTCAGCCTCCCGGCCGGGGCCGACAGCCTCTCGGTCGTTGCCGGGCAGTTCGTGTTTCTGACAATCATCAATGACCTCGGCGTGATCGCCGCCGCCGCTCACACCACCGCGCTGGGCTGGGAAGCGCTCGGCTTCCAGTCGGCCCACGCCTTCGGGATCGCCGCGATGGCGCTCGTGGGCCAGAACCTCGGCGCGAAGCGGCCCGACGACGCGGCCCATGCCGGCTGGACCGCGTTCGGGTTCGGCTGCCTATGTACCTGCGTCATGGGTCTGATCTTCTACATCTTCGCGCCGGAGATGGCGCGGTTCTTCAACCCGGACCCCATGCAGGCGCGGACGGTGGCCGAGGCGGTACCCGTGCTTCGCCTTGTCGCATTGGCGACCCCCGCGCTCGCGAGCACGATTATCTTCACGCAGGCTCTGCGTGGCGCGGGTGATACGCGGGTGCCGGTGTTGTTCACATGGTGCGGGTTCCTCCTGGTTCGCCTGCCGCTGGCGTATTTGCTGACGGGCCCGCGGTTCGGGCTGGGGTTGTACGGCGCGTGGCTGGCGATGTGTGCGGACCTCGCGGTTCGCGGGACGTTTTTCTTCTGGCGGTTTGCGAGCGGCCGGTGGAAGCTGGCCCGGGTATGACGCCGGGATTGCACCTTCGCCGGCCGGTCCGACTTCGGTATGCTGAGCGACGGGAGCCGCTCATGTGTCGGTTGGCGTTACTCATTCTAATTCTGGGAGCCGTGGCGGCCGCACCCGCGGGGGTGGGGCGCGTTGCCGGGCCGCCGGAACGCCGCGACCGGCACGGCGACCGCCTGCCCGAGTCGGCCGTTACGCGGATCGGCACCGTCCGGTATCGCGGTCTGATGTCTCGCGGCCCGGATCCGAAGACTCTGGCAGTGTTGCGCGAAAACCGGGTAGTCGTCGTCGATGCCGAGACGTGTGCGGAGGTGCGTCGGCTGCCCGGCCCGGACCCCGCCCGACTGGAAGTGGATAGTTTCCTGCTCGACCCGGCCGGTCGCCGCGTGGCATACGGCGGGGGCAACCGCATCGCGGTCCTGGATGTCGCTACCGGCCAGACCGTGTTCGAGGGACAGTTTGAACGCGAGTCGTACCGCGGCGGCCTCGAGTTCTCCGCCCGACCCGTGGCATTCGTTCCGGGATCGGACGTGCTGATCGCGGAGTGCCCGATGTGCGAGATGCCAATTGTCGCCTGGCACCTCGGGCGACGCCAGCGGGCCTGGCAGTTCGGCCCGATCGACATCGGCAACGACGACACGACCACGCACGTCCTCGGGCTGATCGCCGGGAATTCGCAACTGGTTGTCGTGCGATCGCGATCGACCGAAACGGTAGCGCTTATGCTCGATGCCGCGACTGGCGAGGAACGCGCTTCGCTGGAGCTGGGTGCAAACCTCGACTTCAATCATGCCGTGCTCTCGCCGGACGGGAAGCAGATGGCATTCAGCGACAATGTCCTCGGCATACACCGCGTCGAGCTTCCCGGCGGGGGTGAGCTGGAGCGGATCAAAGTTCAAGGCGAGAGCGACACGTACGGCATGCAGTACTCGCGCGACTCGCGCCGGCTGGTCGTGCTCGGCCCCTACTGGATGCAGATGTTCGACGCCACGACCGCAAAGTCGCTCGGCCGCAACAACGCGTCCGGGTTTATCGGCATCAACAACCCCCGCCTGGTCTTCAGTGAGGACGACTCAACACTCTGGGTCCAGGGAACGGACGATTCGCGATGGCGCAAATTCGACGGACGTACCGCCCGTGAAAAGAAACTGCCCGACCTCGGACCGCAGGGACACGTGACCTGCCTCGCGGTCAGCGCGGACGGGTCGCGAGTCATCACCGGTTGCAACGATGATCTGCCGCGCGTCTACAACGGCATGACGGGTGAACAACTCCGGCGATACTCGGCTTCGCTCTTCGGCGCGTTCACGGGCCGGGACGATTCGGGTGTCGGCGGCGTCGCGATCACGGCCGACGGTTCACTGGCCGCACTGCGGATGAACGATGACCGCGTTGTGATCTGGGAGCCGAGCACCGGCCGCAGCCGCCGGACCATTAATCTCGACGGCGCGTTTGCCGGAGACACGGTCGCATTCAGCCCGGACGGCAAGACGCTCGCCGTCGGCCCCGGAGGATTTGCAGGGCCGAACCGTGCGAAGGTCGAGAACCCTCTCCGGCAGTTCGACGTGGCGACGGGCAGGGAAAAACCGGCAATCACCAAACTCACCGGGCAGGTCTCGTCGCTGGTGTATTCGCCGTGCGGCCGCTGGCTCGGCGCGGTCACTATGCATCAGGACGATTCGCCCGGCTACCTCCTTATTGAGGCCAGCACCGGGCGACTGTTACGGTCCATCAGCGCCAACGTGTACACGGCCGCGTTCGTCCCGTTCGCCGACGCGATCGTGTACTCTTCGCCGGAAGAACTCGTCATGTGGGAGCCGGCTTCCGGCGAGGTCCGCGTCCGTTATCCCTTGCCGCACGACGACATGATCGATCTGCTCGCGGTCTCGCCGTGCGGCCGATGGCTGGCCGGTGCGAACAACGGCTCGGGCACACGCAAGATCTACCTGTGGGATCTGAGGACGGGCCACGTCCTGCCGCCGCTCTATGGACACAACCATTACATTTCGTCGCTGGCGTTCGGGCCGAACGGCCGGCTCGTGAGCGGTAGCTTCGACACGACGGCGCTCGTGTGGGACGTGAACACTCGGCCGTGTTCCGCGCCGGCAGCGCTCCCGAAGGAACAATGGTCGAACGCCTGGTCCGACCTCGCCGGCAATGGCATCACCGCCCACAACACTACGGAGCGGCTGATCGCCACCGGATCGGACGTCGTGCCGTTCCTGCGCGAGCGTGTGCGGCCTGCGACGGCCGTCGACCCGGCACTCGTGACAGAACTCATCGGTCGGCTGGACGCGCCCAAGTTCACGGACCGGCAACGGGCCACGCTGGAACTGGAACGATTCGACCGGATCGTCGAGCCGGCCCTGAGACTCGCGATGCAGGAACTCCCGTC
This sequence comes from Planctomycetota bacterium, assembly GCA_018242585.1. Lineage (NCBI taxonomy): Bacteria > Pseudomonadati > Planctomycetota > Planctomycetota bacterium. The sequence goes on from JAFEBQ010000012.1 coordinate 5,426, forward strand.
GGCCGAGGCACGCCGGCGGGTGCAACGACTCCTGGACCGGATGGACGGGCCGCACACCGATCCCGACCGGGCCCGAGAAATGCGAGCCGTCGAGGCGCTAGCGAGAATGAACGAGCCCGATGCGGTAGCTCTGTTGAAGGAACTGGCCGGCGGCGTGCCGGCCGCGAGGCTGACGCAGGCGGCCCGGCGGGCCTGCGAACGGAGGTGACACGACCGATGCGACGCCGGCGAAGCGGGGGCGGCTGGGCCGCCATTCTGTACACGATGCGCATGGCCCGGCGGGTCGGCTTCCGCCGGCTCTGGTACGCGCTGCGTTCCCGCAACGCCTGCAAGACCTGCGCGCTGGGCATGGGGGGCCAACAAGGGGGTATGGTCAACGAGTCGGGGCACTTTCCCGAGGTCTGTAAGAAGTCGCTCCAAGCCATGGCCGCCGATATGCAAGGTGCCATTCGCACCGACTTTTGGTCCACCTATTCGGTGCCGCAACTGCAAAGCTTTTCGCCGCGCGAACTTGAATTCTGTGGCCGGATCACCCAGCCGGTCATCCTGGAACCTGGGCAGCAGTACTATCGGCCGATTCCGTGGGATGAGGCCCTTCGTCGGATCGCCGGCCAGCTCAAGCAGTTTCGCTCCGACGAGACCTTCTGGTACTTCAGCGGTCGCAGTTCGAATGAGGCTGGCTTCTTGTTGCAATTGTTCGCTCGGGTGTACGGCACGAACAACGTCAACAACTGCAGCTATTACTGTCATCAGGCCAGCGGCGTCGGACTGGGGGGAGTGCTGGGGAGCGGTGTCGGCACGATTCAGCTCGAAGACCTGGACCACTGCGACCTGTACGTCCTGATCGGCGGCAACCCGGCCAGCAACCATCCGCGGCTGATGACCACACTGAAGAATCTGCGCCGTCGTGGCGGACAGGTGATCGTGGTCAATCCAGTGATCGAGACTGGGTTGGTCAACTTCAAAGTGCCTAGCGATCCGTGGAGCATGCTGTTTGGTAGCGAGATCGCCAATCAATACGTCCAGTTGCACATCGGCGGCGACCTGGCGTTGTTGTACGCCGTGATGAAACGCATGCTCGAATTGGGGGCTGTCGACGAGCAATACCTGGCCAGCTATTGCGACGGTTGGCCGGCCTTGAAGGAGCGTTTGCAGCAACTGGACTGGTCCGAGTTGCTGGCCAAGAGCGGCGCGTCGCGCGCCGATATCGATGAGATGGCCGAGCGCTATGCCCGGGCCAAGAACGTCGTCTTTGGCTGGACGATGGGGATCACGCATCACACTAACGGCGTCGAGAACGTCGAAGCGGTTGCCAGCTTGGCGCTGATGCGCGGGATGGTCGGCCGGCCGCACGCGGGCTTGATGCCGATTCGCGGCCACTCGAACGTGCAAGGCATCGGCTCGGTCGGCGTCGCGCCCAAGTTGAAGGATGCGATCTTCCAGCGTCTGCAATCACATTTCAACATTCAACTACCGACCAGCACGGGCATGGACACGATGGCCTGCATGGAAGCCGCGCAGGCCAACAGGGTGCGGTTCGCGATGTGTCTGGGCGGAAACCTGTTCGGCTCGAACCCCGACGCCACCTATGCCCGGGACTCGATGAGCAAGATCGACACGGTGGTTTACCTGAACACGACGCTCAATACCGGTCACGCGCACGGGCTGGGCAAAACGACGATCATCTTGCCCGTGCTAGCCCGCGACGAGGAGCCCCAACCGACGACGCAGGAGTCGATGTTCAGCTATGTGCGGCTCAGCGACGGCGGCCCGGCTCGGCACGAGGGCCCGCGTAGCGAGATCGAAGTAATCGCCAGCCTGGCGCGCGGCGTGCTTGGGGACGATGGGCCGATCGATTGGCGGACCATGGAAGACACGCATCAAATCCGCGAAGCGATTGCCAAGATCATCCCAGGTTGGGAGCAGATCGCCACGATTGATCGAACCAAGCAAGAGTTTCAGATCGCCGGCCGCACGTTCCACGAGCCGAAGTTTCCCACGGCCAATGGCCGCGCGCAGATTTCTGTTCACTCGATTCCCGAGTTGGCTGGCGGTGAGGACGAGTTGCGGCTGATGACGGTGCGGAGCGAGGGGCAATTCAATACAGTCGTTTACGAAGACTACGATCTATACCGAAGCGTCGAGCGCCGCGATGTGATCCTGATGCATCCGGATGACATGCGCCGGCGCGGCTTGCAGAACGATCAGCGCGTGACCGTGACCAGCCAGGCGGGCGAGATGCCGAACATCCTGGCCCGGGCGTGGCCGAAGATCAAAGCGGGGAACGTGCTGATGTACTATCCCGAGGCCAATGTCCTGGTTCCCCGGGCGCTCGATCCACGTTCCAAGACGCCGGCCTTCAAAGCGGTGCTAGTGACCGTGGCGCCGATGGCGCCGGCCACCATGATGCCGCAACGCATTGCACAACCCGTCACCGTTCAATAATCAACCTGGAGGTTCATGCGATGCGTCGCGCAAGTCTGATTGTGGCGTCGGTGGCCGAATGTTTACTTATCGCGCTGGTGGCCCGTGCCGCCGAGTCCGACGGGTTCGTGCCGTTGTTCAACGGGACCGATTTATCGGGTTGGCGGATACCACAAGGGGACAACGGCCACTGGCGCGTTGTCGACGGCGTGATCGACTATGACGCCGAAAGCGAGGCGACCGGCGATAAGAACTTGTGGACCGAAAAAGAATACGGCGATTTCACGCTACGCGCCGATTGGCGGATTAAAGAGACGCCCTACTTGAACCCGCGCGCCAAGATCGTCATGCCCGACGGTCACAACAAGCTCGACGCCGCGGGCAAGGAAATCGACATCATCGTTCCCGACAGCGACTCGGGCATTTTCCTGCGCGGCGAAGGGAAGTCACAGGTCAACATCTGGTGTTGGCCGGTTGGTTCCGGAGAGATCTACGGCTATCGCATGGACAAGAAGATGCCGCCGGAAGTCCACCGTGGCGTCACGCCGCTCGTCGTGGCGGACAAGGATATTGGCCAGTGGAACACCTTCGAGATCACCATTCGCGGCGACCGGGTGTCGGTCAAGTTAAACGGCCAGCAGGTGCTCGAAAACGCTCAACTACCGGGCATTCCCACGCGCGGTCCACTGGCCTTGCAACACCACGGCGGCAAAAAGAACGGCGAGTGGAACAGCCCACCGGCTTTGGTGCAGTTCCGCAATCTCTCGATCAAGGAACTGTAAAGCGGCCTTCAGATCGCACGCTCAATCGGCCAACAGCAGCGCTAAGGCCGCGCCGGCCGCGCCGGCCAGGATGTTGAACTCGCCACGACGCAGGCTGGCAATCAAGTCGCGCCGGTTGTGCAGTTCGACCGTCAGCGGCTCGGTGTCGTGGTGCTCGGGCGCTTGAATCGGCAGGCAATTGCGGGCCACGAACAGGTGCATCTTGCCGCACTCGCGATTGCCGTCGACCGTGTAGCTGCCCAGCGCTTCCCAATTGGTCGTGCCGTAGCCGGTCTCCTCGCGCAGCTCGCGCTCGGCCGCGACCTGGGGGGACTCGCGCAGATCGATAATGCCGGCCGGCATACTGAGCGTCGATACCCGTGGACCGTGTTTGTAGCCGCGAACCAGGATCCATTCTCCCTCGATCGTGGTGGCGGCCACGACGACAAATTCGGGGAGCACGATCCGATAGAAGTCGTCGATTACGCGCCCGCCGGCAAGTTGCACCTGCTCGCGGTGGACCGAGAACCAGGGGGCGATTTCCAGCAGCGGGGTCGAACCAAGCGTCCGCCAGGGTTGCTGAACGTCTGAGCTGAGAGAACCTGGCTGTTGAACTTCCATAACGACAACGCGCTAGCAGAAGAAGCGGATTGTGTTGGCCAGGCCTGGAGACGAACTACGCCGCCTGTGCCAGCGATGGTTGCACTGTATTGTTGTACGCAGCGATGACTTGTTCGGTTGGCCCGAGCATGCGAACTCGGCCGTGATCCATCCAGATAAGCCGATTACACAAACCTTGCAGCGCCGACATGTCGTGACTGGCTAGAACGACAATCTGGGCCGACTGAATCATCGTTTCCATCCTGCGGCGGGCCTTTTCCTGAAAGGCGCGATCGCCGGCACTGAGAATTTCGTCGACGATCAGGATTTCAGGCTCGACGGAGGTGGCAATGGCAAAGCCCAGACGAACGGTCATGCCGGTCGAGTAATAGCGAACGGGCATATCGAGATATTGCCCCAATTCACTGAAATCGGCGATGGCCTGAATACGCTTGGCGATCGTCCGCGGTGTTTCGCCTTGCAAAAAGCTACGGTAGGAAATGTTTTCCCAACCAGAAGCATCGGGCTCGAACCCAAGCGTTACATCAAACAGCGCGCTCACTCGCCCGTTCACATCGCACGTGCCATGCGTGGGAGGGTAAACTCCGGCCAGCGTCTTGAGCAGCGTGCTTTTGCCGGCGCCGTTGTGACCGATAACGCCCAGCCGATCTCCCTCGCTGATCTCGAAGTTCAAAGCGTCGAGCGCTTTAACCGTGATACGCGGGTTCACGTTCTTGCGGAACATGCCCCGCACCACAAACTCCTTGAGCGACATACGTCCCAAGCGGCGCACATCGAAGCTAACACAAACGTCGTCGAGTCGAATGTGGGCCATACCGTGGTTTCTTCGGTGATTTGAAGTTAGCTGCCGTCATTACGGGCGGTGCGTTGTCGCGAGGCCAGTTGTTTGGCCTCGAGGTCTGCCGTTCGACCTGCTAGAGGAAAAAGATCAGCCGGCGTTCCACTCGCGACAGAATCCAACCGGCCAGCGCTACCAGCACGCACGTCGTCGCCCCGGTCAACAACCAGGCGTGCAGCGTGGCCAGCCGGCAGTCAAGGATCGGAGCGCGAATCAGCTCGAGCGCCGCAGCCAGGGGATTCCATTTGATCAACCAGCTCATGCCATGATCGTTGAGCAGTCCGGGCGAATAGAAGACTGGCGTCAAATAAAACGTCATCTGCAATCCAACCTGAACCAAGTGTTGCATGTCGGGAAAAATGACATTTACAACACCCATGCAAACGGCGACGGACCAGGCCAGCACGAAAAGTAGGGCCAGCGCTGGTACCACGCTCCACAGATGCAGCAGGTGTTGAGGGCCGCGCAAACAAACCACCATGGCCAACAGCACCAACAAGCCAATGGCAAAATGCAGTGCCATCCCCAGCGTCACGCGGAGCGGATAAATGGCTAACGGCGCCGGATGTTGGCGGATGTAGATTTCGCTCTGGAAAAAACACTGGCAGCCTTCCGACGTACAGCCAGTCACAAAGCTCCAGAATGCTAGGCCTGACAACACGTACGGCGCGTAGGTGACGACGTCTTCGTGGAACAACTGCGAGAAGACGACGCAAAACACCGTGGTCATGGCGATCGGGTTCATCAGCGACCAGCCAATGCCCAGCCAACTGCGGCGATAGCGGCGGCGCAGGTCGACCTTGACCAACGACATCCAAAAGTACCGCTTGGACCAGATCGAAGAGAAATAGTCGGACGTTGCTATCATGGGCGTTGCACTTCCCACTCCAGGGTTCGGAACGAGGGTGGCGAATATTATCAGCCCGCTTGTTTCGTATCAACAGCGCCCCTGCGTTGCAACTGGGCCGTGCATCTTGCGGCACGCTTCGGGGAGACTGAATTGCGCTTGCTAGCGTGGGGTGATTGGCTCGCCAACGCATCGAGAAGAAGTCGTCTTCATCGCGCGCCGTAAATCTGGCACAATCGCACGCCACACGCTCCGAGTTTGGTTTTGCCCGATTGGGAGTTCCCCTTCCATGTCTCTTGGTCCGCTGGCGCCTCGATTGAATCGCTCAACTGAGGCAGAGCTTGACGAATTGCCTGCAGGGGCAGCCAGCATCGCCGTCGTGATTGTTAACTACAATGGTCGGCATTACCTGGGCCAATGTCTCGACCACCTGGCCGCTCAAACCTTGCGGGCCAAGCGCGTCATCGTGGTCGATAATGCCAGCAGTGACGAATCGCTGGTGGCGGGCGAACGCCACTACCCCACGGTGGAAGTCATTCGGTTGCCCAAGAATATTGGCTTCGCGGCGGCGAACAATGTCGCCATCCGACTGGCGACTGATTGCCGCTGGGTGGCGCTGCTGAACGCCGACGCATTTCCCGAACCAGCCTGGCTGGAAAAGCTACACCATGCGACGGTCGACTCGCCCGAAGTGGCCGTCTTGGGATGCACCCTGGTTCAGGCCAACGATCCAGCCGCGCTCGACGGAACTGGCGACGTCTACCACGTGAGCGGGGTGGCCTGGCGTCGCGACTGGGGACGGCCGGTGTCGAACATGCGTCGTACCTCGGCAGGAACGGTCGGGCCGTGCGCCGCCGCAGCCATGTATCGTCGCGACGCATTATTAGACGTCAACGGCTTTGACGAGGATTTCTTCTGCTATCTCGAAGACGTTGATTTGGGACTGCGTTTGCGGCTCGCCGGCTACCAGTATCGGCACGTTTCGGACGCCACAGTGCGTCACGTGGGATCGGCCATCACCGTCAAGCATAGCGACTTCTACTTGTATCATGGTCACCGGAATCTTCCCTGGGTTTATGTCAAGAACATGCCTGGCGTGTTGTTCTGGCTGTTTTTGCCACAACATTTGTTGTTGAATCTGGCCAGCGTCGTCTACTTTGCCTTGCGCGGGCGCGGTCGAGTCCTGTTGCGCGCCAAGCGTGATGCCATTGGCGGCTTGCCACGTTTCTTGCGCAAGCGTCGACAACAAGCCGCGCAACGGAAAGTCTCATTGGCAGCCACGTTAAAGATGCTCAATTGCGGAGCATTTCTGGCCTACGCTCGTAGCTGGCGCTAGAACCGTTGATGCGGCACGAGTCGCTGCTAACACCCGCCGACAAGAGCTGTGAAACCCTCTTAGGTTCAACTTGGAACTGCTTGTATGAGACCACGAACCAGCCATCCAGTCTTGGCGGCCCAGGGTGATTTAACGGTTGGCACTGCGCTAGCGCCGACAACTACGAACGATTGTCCAGCGGCCGACATCGCTCCCAATACTCGTGCAGGGGTTAACGTGCTAGGCCCGTTCGGTTATCCCTCGGGTCTGCAAGTGTCCACGTTGTCCACGGTCAGGGCGCTGCGGTTACTGGGTACGCCAGTGTCCTGCCGGGATGTGCCGGTGCGACCTGAGGTTGAGTTGTCGCGCCAAAGTGAGTACCTCGGACAAGAGGCGTTTGACGTCAGCATCTTGCATTTGCAACCCGATTTGATGTTCGATACCAGCTACGAGCGGGCCCGCCTCCGGCCGCGCGACGATGTCTATCGCATTGGAATCTGGTATTGGGAGTTGAGCAATGTGCCCGCCGAATGGCCCCGACAAGCGCTGCTGCTCGACGAGATTTGGGCGCCAACGCGATTCATCGCCGACGCGCTGAGCAACACCATGCCAGTTCCGGTGACGTACATGCTGCCAGGCTTGGAATTACCGCGGTTCCCGGTGAAGTCGCGGTGCGAGTTTGGACTTCCCGACGATCACTATCTGTTTCTCTTTGCCTTCGACATGCGGAGTTCGATGGAGCGAAAGAACCCGATTGCGTTGATCCGCGCCTTTCGCCAGGCATTCTCGCCGAACGAGAAAGTCTCGCTGGCGATTAAGGTCGCGTGTGGCGACCGTGATCCGCGGGCATTAGCGCAGCTCAAGCGCGAAGCGGCCGGCATCAATGTCGTGATTATCGAGCAGTTCATGACGCACGAAGACGCTTATGGTCTGATTAACGCCTGCGACTGCTTTGCCTCGTTTCATCGTTCAGAAGGCTTCGGCCTTTGCATCGCCGAGGCGATGGCGATGGGCAAGCCGGTCATCGCCACCGGCTATTCAGGCAACATGGACTTCATGACCAGCGACGATACGCTGCTGGTGAACTACGAACTCGCGTCGCTGGAATATGACATCCCGCCTTACCGCCAAGGGAACCTGTGGGCCAAGCCATCGGTCGCTCATGGCACCGAATGTCTGCGCTGGGTTTATGAGCACCCGGCCGAGGCCCGGGCCTTGGGCAAGCGCGGTCAGCAATTGGTGCGCCGGGTGTTATCGCTCGAGTCGGCGGCGCGCCGGATGAGCGACCGGCTGGCTCAGATCAGGCAATTGCCACGTCGAATCAACCAGCGTCCTAAGAAGATGTTTCGATTCGATTGCGCCGGCCAGCCGACCGGGCGCATCTCTCGGGCGCTTGCCAAGGTGGGACGTCACCTGCGCTACTATGGGGCTGCCCCGACAGTACAGCGCTCGGCTCAGGAATGCCAGCGGTTTGCCTCGCGACAATGGCGCCGCATCTTTAGCTAGAGAACGAGCCGGGCGTCTGGAACCTGGCGCGGACGGTGGGCGTACGTCGCCGCCGAGAACGTGAGCAAGCGGCTGCGCGATGGCTCAAAGCGGTCAGGCGGCCAGCCTGATGGGCGCTTTCGCCCCTGACTTTAAAAGGTCGAGATCGGCGTCGACCATCGTGGTCACCAGCGTCTCGAATCGCATCTCGGGCATCCAGCCAAACCGCTTTCGCGCCTTGGTGTAGTCGCCCAGCAGCAGATCGACCTCGGTGGGTCGATAGAACTTGGGATCGATGGCGACGTAGTCTTTCCAGTCCAACCCCACGTGATCGAACGCCAGGCGTACGAACTCTTCGACGGAATGAGTTTCATTCGTGGCGATGACGTAGTCGTCGGGAGCGTCTTGCTGCAGCATCATCCACATCGCTCGGACGTAATCGCCGGCGTAGCCCCAATCGCGCAGCGCCTGAAGATTGCCCAGGCGCAGCTCGCTGGCCAAGCCCAGCTTGATTTGGGCGACGCCGTGGCTGATCTTGCGTGTGACGAATTCGAGGCCGCGGCGCGGCGATTCGTGATTGAACAGAATTCCCGAGCAAGCGAATAGCTGATAGCTTTCGCGGTAGTTGACCGTGATGTAATGACCGTAAACCTTGGCCACGCCGTAGGGGCTGCGCGGGTAGAACGGCGTGGTTTCCCGCTGGGGCGTTTCGCGCACCCGGCCGAACATCTCGCTCGAGCTGGCTTGGTAAAAACGAATCTGGTCGTTCACTTCGCGAATCGCATCCAGCATCCGGGTGACGCCCAGTCCGGTGACTTCGGAAGTCAGCACCGGTTGCTCCCAACTGGTGGGCACAAAGCTTTGCGCGGCGAGATTGTAGATTTCCGTGGGCCGCACCGCGTCGATCAAGCGAATCAGCGACAATTGATCGAGCACGTCTCCCTGGTGCAAACTGATGCGGTCTTTGAGATGGGCAATGCGTTCAAGATTCTCGCTGCTCGACCGGCGCATCATGCCGTGAACGCGATAGCCTTTCGACAACAAGAACTCGGCCAGATACGACCCGTCTTGACCGGTGATTCCAGTGATCAGAGCCGTGCCTGCCATCCTGAGTCCTTCCGTGATCTTCGCGTGACTGACCGCTCGCCGCACATACGTTGCCAGTGGTTCAGGGGGCGGCGATATCGATGCTTGCAGAGGTTGTCGGTGCGGCAATATATCGGGGTGGTAAAAGCAGGGTCAAGTTCACTTTCAGCACGTCGGCCGCGGTAATGCTGGTCCGACGAGCATCAGGCGACGCCGCCCTTTGCTAGCACCATCATGCGGCGCGACGGACTGGCTCGACGCCGAGTTGGCCCGCTTGTTCCTGGCGTCGCAGCGAATGTCGCAGCGCAAAGATGTAAGCAAAGGTGCGGCGCACCAGACGCATCTTGCCGCGGAGCGTGCCGCCCCCCTTGGCCTCGCCATGCTTGCGCAGGCCAAAATCGACCGGCAACTCGAGCACTGGCCGCTGGTGTTGCGCCGCCTGGTACAGCGCGTACAAGTCCAGCGAGAAGTCATCGGGCGGCGCTGGCAGCAACTCGAGGAACGAGCGATGAAACAGCTTGGGCTGGGCATTGATATCATGCAGCGGAGTCTGCAAGGCCAGCGAAGCCACGACCCCCATTCCCCAGGTGAAGAACCGGTCGACCACGCCTCGCCCGCGTCGCCGACCGCGGATCAACGTGCCCTTCGGGTCGGGCGCCTGGCCAAGCTGCTGAAAGCCCAGCAATACATCAAGCGGATCCGTTTGTAAATCGGCATGCGTCCAGGCCAGGTACGCGCCGCGACAATCGCGGAGACCGGAGACGATGCCGTAGCCATAGCCTTGATTGACGGGTACATGAACAGCGCGGGCGAAGGCGTTTTCCGGTTTGGCCAGTTCGCTGGCCAGCGCTTCCGCCGAGCGGTCAGTCGAACCGTTGTTGACCAGTACGACTTCGACGTCACCTCGCCCGGCGAGGACCGCGCGAAACCGTTCCAGAATCAAAGGGATGTTGCCAGATTCGTTGTAACATGGCACAACGATCGAAAGCTGGCAGGCCGTCGCTGACTGACGCTGATAGGCGCTGCCAGATGCTGAATCGGGGAGTGCGGCAGATGAGCTCATCGGCAAGTTTCCATTTCTTCTTCTGATTGGCGCCGGCAACGATGAATCGTCAGGCTGATTCGGTTCCCCTGTTCTTCTCGCTTGAGCCGGACCCGGCATTGACGACGTTGATCCTCGACTACAAGCAGCGCACTCGTCGCGTCGCGGGGGACCAGCTTTACCTTTCCGATCCACCCCACTTGACGGTTTACCTGGCCGCGTTTGCCAGTTCTGCAAAACTGGACGAGGCCTGGGACCGAATCGTCGGGCGACTCGTCGCGCCGACGTTCGAGATCACCGGCTGGCACTTGTTCGAACAGGACGCGCTGACGGGGAGGCAAACGCTCGTGTGCGATCTGTGCGCCGCAGACCGTGACATTTTTCGCGCTCTGCAGCGAACGGTCGTGGACGCGGCCGCGCCGTGGCGTGACCGCCGTGCGACCGAGCAACGATATGCTGGGCGGTTGGATCGCTTGCAGCATGTCGAACGCGAACAGGTAGAGCGAGTCGGGTTTCCCTTCGTCGGCGACGGCTGGCATCCGCATTTTTCGATTGCCTCGATCGCCACCGGCGACTGGCCGCGGGTCAGAGCCGAGTTGTGGAACGACCCGCCACGGGGAAGATTCACCTGTCCACGCTTGCAGTTGTACGAGCTTCATGACGGGCATCCGAGGCTGGTACGCTCAAGCAGCCTGGCGACGGGCGTTTGAGCCGAGCGCTGCTTGCCACAAATCGGGGCGCTTGGTGCAAACGGCGTCGACCGAAAAGGGCGCCAATTGCAGCGCGTACTGCGAAATGGTGGTGACCGGCCGTCCTTGCAACTCGGGCGAAACCGCACAAAACCGAAAGTGTCGCTTTAGCCGAGCATAGCTGTCCGGTTCGAAGGGCATGGTCGTAAAGCAATCGACCCAGACCCAGTCCACTTTGCCCGCCATGGCCAGGCAGCTTTCCACCGGCTCGTATTCCGAGAACCGCATGGCGATGCGCGATTCGCCCTGGGAACTGAGCAGGCGAATCATGGGAAACGAGCTATCGAGAAAGAAGTAGTTTTCAATGCCGTGGGCTTGTAGCAACTCGAGCGCGCGGTGCTCGATGCGCTCGCTCTTGATGTTCAGAATCATCAGTCCGTGGCGATAGTGCTTCAAGTAGTCCGCGAAGCGCTCGCCATCGGTGAAGGGGTCGTGCTGCAGAATGAGTTCGCCACCCTGATCGCGCAAGTCGAGCTCAACGCCGTGCTCGACGGGAACGTCGGCCAACTGTCGGATATTGTTAATCCGGTGATGAATGAACAGCATCGCGGTTCGCTATCGAGGAATACCGACTTGCCGGCCTGGTAGAATAGCGCGGACGCAAACTGAGCTCGCTCAAGCAGCGAGGGCTTGCCGTTGTTCGGCTGTTTTTGCGACGATGAACGCTTGGCCGCCATAGCCGTAGTCGAGCAGACGACGGAAAACGAGTTCGGGATGGGACTTTTGAAAGTTGGCGAATGCTCCGGCCACGCCGCGCTCGTTCGAACCTGCATAGGCAAAAAAGTCGTCCAGCACGATGACGCTGCCAGGTTGCAACACTGGGGCCATGAACTCGAGCGCCACGCGCGCCGGTTCACCCAGGTCACAGTCGATCAGCGCCACGGCGATCTTTTGAATGCCGAGTTCATCGGGTGTTTTCTTGCCAATCGTGTCTTCAATATAGCCCGGCAAGACGTCCCATTCGGCGCGGCGACCGAATTGACCCGAGAGACGGCTCAATGTTTTCTGGTAACTGCTCTTAAATTCACCCGGCCGAAAGAACGGATGCTGGTCCGCGTCGGTCGAATAACGAAAGCCCTCGAAAGAATCGAAGCCCCAGAATTTGCGCGGCTGCGCCTCTTGGCCCTTGGTCGATTCATGGCATTCAAGCGCCGCGATGAACGACGAACCCTCGTACATGCCGAATTCCAAGTAATCGCCCGCGACCGCTTCGCAGTTGGCGAGATAGAACGCCTTTTTCAAAGCGCGGACTTTTTCGACATTGTGCTCGATCGGCACGCTCAGCCTGGCGATTCGCTTGATGACGAACGATTGTAACCATTGACTGTTCTGGGCGATGAAGCCAAGCATGCGTTGGTCTCTAGTCGGGCGTTTTAAACAGTAATGCCGAGGGCAAAACCTATCGCGGCATACTAGCTGCATCAAGATCAATCGTTTTGGTTGACTGTCTACAGCGTCTTAGCCGCGGGTGATAGCGGCAACGGCTTGCTGCTAGCGGTGACCGCATCGATTAAGTTCCGCTGGATTTCGTCTTCTCGAACGCCGTATGACGGAGATAAAACTTGCTCCATGACGTCATCATCGGACCAGTTATCGCCACCCAGCCGGCTATCAGGCATCGTTCTTGCTGCCGGCTTCGGAGTTGCTTTCGCAGGACTGTTGGCGGCCAAATTGACTTGGGGAGTTTTTGACTACGGTTGCCCCACCTATTGTGGAAACATGATTTGGCAAATCGCCACTAAGGGATTTCCCGCCGAATTCGCGGGAACTCCGGGAGTGGTTGCCAACTACCACCAGGGCACGTTCTGGCTTTCGGCGCAACTAAGCAAGTGGATCGAAATCGAGCCCGCGGCTGCCATCCGCTGGGTGTTGTTCCTGTTCAGCGTCGCTAACTTCACGATTCTGTCGGTGGTGGGCGTCCGCACGCGCGGCCCGACATTAACCGTGATGATCATGGCCACGGTGTTTTTTTCCGCGAGTCCCCCGACTTGTAACACCTGGCCATTGAACACCGCTTCCGTCGGTTGGTTTGAATACATCAGCCTGTTCGAATACCTTGCCGGCACGTCTACTCCAATCGCGTTCCTGCTGATGACCTGCCTGGTGATCGGATCGAGCCATGGTACGACGCCAGCCAGGTTTTTGGCGATCTGCCTACCCCCGCTGCTGCTTTTGCCGATCATCAATCCTACGGCCTTCATGGTAAGTTTTCTGGCCGTTGGTACCCTGTTGGCGGAAGGCGCTAGCGACGGGGGGAAAAGAAAGCTGCCATCGCCTGCTTGGATACTTCCGGCAGCCGCGTGGTTGTTCACCTATTTTTTGCCAAGGTGCTATCCCTCGGCGATGCTACAGGGGGACAACTACGAACCGGTCAAACTAGGCTTGCGCTTGTTCGCGACGGACGGCTGGGTGACGATCGGCGAGTACTTGGCGCTGCACCCCATGGCAAACCATTTCACACTGATCTTCGTGCTGATGCAGATCGTTTCGTTGCGATGGAAGACTCCGTTTGGATCGCGGCTATTCCTGCTGTGCTATCTATTTCCGCTGGTGGTCTCGTTCGATAACGTATTTCGCTGGGACAATACTCACAAATTTGTGCTGCTGTCGTCCATGGCTTCACTTTACGTCTGGTTGATTCCAGGGAATTGGTTTGCTTTTCTTTCGTCTTCATGGCGGCGCTGGGGATATGCCGCGGCCGCAATCTCGTTGCTCTGCTCGATACCGTCCCAGTTCAACCTCTTTGCCACGCGAATGACCTACGCAACGCCGTCGTTCACCCCGGCGCCATGTCCCGACGATGCGTTGTACCGATATCTGCGGGACGCCTATCGCCAATCAGGGCGCCGATGCATGCTCTGGCCTTATGGCGATCAGCAATACTGTGGTCGCCTGGCAATGGTCGTCTCCAATACGAATGTGTCGTGCGCCGGCGCCTACTTTTCGTTCTTTCTGCTCGCGCCTGAACTAGAAGCACAGACGTTGGTCGAGCGAGACTGGTTTGAGCATGACGTGCTATCGCTGCAAAGCCGCTACCCTTCGCACATTCACGTTTGCATCGCCCCACATGGCAGTTGGCGGGAACTTGAATCGCGCATGGCTGACAAGAACCTGAGGCTCCGAGTGACCGCGAGTTTCGAGCACTACCGGTTAGGTGAATTGAGCCCTTGGGACGCGCCAGGCGAAGCCGAACCGTCGAAGTGATGATCTGCATGCATCCTTCGGTTGAGCCATGGACACCGAGTGCGGCAAGCCCAGGCCGAGGCGTTCCTTGCCAGCGTATCGTGACGCTCGGTTTACCATTGACCGAAACGCCGAAGTGGCCTACGATCCGCCCCCATTTGACCAGCTTTCAGCCACGGCCTGACATCGGATTGCTATCACCTTTCGGCCCGTACTGAAAGGTCGAGCGAGGGAGGGGTTGCACGTGTCTTCCAATCTGCCATTTCAAGCGCTCGATCAATTACGTGAAGACGTTTGCCATGCCAACCGCATGCTGCCCGAGCTTGAGTTGGTCGTCATGCACTCAGGCAACGCTAGCGGTTACGACCCGATCTCGGGCCGATTGGTCATCAAGCCTTCGGGCATGGACTACGACAAGATCACGCCCGATTGCCTGGTCGAGGTCGAAGTGGCAAGCGGACGGATCGTGCGCGGCGATTTGAAGCCCAGCGTCGATCTGCCGCACCATCTCTATCTGTATCGCAACATGCCCGATGTGCGTTCGGTGATTCACACCCACAGCAACCATGCGACGGCGTTCGCCGCCTGCCAGCGACCGATTCCGCTGGTGCTAACCGCTATTGCCGACGAGTTTGGCGGTGAAATCCCTTGCACTCCGTATGTCAGTAACGAAGGGGATCAAATTGGCGAGGCAATCGTCAAATACGCCAATGGTCGGCCAGCCGTGTTGCTGGGCAATCATGGCGTATTTGCCTGGGGCGGTTCCGTGGCCGCCGCTTTGAAATGCGCTGCCATGGTCGAAGACGTAGCGCGCACCGTCTTGTTGGCAATGCAGTTGGGCAGTCTGGTGACAATCCCGGCGCACGAGGCCTCAAAGTGGTTCGACCGTTACCAGCATCGTTACGGCCAGCATCGCGCGGCCTGAGCCAGAGGATCGACCACGAGACGAACTGCAAAGCTCTGAAGTCGATCGAACCCTCGTTCGTCATGAATGCGAAGTCCGGTATGAAACTGCCCAGCACCATCGAACGCGCCAGGCGACGCTGCACGCGACTGATCGTGTACAGCCATCTGTCGTACCTGGCTTACCGCTATCGCTACCTCACCGTCTTTACGCTGATTGGTGTCTCGTCGTTGTTGATGGAGATTGCGCTGGCACGGTTCGTGATGCCGGCCAGTTGGCCCTGGCTGGCGCAAGCGCTGGTGGCGTTTGGACTGGGGCTGATGACCAGCTTCCTGTTGAATGCCACATTCAATTTTCGCGTGCCGAAGCGGGACTTCGTGCGCACCTTTCAGCGGTTCGCGCTCGTTTCGGTGATTTCCTTCGCGTTGAACATGCTGGCGGTCGCCTGCTTTTATAACTGGATTGGCCCGGCCTACGGCGAAGCGCGGCTGGTTTCGGCGGCGATTCTGTTCCTGGTCGCGTACTCGCTGCATCGGCGTTTCACGTTCGACATGACGCGAAACTTCGGAATCGCCCTATACGCTTCACGGGAAGAAAGATTGTACGAAGCCTTCTTGCGGATCGGCCGCAAGTGCGACCATGTCCACATGGATCTCGTCGACGAAAGCTTCAATCCTCGCTGTGCGCCGGTCGAGGTCGGCCGCGTGCGGTTGGCCCGCAAGTTGTGGAATCGGGCGCCAATTTGTCTGCACATTATGTCGCGTCGACCGCGGCATTGGATGGAACAGACCTGGGACGACGTCGATTGGTATCTGTTTCACACGAATATCGACGATGAGCCGCTTAAGCTGGTTGTCGAGTGTCGTATGCGTGGCAAGAAGGTGGGGGTCGTTTGGCATCGAAATGACGCCGTCGAGACGCTGTTCCCATTGCTGCCGCATGTCGACTTCGTGATGGTATTGGGCATTGCCGAACCGGGCCGCTCGGGCCAACAGTTGCTCGACGAGGCGCTGGCCGTGACCGACATGCTGCATCGCATTCGAGGCAACTATCGATACGAGGTGATGGTCGACGGTGGTGTGAACCCACAGACCATTCGTCGCTTGCCCGCCAAATACGTGGTGGCCGCCAGCTCGGTGCTGCGCGCCAACAACCCGATCCTCTCACTGCACCGGCTAAAAACGGAATCGCGCTATGAGCGAATTGCCGCTTAAACAACGCATCCAACAAGCCCTGTGGAGCGTGGTCGAAGGCCGGCCGGAGATCTTGTCAGCCACGCTGACGGGCAGCTTCCAGGAAGCCGATACGCTGGACGCGGTCAGCGATATCGATTTCGTCGTCGTGCTCGACTGTCTGGACGAATCGCGATACCGACAACTGCTCGCCGAATTGGAAACGGCGTTGACGCCCGTGTTAAGCCGCGCTGGGTTCGGGCTGTACATCAATCCGACGCTCGGGCCCCTCAAGTTCAACGATCCGCGGACGGCCGTGCTGCATTTGATGCTCTATTCGCGCGCTGGGCACGTCGAGCATGTGGTATCCAGCCCGTTTACCTGTCTCGATTGGCAACGCTCCAAGCTGTTTTGCCAACGGAGCCTGGCCCAGGTTTACCCGGTCTTTGGTCTGCAGCCCCATCATTTTGTTTCGTCGCGAAGGAGCGTGACCGATTACCTGCGCGATTACGACGCGCGGGTCGTTTCGTATCGTGAACTGGTGTTCTCCGTGGACGGCCCTCGCGAAGAGAAGCGAACCAAGTTGATGGACGTCCGCGATCGGTACGAGTTCAGCTACCACATTGTGCGGTTCTTGATGGAGAACCTGGTCAAGTTGGTAACGCGCCGCAACCTGGCCCTTCGTGGCGACGCCCTGTTGGACGCTTACTTTGCCGTCTTCCCGGAGAATCGCTCGGCGATTGCCGGCCTGTATCGCGAACTGGCGCGCAAGAAGCAGCGTGCCGACTTCACTGACTCGTTGCCCAACCTCGACGTCCAGTTGCGCGACTTCATCAGCAGGTTTGAAGCTCAATTCCAGGACACGTTCGTCCAGCAGGCAACGCGGCACGTCGTATTCCGACATGCCGAGACTGCGGCAAATCGCGGCAAGTACGGCAACCGGGTATTCCTGGGACGGTCGAATCCTCCGATCGAGAATGTACCGGCCGAGCGGCTGGAGCGGTTGGCGTCGACAATCGGCGGCCACTCGATCGAGCGCGTCTTTTGCTCGCCGCTGTTGCGCTGTCTGCAGTCACTTCAGCAAGTGACTGCTCGGTGCTCGTTGCCTACTCTCACGTTCGATGATCGATTGCTGGAGATTGACTACGGCGCCGTGGAAGGATTGACCATTGACGACGCTCGCAGGCATTACCCCGAGCTGTTTCACGCCTGGGACCGGCACGAGGACCCCTGTTTTCCCGACGGAGAATCGACGCAAGCTGTTGAACGGCGCGTGGTGAAGTTTGTCAACGAATGTTGGGGCGGCGCCGGGAATACCTTGACTTGTACCCACAATGTCGTGCTTCGCGCGCTGGTTGGGCGCACGCTACAAGTTCCCCCGGAACTTTGGCACAAAATCCAGATTCCGCATCTGGCGCCGATTGTGTTTGTGCAGACCCGTGAACACGGCTTATTCCTCGATTTGTCCGAAGATGTCGAGCGGGAAGTGTTTCGCGAGTTTGCCGAGCGAGCCCCCGAGAACACCACGGCACCGACGCTTGCCGCCGCCGGCGCTACAGGAATCGAGTTGGCCCCGTCTTTGCGATAACGCGGTGTCGGCCACTGAGATGGCCGGCGTTTGATTTGGCTGCCGAGCTCCAACTGGGTTGAAATCAATGTATCATCGGATTCAGCCCAAGATGACGATCTCGGACGGCTTGCAGATTGTGATTCCGATGGCGGGACTTGGCCAGCGTTTTCGCGACGCTGGCTTTACGGTTCCCAAGCCGTTGATACCGGTGGGCGGGACGCCGATGGTCATTCGGGCCGCGCAAGCATTGCCGACGGCTGAGCGATACATCTTCATTGTTCATCCGGATCATCAGCAGCAATACGACCTCGCCTCGACACTGCGCTGTCATTGCCCGCGCGCCGAGATTGTCGTCGCCCCCGGCCTCACTCAGGGACAAGCGTGTACGGTCGCCCTGGCTGCCCCCAAGCTGAACCTGGAGCACGAGGTTCTGGTCGCGGCTTGCGATGCGGCGCATCTGTATGACCGATCGCAGTTCGATCGGCTCCGCGAGGAGCCCGACATTGACGCGATCATTTGGACCTACCGTGGCGATCCGCGCGTGCTGACTCGGCCTCAGGCCTATGGCTGGGTGCGCACCCGACCGGGGAGCATCGATGTCCAAGAAGTGAGTTGCAAGCGGCCCATTTCCAGCGAGCCACTGAACGATCTGGTAATCAGCGGTACCTTCTGGTTTCGCACGGCTGGATTGATGTGCGATGGCATCAACGAGTTGGTGGCTAGCGAGCGGCAAATCAACGGTGAGTTTTACCTGGACGTCGTTCCCAACCTGTTGCTCAGCCAAGGGCGCCGGGTGGTCGCTTTTGAAGTCGACCAGCATATCGGCTGGGGGACGCCTGAGGATTACTGGCGGTACGACAAGCTAGCTCAATATGTGACCGCTGGCCTGCAGGCAGCGATTCCGCCAACAGCCCCTAGGCTGGCCTGCGAATAGCTCGGCACGCCGGAAGTCGCATCACCTGGCCAGGTCCGCCGCGACTTTTTTGCGTACGCCCAAATCACGCGGCGATGCTAGCATTCGTCGCTATTGAACCCGCTCTTGACTCTTGTGCGCGTTGTTTCTTAGATTTCCTTTCGGCGCATTGGCGACATCGAGTTGCCTGCTAGGAAGCATCGAAGGGGAAGGAGCCAGGCTCGATGAAAGTCGTCATTCTAGCCGGTGGACTCGGCACGCGATTGGCGGAGGAATCGTCGTTGCGACCGAAGCCGATGGTGGAAATCGGCGGCAAGCCCATGCTGTGGCACATCATGAATATCTACTCGGCCCATGGGTATCGAGAGTTTCTGATTGCCTGCGGCTACAAGGGCGAGGTGATCAAGGAATACTTCACCAACTTTCGCAGCCGGCACAACGACGCATTCATCGAGTTGCGGACTGGCGTCAGTACGATTGTCAGGCCTTGCTGTCCCGACTGGAATGTCGGACTGATTGACACGGGCCTGAAAACAATGACCGGCGGTCGTCTGCGTCGGCTGCGCGACTATCTGGCCGACGGGCCATTCATGGTCACTTATGGCGATGGCGTGGCCGATGTTGACGTTCACGCTGTCATCGAGTTTCATCGCCGGCACGGCAAGCTAGCGACTCTGACGGCGGTCCACCCGCCAGCGCGCTTCGGCGCCTTGCAGATCGAAGCCGATCAGGTTGCGGGCTTCACCGAGAAGCCGCAAACTGGCGAAGGCTGGATCAACGGCGGCTTCATGGTGTTCGAGCCAAAAGTGCTCGACTACATCGACTCGGACGAAATGATCCTCGAGCGGGAGCCGCTCGAACGTCTGTCAGCCGACAATCAATTGATGGCCTATAAGCATCAGGGCTTTTGGCAGCCCATGGATACCCTGCGCGAGAAGCAACTTCTCGAGTCCATGTGGGAGTCTGGCAAAGCGCCCTGGAAGGTGTGGGAGGATAACCTTGACGATTTCGACATTTTATCGACACAAACGGGTGCTGATCACCGGGCATACAGGATTCAAGGGGGGGTGGCTGGCGGCGTGGCTGAAGCGGCTTGATGCCCAGGTCAGCGGTTACGGACTGCCTCCCCAGCCGATCGAAACCAATCTTTTCGGCGCTGCGCAGTTGGCCGACGGAATGGCCTCCGAGTTGGGAGACATCTGCGACCGCGACCAACTCGACCGATACTTTGCCGCCCAGCGCCCCGAAGTCGTGTTTCACCTGGCGGCTCAACCGCTGGTGCGGCGCTCGTATCAACAGCCCGTCGAAACATTCCAGACCAACGTGCTGGGCACGGTGAATGTTTTGGAAGCGGTGCGGCGCACGCCGAGCGTACGATGCGTGGTCGTCGTCACCAGCGACAAGTGCTACGAAAACCGCGAGTGGCACTGGGGTTATCGCGAGCACGATCCACTCGGCGGCCACGATCCCTATAGCGCCAGCAAAGGCTGTGCGGAAATCGTTGCCTCGTCCTACCGCCGCTCGTATTTCTCGGTCGACCAGCGAGTGGCGCTCGCATCGGCGCGCGCGGGCAATGTGATTGGCGGTGGCGATTGGTCCGAGGATCGGCTGGTGCCCGACATTGTGCGGTCGATCGTCCGCAACGTGCCGATCGAAATCCGCAATCCCCAAGCCATCCGCCCCTGGCAGCATGTGCTTGAGTCACTGCACGGCTACCTGCGGCTTGGCCAGAAGCTGTGCGAGGATGGTCATGCGTTTGCCGAGGCCTGGAACTTCGGGCCCCGCGACGACGACGCACGGTCGGTGCATGCGGTCGCCCAACGATTAGTTGAAGTCTGGGGGCAAGGGCAACTCCAACTCCAGACGGCGGGGCAAGGGGCTCACGAAGCCAGGCTCTTGACACTCGACAGCAGCAAGGCGCGAAATCGCTTGAATTGGCGGCCGCTATTGCGGCTGGACGAAGCTTTGCAGCTCACCGCCGAGTGGTATCGCGGTTATTACGCTTGCCCGGCCGATGCGGCCGCGTTACTCGACCGCCAAATTGACTTCATGATGTGCCGGATCGAAGAGCCACATCAAATTGCCCGGAGAGCCGCCTGATGAAATCCGAAGCCGATCGCTTGCGCCAGCAGATCCTCGAGCTGGTGGGAAGCTATCATCGAGCCAACTGGCCGCAGCGAGAATTCCACGCTGGCGATCACGCGATTCCCGTCACGGGCAAGGTATTCGA
Source organism: Planctomycetota bacterium (assembly GCA_018242585.1). NCBI lineage: Bacteria > Pseudomonadati > Planctomycetota > Planctomycetota bacterium. Next base: position 26,566 of record JAFEBQ010000012.1, read on the forward strand.
CGCGGATGACTTGCAGGCCCTGGTCGATTCGTCGCTCGATTTCTGGCTGACGACGGGGCGGTATGCGCGTCAATTCGAGCGAGAGTTTGCCAAGTTTTGCGAGGTGCGTTACGCACTGCTGACCAACTCGGGTTCGAGCGCGAATCTGTTGGCGATCTCGGCGCTGACCTCTCCGCAACTTGGCGATCGCCGCCTGCAGCCAGGCGATGAAGTGATTACCGTGGCCACGGGCTTTCCGACGACCGTGAATCCCATCATCCAGAACCAGTTGGTTCCGGTCTTCCTGGACGTTGAAATTCCGTCCTACAACATCGACGTGACGCGGTTGGAAGAAGCCATTACCGACCGGACCAAGGCAATTATGATCGCCCACACGCTGGGCAATCCGTTTAACCTGGACGCTGTCACCACCATCGCCAAGAAACATCAGCTTTGGCTGGTCGAGGACATGTGCGACGCGGTGGGCTCGCGATACCACGACCGCTCGGTGGGAAGTTTTGGTCACCTGGCCACCGTCAGTTTCTATCCAGCACACCATTTGACCATGGGTGAGGGTGGCGCTGTGCTGACCAGCAGCCCCATCCTCAAGAAGTTGGTCGAGTCGTTTCGCGACTGGGGACGCGATTGCTGGTGTGATCCCGGGCAAGACAACACTTGCGGCAAGCGCTTTGATCAGCAGCTTGGCGAGCTCCCCCAAGGCTACGACCACAAATATACCTACAGCCATATCGGCTATAACTTGAAACTTACCGACATGCAGGCCGCAATTGGCGTAAGCCAGTTGCGAAAGTTGCCCGAGTTCATTCGTCAACGTCGCGACAACTTCGACTACTTACATGCTGCGCTCGCTGGGCTCGAGCAGCACTTAATTCTTCCCGAGGCCACGCCGAATTCGGCGCCATCATGGTTCGGGTTCCCGATCACGCTGCGAGAATCATCGCCGCTGTCGAGAAATGAATTGATTCACGCCTTGGAATCGCAAAAAATCGGCACGCGCCTCTTATTTGGCGGCAACCTCCTGCGCCAGCCGGCTTACAGCAATATCGCGCATCGTGTCATTGGCTCGCTTGATAACGCCGACCGCATCATGAATGACACGTTCTGGATCGGCCTTTATCCGGGCCTGAGCCGGGCCATGCTCGATCACACCGTGACAACCCTTTACGACGCGCTGGCGGTCAGCAACCACAAGCGCCAAGGCGCGGCGGCTTGACGGGCGGGCCAGCTATTGAGTTGGCAAAATGTGAGAGTCAGTTCATCAAGGTCCGGCGATTAAAATGCCGTGTGTGGCTGTCGCACGCCAGGCTACGGCGTGACGCGATTGAAATCGACTTTACACCATGACCACCAGACATCTCAGACTTGACGCGACGTTTGGTCTCGCGTTGTTCATCGCGACGACGATAGGCTATTTTGTCCTGACGAGTTGGGCGAACGCCGATCTTGCTGACGGCCAGTACGTGCTCTTCATGGACGAAGAACTGGTGTTCAGCGGCGTCTCCCAATTGCTGCACCCGAGCAGCGCGGCAAACTTTCTGTGGAGCGTGTTGGATGCCGACGACCATCGCTACGGCCGAGTGCTGTGGAACGTCTCGGCACTGGTCTCGTTCGTGCCGGAGCGAATTTGGGGCGAGCCAGGACAGATCATCGCCACGCGCATGACGCAAGCGGCCGCGCTGTGGCTGGCTTATGTCGTGCTCACCACCAGCTTTCTCCAGAGTTGGACAACGCGCGGGTTGGCGCTGTTGACGCTCGTCTGCCTGCCGTCAACGGCGTTTTACGCCACCATGCCCAAACCCGAGCCGTTGCAATTGTTGTTCCTAGCCTTGTTCCTCAGGCAGGCAATACCCGGGCGTTTTCAGTTCTCGAAGAGCTGGTTCTGGCTGGGCGCGGCATTTGGCGCCAAGATTTCGGCATTGCCGATTGTCCTGCTCTCATTTGCGTCAGGCGTAGTGTTTTCATTACCTGCGTCCGTGGTTGGTGAAGCCTCCACATGGTCGCGGCGACTTGTGGGACGGACGTTGCTTAACAGCGGAAAATCAGCGCTGTTTTTTATCGCCGGTCTGTGCTGTAGCGTGCCTGTTCTGGCTTATGGCAACTTCCGCGAATGGCACAATTGGACCTTTGCCTGTACAGGTCACGCCTATGACGACGCGACGGTGAACTGGCTGACGTGGCTGTCCCATATGTTTTTTGACTGGCAGGGCTTCCCGGTCGGACTTTCGACCATCGTGCTGAGCGGGGCCTTGTTGGCAATCGGCATCGGAATAAAACGAGCCATCGATCGCGGGTCGTTTGCTGGCAATGGGACGCAAGCCTCTCGCGAATGGCAGCCGCTCTTGTTGATTGCGCTTGGCGCTTCTTTGTGGTGCGCCATCGCGATCGCCGCTAAACGGCTGTGGGATATCTATCTTCATCCCGGGGCCGCATTGTGTGTGGTGGGACTGTTCGGGCTGGTCGAATCAGCCGGCACATGGTTGACTGAGAAGCTGTCCTCGACCTGGCGTTGGTACGCCGATTGGAGCCTGCGCGGGGCGTGTTTAGCGGTGCTGCTGGCTACCTTTTTCTACCGCATTCCGGCGGTCAGCGACGAATACGAGCGGTTGGCCACTCGTTCACAAGCAGCGGAGCACCAAGCGATGCTTCGCGAGTATCAGTGGGTGACCGGCGAATTGGACAAGCTGGCGACTGTCATGGGACGTTCCATAGCCGTTCAGTATTCACCGCATTTGTTGCTTGCCAGCTCGAATGAGCTTTACACCATCAATCGCTATTGGGGGCCGTTCCAGCAATGGGATGACCCGGCCTGTGACGTGATTGTGTGCTATCAGAAAGAGCCCTGGGTGCCAGGGAGCGAGGAGACGCCGCCGACGAGTGCGCAGTACAGTCAAGTACATGCCGCGAAACAGGAGTTCGAGCGCCGTGTTCGCGACGAGAATCGTGAAGTTGGCTCGCAGTCTCAATTCGTCCGCATTGCTTGCCCAGACGAGCGTTTGGTCATGCTGATCAAAGCATCCTGTTACCAAACGGCTCAGGCCAGCGGCATGTGGCGTTAGGCCATAGCTCGCGCCATGCTATCGTGAGCTCGCGTGCTAGCGGCGACTGCGGCGGTCGATGCTGCGCCGTTTAATCTTGCGACATCTGTAGCAATCATTTAGTAAATGCGATTGGTTCCTTGGGATGACGATCGAGCTGTGCGAGGTCAGGCATGCCTTTTAAAACTCCGATTGCGTTCATGATTTTCAATCGGCCTGACTTTACGCGCCGAGTGTTCGATCGCATTGCGGAAATCAAGCCGCAAGTATTGCTGGTGATTGGTGATGGCCCGCGGCCGGAACGAGGTGGCGAACGCGAGCGTGTCGCAGCTGCTCGAAAGATCCTTGAGAAGATCGATTGGCCCTGCACGGTTCAAACACATTTCTCCGAGGAGAACCTGGGGTGCAAGCGGCGAATCTCGAGCGGTTTGACCTGGGTCTTCGAGCAAGTCCCTGAGGCGATCATTCTCGAAGATGACTGTCTGCCAGATCGGTCTTTCTTTCCCTACTGCGAACAGATTCTTGATCGTTATCGCGACGATCCTCGGGTGATGGCGATTTCCGGCACGGCCTATCAAGGAAAGAAGCCAGCAGGCGACGCCAGCTACGGGTTTTCCAAGTATTGGAACTGCTGGGGCTGGGCGACTTGGCGACGGGCATGGCAGCGCTATGACGTCGCGATGAAACAATGGCCCGCCTATTTAGCGAGTGGCACCTTTCGAAATTCATGTCATTCAAACGAGGAGGCGGAATACTGGAAGTCAGGCTTTCAAATGACCTACGATGGCCAAGTGGATACCTGGGACTATCAGTTTTTGTTTGCGTGCTGGCTGAACAATGGCCTGACGGTATGTCCGTTCACCAATTTAGTTTCCAACATTGGCTTTGGCGCCAATGCCACCCATACCCATGATGCGGGTAATATCTTGGCGCGCCTGGCGACGCGCTCGCTGGGCGAGATTCATCATCCCGCGAAAGTAGAGCGCAGCTTGGAGCGAGACCAATTCACCTTTGAATACAATTTCCAAGGGAAAGTCCCCTCTCGCTGGCCCGATGCAATGAAGCGCAAACTGCGATCCATCGTCCATCGGCTCCGCACATTCAATGGCCGGCGATGCGCCTAGGGCAGAGAAAGGTGCCGCTGGCGGCCGGCAATGGCAGTGAAGAACCTACGAGAGTGACGGCGTTCGCATGCTCAAACCAGCTTTCGCAGGTGACTTAGGCGTCTTTTCCACTGAGACAGCGGAAGCATTTCAGACTCTGCTCCGCGGTCGTCGGGTTCTTGTCACCGGCTGTGGCGGATTTATTGGCAGCCATCTCACCGAGGCTCTGAGTGGCCTTGGCGCTGAAGTGCATGGACTTTCTCGCCAAGCCAGACCAGCGTGCAAACTGGCACAATGGTGGCAGGTCGACCTACAGAATGAACAGTCGACGGCGAATGCTATTGCGCAAATCGCCCCTCACACGGTGTTTCACCTGGCTGCCAGTGTCACGGCAAGTCCTGGCAAGAAATACGTGATCCCGATGATCCGAAATAATCTGATCGGGACCGTTAACCTGCTGGCCCAGCTAGCGGAGCAAACGTGCCACCGAGTCGTTCTGCTTGGTTCCGCCGAAGCGTCCGTCAAGGGCCCGCCCAGCTCTCCCTATGCAGCGGCAAAGCAAGCCGAGGCCCGTTACGCCGCGCTATTTCACCATGCTTATAAGCTGCCGACGGTGGTCATTCATCCAACGATCATCTACGGCCCGGGGCAGGTGGCCGAGAAGCTCATTCCTTACGTCATTACCAGAGCAATCAATGGGCAGCCGCTGGCGTTGCAAACACCAGAAAGAGTTTGCGACTTCCTGTACATCAACGACTTGATCCATGCCTTGCTCTGCGCAGCGCTGCGTGAATCGATCGCAGGAGAGGAATTCGAGATTGGCTCGGGGCAAGGCGTCATGATCCGCGACGTGGTTCAACTGGTGACCGCTTCGATAGGGTCAGATGCGACGCTCGCGAATCAAGACAGCACCGACAGGCACTCGCAACCTCTAACGATCGACGGCGCATCGAGTCGCGTGAAACTAGGCTGGGCGCCGCATTGGTCGTTGGCCGATGGTCTTCGTCGGACGATTGCGTGGCATTGCGAGCAGTTGATGGCGGCGCAACAAACAACATGAGCAACGGCGTGACCGAGGCTGGTAAGGCTGGCGGTTCGTGTCAAAATCATTGTGCGTCCGAACGGAACGGAGACTTCAAGAATGACGTGGCTGGTTACCGGTGGTTGTGGTTTTTTAGGTACAAATCTCACCGACGACTTATTGTCTGATGGCATCAATGTCGTCGTGCTTGACAATCTGTCTCGCCACGGGACACGTGACAATCTGGAATGGCTGCGCACTCGTCATGGGAGTGATTGGCGGTTCGAGGAAATGGACATTCGCGATGGCGATGCCGTTGCCAGGTTGATCGATAACGTCCGCCCCGAAGCCATCGCGCACCTGGCCGGCCAGGTCGCCATGACAACCAGCTTGCAGAATCCACGGCTCGATTTCGAAGTCAATGCCCTGGGGACGCTGAATGTTCTGGAGGCAGTCAGACTTCATTCGCTTGAGTCGATGGTTCTTTATTCTTCCACAAACAAGGTCTACGGGGCACTCGATCAGTTGACTTATCGTGAAACTGCCACGCGCTATGAATTGCCAGATTTTCCCCACGGCCTGGATGAAACACTCCCGCTGGATGGCTGCTCGCCGTATGGCTGCTCGAAGCTGGCCGGCGAACAGTATTGTCGAGACTATCATCGAAGCTTTGGCTTGAAGACGGCCGTGTTTCGACATTCGTCGATGTTCGGCGGCCGGCAGTATGCGACCTATGACCAGGGCTGGGTGGGCTGGTTCTGTCGTCAAGCGCTCGATCAGCAAGAAGGGGCCGTCGGGAGGTTCACCATCTCAGGTGATGGCAAGCAGGTTCGTGATGTCCTGCACGTTTCCGATCTCATTCCGCTCTATCGCACGGCGGGCACACGCGGCGAAGAAATCGCTGGTCGAATCTACAACATTGGCGGCGGCATCCAGAACAGCCTGTCGCTATTGGAATTGTTCGACATGTTGGAGCGGATGCTCGATGTCAAATTGGCCCACAACCGCCTGGCCTGGCGGCCTGGCGACCAAAAGGTGTTTGTGGCCAACAATGGGCAAATCACCACTGATCTTGGATGGGCGCCAACCATCTCGAAGGACGAAGGCGTCGCGATGATGATTAGCTGGTGCAAGGAAGTCGAGGCAATCCATGGGCTCAAGTAAAGTTAGCATTCTCATTCCGGTCTACAATCGCCCTGATTTGATTCGGCGAGCAGTCCGCTGCGCCTTGTCGCAAACTCATGGCAACATCGAGGTTGTCATTATTGACAATTGCAGCACCGACAACACTTGGGAAGTGGTCAAGCAACTTGCCGCCGCCGACAGTCGCGTGCGTTGCCTGAGAAACACAAGTAATCTGGGGCCGCTTCGCAGTTGGCGCCGAGGGCTCGATGAATGCCGCGGCGACTATATCAAGATTCTCTGGTCCGACGATTGGATCGATGACGAGTTTGTCGCCGACTGCCTGAAGCTGATGCACGACCAGCCTGCCATGGGATTGGTCTTCACGGCCACGTTGGTTCACTTCAAGAGTCGAGATCAGTCACACTATATCTTCCCTGACCGGAATGTGATCCCAGCCAAGGACTATGTGATCGAGTCATTGACGCTTGGCAACCAGATGCCGGTTTCGCCTGGCTGTTCGCTTGTTCGACGTGACGTCGCCCAATTCCAGGTGGAGATGCCAGAAAACGTCGAGTTGCAAAGACTAGCAGAGAGGACTGGGGCCGGAGCGGACCTGCTGTTCTTGTTGAATGCCGCGGCTCGATCCGAGTGGGTCGGCCATGTGCCTAGATATCTTTCGCACTTCTTGGCGTCCGATACTTCCATCACGTGCAATCATGGCGACGATTGCAATCGGGCCTATGAATTGGCCAGAAAATACTTCGTCGACTATTTGCAGCCCGCGGATTGGGATTTCGCGTTTACCAAGGAGGTGGCCAAAGTGGTTCAGCCGACCGGGCTCAAACGCATTTACCAATCGCTCCCTCATCCCATCAAGCGGATCGTGAAGCGTTCATTCAGCTATGTGGGGCTGACGCCTCGCCCGCGGAAAGTGTTAGGAGGTTGATGGCGAAGCCGGACTTTGCGCCGTCACAATCCAATCATTCTGGCTGCTCTCGACGCTCGCTCGATAGTCCAGGCCTCGATCTGACCGCGACGCGCTTCGGACACGCGCTTAGCGATAGTGTTGATAGTTGAACGTCTCAGAGTCCGCTCGCAGGAACAGAATATCTATCTGCCAGAACGCGTTGTCATGCATTCGCAACATCGGGTCGGCGATGTCGGCGGGCCGAAACCCCAGACGTTCCATGTGAGCGCACATCTCTGGGAACCTTAGCGAGGTGCTTGTCAGCGAAAAGTTATAGGTCTCCATGATAATTGCCGTCGTGTTCGCCAGGGCTTGGCTGGCGCCAGCCAGGATCGGCATTTCATAGCCGTGGGTGTCAAACTTCAACAGCAATGGACCGGCGAACTGTCGATCGGCGATTAACGAATCAATTGTCCGCACGCCGCAGGTTCTTTTGGAGCCTGGGTTTTGGCCATCGACCGTGCTGCCATCGAGGTCGGCGGTCACGTTAAGCGTAACTTCCTGTCCATCAACGTCGCCGGCCACACAAATGGCATAGTCGAAGTTCGCGAACCGACGTTTGTTATTCTCCAACGCGGCTAGTCTTTCTTCGAGTGGCTCAATTGCCAGGTAGGAGGCGTCTGGCAAGTGTTGCATACACTCCAAACTCCACTTTCCGTCCGACGAGCCAATGTCGATCACATTTCGAATCGGCGTCCCACGCTGGGCAAGTCGCTGGAGCAGCGAACTCATCTGGAAGTTAGTGCCAATTGGTGCTGCGGCGACATTGGCGCCATGGCGAATGATCTCGACGCCTATCGGCCGTAGCAGGCGGTTGATCGCGTTGACAATCTGCTTTTTCATAAGAAGCATTGTTCCTTGCTGCGTGGCCGTTGTGAGTAAAGAATTGCTGCCGTGATGTTGCTCGACTTGTTTCGTGGCGTGGACGCCACTGACTGGTCGACAAACCAACGAGCGGATCAATTCAGCTCTGCCCAAGTCTTGTCGAAACGCCAGCTTGTCGTTAAGGGAGAAAGCGATATTCGTGAATATCCCAGGTTGGAGCGAACTTATTGGGGGTCAGATTCACTACTCTTTTGGCGAGATAGCCGAGCCTGTTTCTGACAAAGTTTTTGCCCCTTGGCAGGCTGTCATAGCACGTATATCTCAGCGCGTTCAGGCACGGCCTTTTCCATTGGCACCGCTGTCGGAACGACGACAGGGCATTGCCGGCCTCACTCATGTACTTGTCCATCGCTTCGCTTCGCTGGCCCTCGACATGCCTGAATCCAGCTAATGGATAGTCGACACCGTACAACTCGGCGTGTTTATAGAACTCGCACCACAGTGCGAAGTCACCGGCGAGGTGATAGTCGGGGATGCGCGCTCCAGCTTGTTCCCATAACTCGCGGGTAAAGAACGTGGATTCCTGTTGGATCCAATACCCCTTGGTATTGGTGCCAGGCAAAAACAGGCCGTCTAAGAAGGCCGCTTTGCTAAACCCAGGAATGTTGCCCACGTGGGACAGAAAGCTATTCGCGTCCCACGAACCAGGTTTCAGTGTCGAGATCCATTTAACATGCGATAGCTTCGCGAAAATCCCTGCCACGACAAACAACGATCGTGGCAACAACAGATCGTCGGCATTGAGCCAGCATAGGATCTCTCCGGTAGATTTGGCAAAGCCCTCGTTGATCGCCGCGTACTGGCCGTCATCAGGTCGACTGTGCCAATACGCCAACTGCGAGTCGTAGCGCTTCAGAATCTGGTCTGTATTGTCCCCAGCGCCGTCAAGGACAATGTATTCCAGATTGGGGTATTCCTGGTCAAGCACGGAACGCAATGTAACTTCGATGAGTCGTTCGCCCTTAAAAGCGGGGGTGACGACGCTGATTCTCGGATAGCGGGGAGCAGTCATGAGGTTGCCCACTCGGTTGTTTCGGTTGGCGGCGGCGTTAGCGTCGGGGCGTGCAAATCCCAGCCCACCCTGATTCGACACATCCTGGACCGCGCACAAGCGATGGGGGACGGGGGGAACTGAGAGATGCTGGACCGGCTGGCAATTTCAGGTGCGCTGGTGAATCGCTGTGCTGATGCGATGCAAATCAAAGGACGAAGTGAAGCCATTGGTTTCGCCGGGAAAACCGTCAACTATCGACTTCGCGGCCGACCACCTCCGAAGCCCAACTCCAGGAACGGCCGTTCGGCTATTTCGCCGATTGCATGCGCCTGACGGCCGTCCTGCGACGCTGTTGAAACGGCCTCTGATCAATTGCCATCAGCTAACGCTGGCTGCTGTCGGCTATCTGGAAGATTGCCAGTCATCCTCCCGATTTTTCTCATCACACGTTTTTGCAGATAGCTCAAGCCAGACAACACGCCTCGACGTCGTGCCAGGCTGATCGCTGTTCGCAGTCGGACCCGAATGCCGCGCATCGTCCCTAACAGGCGACTAAGTTTGCTGTTCTTGAACCGCGCTCGGAGACGAAGTATCTGGGCTTGTCTTTTGTTGATCATCTGACGTGAGAGATTAACAAGGCTCAGCGTCCGCCGCAGGCCATTCGCGGTTAATGAATGGGTGGCGTCGTCAATGGTGTGTACAATCAACGGGCCATCTTTCGGGTGCCAGCCGGCCAGGCGGCGGTTTTCGTCTGCTTCGGGGCCTTCCCAGGCGATACCGCGGTTCTTGGACACGTGCGCATAGCCGTGATTTTGATGAACGGCCATGACAACGTCGGTGGCGTCAATCACTGGTGTATTAAGCCGTCGCGCATTGCCGATGAACCAGTTGTCCCAAGCAGGGCGTCCCACCGCAAAGGACGGCAGACAGCTCAAGCGGGAGTCTTTGGGAAAGATCATGTAGTCGATACAGCAATTGGGAGCGAGTTTCCCTTGGCTTACGACTCGCTGCCGCAGCGAGGTTTCCCAATTCGGATCGCGGCAATCGAGCGGCTCGTTCACATCGATGTTTCGCCGCTTTCCCACCAGCAGAAAGTTCTGACGCTGAGCTCGCCGCACGGCTTGGAGCAAGTCATTAAAAAAAATGATGTCGCAATTGACATAACAGAGCAACGACTGCGTGGCATGTTGGCGGGCAGTGGCGAACATCGAGTCCAACAATGGCGTGCCGTATTGATTGCGATCCACCTGCGGGAGATGCAAGGCCCCAAACTCAGCGGCCGCCTCGGCAACGCCAACGTCGTCGCCGCACAAAATCAACTGACATCCCGACAGACGCTTCCAACTCGCCAAGGCGTTTCTCTGGATGATGGCCGCATGGCCGGTAAATGGCTTGGGAGCCGTAAAGAATGTCAACACGTCGCGTTTCCTGTCGTTATGCTTTTATTGAGTAGAGGTTTTTTTTGAACCAACAAGCCATCAGAGTCGGTTGCGCAACCCAACCTGATCTCGGCGGCCGCGAGTCTTCACGGCTGCTTCTACTGGGCTCCGCTGGGCAGCCGGAAAGCGCGTTCGCCTCCCCTGAATGCGTGCCTGACATGGTGCCTGATCCATTGGCAGTTCAGCTTGAGCAGTCCCCAAGTCAAGCGGGAATTCCAATTGATTGACGCGGCAATTGAATTCACGAAGAACAAGAACAAAAAGCGTAGCGGCTGTTTCCGCGTCACGCCTCGGCTCTCGAGTACTACGTGAGCATAGGTAAATATCCAGCGATCAGGCACGCGGCCAAGTTTCTTTGCCAGCATGTTGTTGATTTCGCGATGACACTTCAGTTTCAAGGCGTTGGTCTTCGTAGCAGGATGGATGCGCGTCGCGGCCAGCACCTGTGGCAGGTAGGCAAAACGGGCGCCCCCTAGCGCTAGCCGCAGCCAGAATTCATAGTCCAGGGCGTATTGCAGGTTCTCATCCAGCGCTCCCAACCGCTCCACAATACGACGGCGAAAGAACGCCGCCGGCTGACTGATGATGCAGAGCTCTTTCATCCGCTCGAGCGACCACGCTTCGGTCGGATAGGGCTCGATCACTTGCTCGTGCTCGTCGATATGATTCGATCTGCCATAGACGACGTCAACGTCGGGGTGCGACTCGAAAAACTCGCGCACCAGAGCCAGCGCGCCCGGATAGTAAATGTCGTCCGAATTCAGCCAGCCGATGATGTCGCCATGGGTGCTGCGAATCCCTTTGTTCACCGCTTCCGACTGACCTCGGTCGCGCGCGCTGGCCCATCTCACTCGCGTGCCAAACGAGTTCAGAACGGCAACGGTCTGGTCCGTGCTGCCACCGTCGTAGACAACATATTCCTCAGCCGGCGACTCCTGCCCCAGCACGCTTTGCAGGGTCCGTTCGATGAACTGCCCCTGATTGTACGAAGGGGTAACAACCGAAATGCTCAATGTCATGGTTAAGCCGCACTAATCAATGCATTGATGGTCCACCTGATCGAGGACGATGCGCCTCGATTTGATCGGGCTGCACGGCCATCCCTGTGCCTCGCGACTAACGTGAATTGTCGGGTGGCATCGCAGCGTTGCGCAGCATCGCTCTCTACGCGGCTTGGTGAGCCGCCAAGGTGGCGGCTTGCATCTCGTAGCTGGCAATGGTCTCCTGCAGCCCATCGAGCAGCGATATTTCGGCTTGGAAGCCGAATTCCTTTAACGCGCGCGTCGTGTCCAGGCAACGTCGCGGCTGTCCGTCGGGCTTGGTAGTGTCCCAGCGTACTTGGCCCCGATAGTTGCTGAGCGTGCAAATCGTTTCGGTCAACTCGCGAATCGAGATCTCGTGGCCTGATCCCAGGTTGACGGGGTCTGGCTTGTCATAGTGCTCGGCGGCCAAAACGATGCCCTTGGCCGCATCGCGGACAAATAAAAACTCGCGCGAGGCACTGCCGGTTCCCCAGGCTTCAATCGCTGGGTTGCCGCTGTCGCGGGCCTCGATGACTTTGCGGATGAGCGCGGGAATGACGTGACTGGTCGCCGGATCGAAGTTATCGCCTGGGCCGTACAAGTTCACGGGCATTACCGTGATCGCGTTCATGCCATATTGCTGGCGATAGGCCTGCGCTTGGACCAGCAGCATTTTCTTGGCTAGACCGTAGGCGGCGTTGGTTTCTTCGGGATAGCCCGACCAAAGATCATCTTCGCGAAATGGCACTGGGGTAAACTTGGGATACGAGCAAATCGTACCTACCGTCAAAACTTTGGCGACGTCGGCCAGCCTCGCTTCTTCGAGCAGATGAATGCCCATCACCGCGTTGTCATAAAAATACTTTCCAGGATTGCGCATGTTCGCGCCAATCCCACCGACAACGGCCGCCAGGTGGATGATGACTTCGGGGCGCGCCACGGCGAGCATTTGCCGAATTGCTTCCGGTTCGCGCAGGTCATATTCTCGGCTGCGAGGCACGAAAACGGTGGCTGGCTGGTAATCTTTCAGGCATCGACAGACCGCTCGTCCCAGAAACCCTGCTCCGCCTGTGACGAGGATCCGACGTCCAGCTAAGAAACCCATCGTGGTGACTCCCTTTCGAATCGCTTGCTCCTCTGCTCGCTGTCACTGCCGAGAGCAGACCTCTGTATCGGTGGTTTGTTTAACCCGTTATTCAGAATTAAGCAACAGCAACATCCCCCGACGATTTTGTGGAACAGTGCCCGCTTACCAGCCGCGTTTCACGAGGTTGCAATAGCGCCCGCTCAGGCACGGCTTGCTAACAATGCAGTTGCCAGTGGTTCGGCACACCCATTGAAGCCAGCATCGCAACGAGGCATGAATATCATCTCGGCGGCGCGCAAAAGACCACGCCAAATTGATTCGCCAGTCGACATGCTAGCAACGCCAGACGGCGTGAATCTTCGCAAGCATTCACGGTGCCGAGGCGGCCCTGCGCAGACCAACTGCCATTGCTCGTTCCGCACCTGATAGGGATACTGCCGCCCCCGTGCCAAATGAGTTTGCGGATGCTTGTTGCGGCCGATGTCGACGACCAGCGTTCCGTCACTTAGGGCAATCACTCGAACCAACGTCTGATTCCAAACTCCCGCGCTAGCAACCCTAGGCAACCTCGCACCCCGCCCAACGATCATTTGCCGATAACTGGTAGGTAGGGCGACCCAAACTAACCAGGATGCTTGTCACGAGTAATTCGCCGATGTCAGGACATTCCGTCAACCTGCCGGGAGTGATGTTGATCGAACCCAAGCTGTTTCTCGATTCACGCGGCTATTTTCTTGAGACCTGGAATGACGAGCGCTATCCGGCCCTTGGACTTTCCGCGCGCATGGTGCAGGACAATCTATCGTCGTCCAAGCAAGGAGTGCTGCGAGGCTTGCACTATCAGTTCCCCCATCCCCAAGGCAAGCTCGTCAGCGTGCTGTTAGGCAAAATCTTCGATGTGGCAGTCGACATCCGCGTTGGTTCACCGACCTATGGCGAGTGGAATGGTGTGACGCTTTCCGGTGAAGACCATCGACAGTTCTATATCCCGCCCGGTTTCGCCCACGGTTATTGCGTGCTCACGCCGCGGGCGATTGTCGCTTATAAGTGCACTGAGCTTTATCGGCCAAAGTGCGAGTCGACGATCGCGTGGAACGATTCGGCGATCGGCATTCAATGGCCGGTAAGCGACCCGATCTTGTCGGCCAAAGACGCCGATGCGCTTTGCCTGGCCGACATTCCGCGCGAGCGACTGCCGCGTTACGAGAAGACCCCTACTGCCTGATGCTTCGCATCTACCGCGAAGGCCGATCGATTCATGAGCGCATCGTTGCCGCGAATTCTACTGATCGGCGCGGGCGGCCAGTTGGGGCGCGAACTGCTCGAGACGCTTTGTCCGCTGGGCTCGATCACGCCAACCGTCCATCGACCGACGCACGCGCCCGAACTGGCCGAGGCGCGCACGCTCGATCTGGCTGATGGGCATCAAGTGCGGGCCGCGATCCGCGAAGTGCGGCCGGCGCTGATCATAAATGCCGCGGCCTACACGGCAGTCGACCTGGCCGAAACTGAGCGGGACGCCTGTTGGCAAATCAATGCCATCGCGCCGGGCTGGCTGGCCGAGGAAGCCGCGGCGCTCGGGGCGGCGCTGATTCATTACTCGACCGACTATGTGTTCAACGGCAGCGGTACCCAGCCCTGGCGCGAGGACGACTCGACAGGACCATTGAACCAATATGGCGCCAGCAAGCTCGCCGGCGAAGAGGCGATTCGACAGTCTGGTGTCAGCCACCTGATCCTGCGCACGTCCTGGGTATACGGCGCGTACGGCAAGAACTTCGTCGCGACCATGTTGCGTCACGGGCTGACCAAGAAGCAACTGCGTATTGTCAGCGACCAGGTCGGCGCGCCGACCTCGGCCGATTGGTTGGCCGAGGCCACTCGGCAAATACTTGCTCAGGCCACGGTTCCTTGGCACGACTGGCTAGCGACGAACGGCGGCGTGTTCCACGCGGCCTGTGCTGGCGAAACAAACTGGCATGCCTTCGCTTTGGAAATCTTTCGTCGCGGGCGAGCGCTCGGCCTGCCCTTGGTTGTGGAGGACGTGGCGGCCGTCACCTCCCAGGACTATCCCACGCCCGCTCGGCGGCCTTTGAACTCGCGATTGTTCCTTGCCCGGCTCCGCGAGCGGTTCGGCATTGAGCCGCCCGAATGGCGTACTGCGCTCGCACGTACACTGCCGGCCATTGCCCACGGCATCGGCTAGCGTCGCTTGCTGAGCCTCTTGCTGTCGCCGCTGTCGCGGAGGCGACTCTTCCGATTGCAGAAACCTTGCCGATTGTGCCGATAACGGTGAGTGAAGCGCGGCTTCGTGTCGAGGTCGCGCTACGCACTTGCTACCTCGGGCACACACGGCATGCGACGGCTGGCACTTCTAGCACTGGTTCTGCTGGCGACAGGATGTCAATTCCTGCCGCAAATCAGCCGCCAGCCGGCGGTCCATAATCCGCTGCCGCAGCTCTCGAAAATCGCTGTCGCTTCGTTCTTCAATCACAGCACCGAGCCGACCGTTGACGGCGCCAAGTTCGCGCTGGCCTACGCCAACGAGTTGCAAAAGATTCCAGGCTATGAAGTCATCCCGCTATCGCGCGTCGAGTACGTCCGCCGGGCGTACGGGCTGACGCTGGCCAACGCCCAGGAAGCGCGCTTGCTGGCACAGTTGCTCGAAGCCGACGCCATCGCCATCGGCGTGGTGACCGATTACTCGCCGTATTATCCGCCGCGAATCGGCATGCATGTCGAGTGGTACGCCGCGAACCCGGGCTTCCACCCGATCCCGCCGGGCTACGGGCTACCGTGGGGCACGCCGGAAGAGGAAGAGATTCCGCCGCCGCTGGTGTTCGAGGCCCGCATGGCGCTGGCCCGCGAGCAGATGAAAACGCAGGAACCGGCGTATCAGCCGCTGAATTCGCCGCCGCCGGCACCGCTATCGCCGGCCTTGCCTGCGCCCGAAACGTCGGCCAGTGGCAAGGCCAGCGGCGACAAGCCGGCCGAGGTAAAACCCGCATCCGACGGCGTGAAAACCGCGACTTTAACTTCGCACGAGCAGCCGGCTGCCGAGGAAGTGCAAGCTCTTGGCGCGGCGGGTGCGCCCGTCGTGTTACCGGCTGGGCCGCTGCCACCCGACTGGCCCGATCCGCGCGGCTTCACGCCCGCGCCGCCAGTTCCGGTTCGACCTGCAACGATTGAATCGAAAGAACCGGTGATGCGGCACACCAAAATCTACAACGGCAACAACTCGGACGTGACCGAGGCGTTGTCCACCTACTACTACTACGCCGACGACGCGCGGTTTGGCGGCTGGCAAGCGTACATGCAACGCAGCGATGACTTCGTTCGCTTCTGCTGTCACGCGCATATCTGCGAAATGTTGACCGCACGTGGCGGCGCCGGACAAAGCCGAGTGGTGTGGCGCTGGCCAACTGGCCGATAAGTAGGGATGCGGCCTGTGGATTCGACGTCTCGCGCCATGGAACGGCGCCGCCCATCAACGGGGGACTCGAACCCATGTGGCCAATGAACAGCCAACGGAGGGCTCGGGTCGTGGCAGACATCAACGTGGTGGCCTTGGTCAAGGGTGAAGAGCGGTACGTCTTCTTGTACGACGAGACCAGCCGTGCCGAGACCCTGCGAACCTTGGGCCGCTTTGCCTCGAACCCGGACCTCAGCTTTAGCTGGTACGATGCCGCGGTTCTCAGCCAGCGGATTCGCCAGGAAGCGCGCCAGGCCCAAGCGCCGCGCCGCTTCTCGTTGCCGATGAGCGCTGACTTCGAGGAACTCTAAACGGTGGACGCCACCCGCGCAAACCGGCCGGGTGCGCCGTCGCAGGGATCCACCGGCGCGACCGATTCAACCGCCGCGGCTTCGGCGGGCCGCCCGTCTCCGGCCGCGCCCACTGGGCCGCTGTGGCAAGCGGTTGTGCGCTACCTGAAGTACCTGCAGGTCGAGCGCAACGCCTCGCCGTTGACGATCAAGAGCTACCGCGAGGATCTGACGGGACTCGTGCAATACCTGGCCCACGCCCACGGCGGTCGCGCCCCAAAGCCCGAGACGATTGGCACGCCTGAACTGCGGGCCTACGTCGCCACGCTGCACGACTCGGAACTGGCCAAAAGCACGATCGCCCGCCGGCTGGCGTCGCTGCGCAGCTTCTTTCGCTTTGGCCAGCGCGATGGCTGGGCCCAAGCGAACCCGGCCCGGCCGCTACGCAACCCGCGGCGCAATCGACCATTGCCGCACTTTCTTTCCACGGCTGAAGTCGGCCAACTGCTCGAAGCGCCGCGCGGGAGGGGAGCGTTGCCGCTGCGCGATCGGGCGATTCTCGAGACGCTCTACTCGGCCGGATTGCGCGTCAGTGAGTTGGTCGGGCTGAATGACGCCGACCTGGACCTGGAATCAGGCCTGGTCCGCGTGCGCGGCAAGGGGCGGCGCGAGCGGCTTTCGCCCATCGGTTCCCATGCCGCGGCTGCTCTGCGGCGCTGGTTGGCCGAGCGCGATCGACAGCAGCGCCCACCGGCGCGCGGGCCGGCGCAGCGCGGCGGGGCGCCGTTGTTCGTCAACCGATTCGGCACACGGCTCACCTCGCGCAGTGTCGGCCGCTTGCTGGAAAAGTATCTCCGCGAGACCGGCCTGGACAGCCGGACCAGCCCGCATACCCTTCGCCACAGCTTCGCCACGCACTTGCTCGATCGCGGGGCCGACATTCGTAGCGTCCAGGAGTTGCTGGGACACAAGAGTCTGCTGACCACGCAGATTTACACGCACGTCAGCACGGCCACCCTGCGGGCGGCGTACGAACGGGCCCATCCGCGAGCGCAATAGCCAAACAGGGTTTCCTTCATCAACGATTACGCGCAAACCCTTCTCCCTCCGGGAGAAGGTGGCCGAAGGCCGGATGAGGGTCAGCATTGAAGCTGGAGTCGCGCAAGATTGACGCGCGACCCTCATCCGTCGGCTAGCGCCGCCACCTTCTCCCCGGGGGAGAAGGGTTTGGCGCTACGTCGCGCTAGATTGATGCGCCCGCTTTAAGGTGCTTATCAACACGGAGAGGTGGAACCGTCAGCACCTTATACCAAGCCGCGCTTGACGGCCCAGACGGCTGCTTGCGTTCGATCGGTGACGTCCATTTTGCGCAGCAAGTGTTGAACGTGTTCTTTCACCGTTTCGACGCTGATCGACAGGGATCGGCTGATTTCCTTGTTGCTCAGCCCCAGGGCTAGGTGTCGCAACACCTGCGTCTCGCGCTGGGTTAGGGTGACCTCGGCCCCCTGTTCCTTTTGTTTGGTGGCCATGGCGTTGGCGACCTTGCGTAGCTCGCCGTATTGGCTCGGCGCGTTGCCGGCGGCCACGTCCATGATCACTTGGATCAGCTCTTCGCGCGTCGCCCCCTTCAAGACGTAGTCGGCGGCGCCGAGCGCGTGGGCCCGGGCGATGTAGGTGGGGTTCTCGTACGTCGAGAGCATGACGACCTTCAGGTCCGGGAAGCCCTCGCGCAGTTGGCCGAGCGTTTCGAGCCCGTCCCCTTCGACCATCCGGATGTCCAACAAGACCAGATCAGGTTTGAGCTGACCGGTCAACTCGACGGTCTCGGAGCCCGATGCCGCCTGACCGACAATTTCAATCCGCGGGTCATCCAGCAGATTGACTAACCCGCTCCGCACCACTTCGTGGTCGTCGGCAATTAATAATCGTACCAGCATGCCAGTGATCTCCCCAATGCTTGGCAACTTGGCATCGCGCCGCCAGCGCATCTGCCCTACGAGGTCGGGCCAAGTAGAACACGACCTCGCGCTTAATCGTACCCGTCATGTGCGGCCGGGCAAGCCTGAAAAATCCCTACAAATGCGTAGGTTGCTAGATTCGTAATCTATGGACGAGAGCGGTTCGGCGCGCTCGTCTCCTACATCAAGGATCGTTCAATTTCGTTCGATGGGTGCGCCTCATTAAACCGCACATTCGGTACACGTTGGCGATTGTTCGCCAACTGTCGACATCCCGCGACAGCCGCGGAGGTCGCAATGTTGACCTACCGCAACCTGCGACGTAGATGATTCTCGACGAATCATTGTTTGACACGCGACTGCGCCCTGTGCGCAGCGCTTTTGGATTGAGCCCCCCGGGCAACGAGCTGAATCATGAATCGCGTCTCTTTGTTGTTGGTTGACGACGACCGCCACCTGCTCGAGTCGATGTCCGATTGGCTGCGCGAGCAAGGCTATGCGGTCGACACGGCCGACAGCCAGGCCACCGCCCTCGCGCAACTGAAAAAGCGCTCGTTCGAGTTGCTGCTGATTGATATTCGCCTGGGCAATGACGACGGCTTCGAGCTGTTGGAGTGGGCTCGCCAGAACCAGCCCGAGGCGACGGTGATTCTAATGACCGGCTATGGCACGGTCGAAACCGCGGTCGAAGCGATTCGAGCCGGGGCGTTCGATCTGTTGACCAAGCCGTTGATCGACGACGAACTCGAAATGTCGATCGAGCGGGCAGTCAAGACGCGCCGCGTGCTGGAAGAAAACAAGAATCTCAAGGCGCAGCTCGACCGCAAGTTCGGCATGGAAAACATCATCGGCCACGATGATCAGATGCGCAAGATGTTCGACGTGATCGACAGCGTTGCCGACACTCGGGCCACGATCCTGGTCACCGGCGAAAGCGGCACCGGCAAGTCGCTGATCGCCCGCGCGGTCCATCGCCGCAGCAGCCGGCGCGACGGGCCATTTGTCGAAGTGGCCTGCGGCGCGCTGCCCGAGACTCTGCTCGAAAGCGAGCTGTTCGGCCACGTGGCGGGCGCGTTCACCGGCGCCACGACCGACAAGATGGGCAAGTTCAAGCAAGCCGACGGCGGCACGCTGTTCCTGGACGAAATCGGCACCGCCACGCCCGGCCTGCAGGTCAAGCTGCTCCGCGTGTTGCAGGAGTTCGAGTTCGAACAAGTCGGCGGCAACAAGACATTCAAGGTTGACGCCCGGGTGATCCTGGCCACGAACGAAAACCTCGAGAAACTGGTCGCCGAAGGGCGATTCCGCCAGGATTTGTTCTACCGGATCAACGTCATCAACCTGGAACTGCCGGGTCTGCGCGATCGGTTCAGCGACATTCCGTTGTTGGCGCAGCACTTCCTGGAACAAGTCTGCGAGGAATCGGGCAAGAAGGTCACTGGCTACACCGACGAGGCGCTGGCCGCGTTGCAGCGCTATCGCTGGCCAGGGAATGTCCGCGAGTTGCAGAACGTGATCGAACGGGCAGTGTTGCTTAACAAGACTTCAACGATCCGCGTCGAAGACCTGCCAGCCAACCTGGTGCATGCCGCGCCGATCAGTGTCGACCCGCTGGGACAGCGCAAGCTGAAAGAAGCGCTGGCCGACCCCGAACGGCAAATCCTGTTGCAAGTGCTCGAAGAGCACCACTGGAACCGGCACGCCACGGCGGCCGCCCTAGGCATCAACCGCACCACGCTTTACAAAAAGATGAAGCGGTTGAACATCAGCGGGCAGACGGCGGCAGCGGAGAGGGCCTAGCAAAAGTTGCTAGTTGCGTGCTGCTGGTTGCTAGAAAATGCAAATCACCAGCAACGAGCCCTTAGGCTTAGCGTTGCCACTTGTTTGCAGTCGGCACGGATGGGCTGGCTGCCTACTAGCAACTAGGCACTAGCAACCAGCAACTTTTCATCCGAATACCTCTTTCATCTCGTCGATGATTCGCGGCACGGTCTCGCGCGGGTCTTCTTTCTCTTCGTATTCCAGTACGACGAAGCCCCGATAGTTGCAAGTGCGCAGAATCTGCGCTAGGCGCTTCAGATCGGTCGCCTCGGGCTTGGCCCCCGGGCGGTGGACGGTCATCTTGATTTGGACGTTGATCGCGTGTGGGGCGATCTTGGCCAGGTCGCGGTAAGGATCGTCGCTGGCGAAGTTGCCCGAGTCGAGATTCACGCCGAACCAGGGGCTCTTCACGTCGCGCGCAAGGCGCAGCAACCCTTCGGCCTCGGTCGTCAAGCCGCCATGATTCTCTAGCGCCAGAAAGACGCCGTGCTTGCCAGCGTAGTCGCACGCCTCTTCAAAGCCTTCGACCGCCAGGCGGTGCGCAGTTTCGACGTTGGCTGCGGTCTCATCGGGTGTTTTGCCCGGCAGCGCTTTGCCCGAGAAGACGCGAATGACCGGCGCGCCCATTGTCTCGGCATAGTCGATCCAGCGCTTGGTGTATTCCATTTGGGCCGAGCGTTCTGGTCCCGCCGGCAAGCAGAAGTCGTTAGCGATGGCCGTGCCGCTGATACTCAACCCTTGGCGGAAGGCCAGTTGCTTGAGACCCAGCAGGTATTCGCGCGTGATCTCGGCCGGGAAATAATACGAGGTCAACTCAGTGCCCGCCAGACCCAACTCGCCGCAGTAGCGAATGAAGTCTTCCAGGCTCATCGTGCCGGCGCGAGGCTTCTTGACCCCCGGCTGCTGGGCGTTGGGCAAGGCGTCGCGAAAGCTGTACGCGGCCAGGCTGAGGCGAAACGCTCTCGGCCGGGGTTCCTTGTACGTCTCGGCCCGCGCGATCCGCGGCGCGGGCAAGTTCGCGGCCACCCCCAGCGCGGCACCCGAGGCGGCCAGTGCCGAGACTTGAAACAAACGACGGCGATCGAGGCGAGGCATGGGCGTGGGCTCCGGGCGAGGCGTAGTCAGGAGGGAGATGGCCTGACAATACTGTGCGCCCGAGCGCGAAGCAAGTTTTTGGGGAGCGATTAGCGGTTAGCTATTAGCGATTAGACCGGGGGGCCGTTGTCAGTTGTCCGTTGTCAGTTGTTAAGACACTGGTGCAGGAGTGCAACTGACAACTGACCACGCTAGCCCCTAGTCTCTAGCCTCTAACTGCTCTTCCCACACACCATCCGCCACTGGTCGGCCGACACGAACGCCAACGTGGCCGCGATCATTGCCAGGCCAAACGTGAACAGCCCGCTGACCAGCGCCAACAGCACCCAGAGCACCACCCCCACGACCAGCCAGAGCGGCCGGGTCAATGGGTGCCAGATGGCCAAGGGGAAAGTCAATTCGTAAACAATTTGGGCGTGCGTCCAGAGATTGATCAAATACCGGCCCAGCGGTGGACTGGTTTGTGCGGCCAGCGAGGTCAAATCGAACACGCCGCCGTTGCTGTTCAACGACAGCCACCAGAATGCCGTCCCGTTCCACCAGGCGTCGCCGAACATTTTGGCCATGACCATCATCACGAACACCAGCGTCAAGTGAACCTGGATCAGGTTCAACGCGATGTTGGCACTGACCGACGGCTTGACCGGCACACGTCCCGAGCGATCGCGCCACCAGGCGTCGAACGACAGATACGCCCCCGACGGCCCGACACAGATGTACAACATCAGCAAGTTCAACATCATCTCGAACGGCGAGACGACAACGAACATGCGATGCGAATACGAGATCATCGTGGCCGCGGCCAGCACCGACGTTACCCGGCTAAACACCCCCAGCGTGTAAAGGGCCACGACAGCGACGCTTAGATAGTGAATCGTGCGGAGCGACCGGGCATCGGCGGCGTAGTCGAGCACCGAGAACCGATACGCCCCGCCGTAGTCGGCGTCGCGAAAACCTTCCATCTGCCGCGCCAGGTCCAAGGGGAGCATCCCCTGACGGCCAATCAGCCGATCGAGGTCCGGCGTCAGTGTGAGCAGCGCATAGGTAGCCAACAAGCCGGTAAACACACGCAGCACGCCAAGCGGCAATGGGTCCACCGCCGTGAACCAGAGTCGGTTCCAGGTTTGCCCCATTTGATCGAACAGCGCGTTGAAATAGCCGCGAGCGAGCGAAAGCATGGCGGACCAGTCTCCTTACTTCTCGGCCTTGGGGGCCACTTCGGCGGCCGATTCGATCTTGAACAGGTCGACCTGCGAGCGATTGTCCGGATCGACCAAGATCCGCGCTTCGTACGCCGTGCGGACTTGGGGCGCGGGGGGCACGAACGGATCGTTGCCGATCGGTCCCCGTTGCCGCCAGCGGACGCTTAGCTTACCCCCGGTAGCGCCCGTCTCGTTGACGAGCGCGCGAGCCAAGGTGCGTGGGAAGGCACTTTCCAAAACCTGGTGCTGGGCAAAGGCCCAATTCACCGATTGAAAGGCCAGCCGCTCGTAGCGGCGCGAACGGAGCCGCGAGCGGATGTTCTCGGGCGGGACCACTTCGTTGCGCGTCGAGCCGTCGGGCATGGTCAACTCGAAGTCGACCCAGCATTGCGTGTCGGCGTCGGGCGCGTCGCTGGGGGTGTACGTGTAGGTGAACGCATACGAGAAATCGAGCAGCAGCGTTTGCAGATAGGCGCGCAAGCCGGGCACCTGCCGCCGCAGGCCGTCTTCCAGCAGCGACGCTACCTGGTTCGAGGTCATGCCGACCACGATGCAAAACAGGTGCAGAAAGAGAAGCAAGCTGGCCACCGTACGCGCGCCGGGCGAAAGCCCCAGCGTCGGCGCGGACGCGCTTTGAGTCGGTCGATCCATCCATGCCTCCTGCAATGGCCACGCGAGCGCGAACGGCCCGGTGGGTGAAAGACATCCTTGGCGCGCAACGTCTGCCGACCGATCAGCGCCAGGCAACGAAGGCGCCCCGCGCACGATAGGCCGCCGCCCGCTGCGTCTTGTTTCCAGGGAGTTCATCGGCCCAGGCTAGCGCGGCCGACGAGTCCGCCTCGCGGTTTAACAGTTGTGCCGAGTGAAGCGGGTGCCTGCGCCGCACGAATTTGCCGGTCGGAAGCCGGTCCAGTTCAGCTAGCAGCACTCGGTGGCAACTGAGCGATCGGCCCGAAAGACTTGCGGCATCATGGCTTGCAACGTGGCGATGAAAACCTACAATGGCTCGGTGCAATTGGCCGATATGATTAGTCGGCCTCGTTCCATTTTGCCCAAGCGGCAGATTGAACGCCGCAGGTAATCGACCCGGAGAGGTGGCTGAGTGGTCGAAAGCGCCGGTTTGCTAAACCGGTGTACGGGTCAAACTGTACCATGGGTTCGAATCCCATCCTCTCCGCTTCAAAAGAGACACGGCTCGCAAGTGCTTTTTATGTAAGCATTTGCGAGCCGTGTTCGTTTTCGTGGCCCCCATTTGTCCAGACGCAAAACTTCAGGGGCCTCCGGCCTCGTTGGAGCGGCGCACATGTTTTCGATTCGAGCGGACATGGGAAGGCAGCATCGATATTGAAAACTTCCCGCAAAGGCGACGATTCAGTTGGGGTAGCCGCGATCATATTAGCGAGCGCAACGCCCCCATGACGCCAAAGAGCCACAAGTTCAGCGAAAGCGTCTGTGTCAGTTGGCAAATAACCGGCGCCATCACGGCAAGTTGTGGCATAGCTGAGTTGGTCTAGGCGTCGAGCGACCAGCCCGTGCGGTACTCGCGTCCTAACATTTTTTCGGCCTCGGGAGCGTTGGGGAACTTCATGTTCTTGGCGTCCCACACCAGCTTGCGTCCGGCGCGATAGGCGATGCTGCCCAGGTGATTGGCTTCGGTCAGCGGGCCAGCATAGTCGAAGTGGCAGGTCGTGGGGGAGCCGCTCTTGCAAGCCTGCAGCCACTCGGCATGGTGGCCAATCGAGTCAGGAATCGACTTGGCCGGCATTTGGAAGGGTGCAAAGTTGGGCAACTGCTTGCCATCGACCAGCAGTTGATACTTGCTGTAATCGGCCAGCAAACTCCCCTGGTCTCCGATGAACAGCACACCATTCGGCCACTGCGGAATCTTGCCGTCGGTCCACAGCTTGGGCTTCAGCGCGCCCTGATGCCAGGTCAGCTTCACCGGCGGCAAATCGCCCCGCGGGCCATATTCGTAGGTCGCACTGAAGGAGGCAGGGGCGATTTCCGGATGCGGCGGCGGGCCGCTGGCGTCGATGGTGCGCGGTGCGTCGAGCTTCAAGGCCCAAAAGGGCAAGTCATTCCAGTGGCTCCCCAAGTCCGACATCGTACCGCTGCCAAAGTCCCACCAGCGATACCATTTGGGCCCCGGGAAATAGACTTCATGGAACGGGCGCGCGCGAGCAGGCCCGAGCCACAAATCCCAATCCAATTCCGGTGGCACGGTCGACGTGTCGGTCGGACGGTCCATGGTCCAGACAATGTCCTTGTTCTTTTCCGCGTCGTCCTGGCTTTGCCAGCCCCAGGCGCGCGAGACCCAAACGTGGACCTCGCGCACCGGGCCGAGCGCGCCGCTTTGGACGAATTCGACCACGCGGCGATAGTTCGCCGAGGCGTGCAGCTGGGTTCCCATCTGCGTGGCCACGCCCGATTGGCGCGCCACTTCGGTTACTTTGCGCGCCTCATGCACGGTCAGCGTGAGCGGCTTTTCGCAATAGACGTGCTTCTTGCGCCGCAAGGCCGGCAGCGTGGCAAAGGCGTGCGTGTGTTCCGTCGTGCTGACTACGACGGCGTCATAACTCCCCTCGGGGAGCGTCTCGTACAGCTTGCGAAAGTCGCGAAAGGTTTTGGCCTGCGGGGCGATTTCGAGCGCGCGATTGATTTGATTCGCGTTCACATCGCACAGGGCAACGATGTTCTCGGACTTGACCGAGTTCAAGTTGCCAAAGCCGCGACCGCCACAGCCGATGACGACCAGATTCAGCTTTTCGTTCAGCGATCGAGCGCTGATGAGTCGCGGCGCGGCAAACAGGGCCGACGCTCCGGCGGTCGCGGCGCCAAGGAAGCGGCGGCGCGGCATGCCCGAAGCGGGACGGTCGGAACTGTGAGTCACTGGGCGGGACATGTGTACACCTCGTGGATGGTCAGGCGGGATGGCCTGAAGCTAACTGCCCCTCGCAAGGAATGCAAATTGGGCAACGACGACCACCAAGCCGAGAAGCTTGACGCCATGACTCGGCGATATGGTCCGATTGCCAGCCGATAAAGTTCGTGGGTGGCCGAGAGATCAAAATCAAGTTCGACGTGCAGTTCGAAGGAAACCAAGTTCGATTGGTCAATGATCGAAAAGACATCTCGCCGCCTCAGCCCACGGGCCACCATTGATGCTCAGTTGTGGCGATAATAGGCGGTTCATTCCCCGCTAAAGCGTTCGTGTGTCCGCTTCGGCGCACTTCGCTAGTACGGCCCTTTTCGCCGCAATCGGAGGGGAAATCGAGGCCAAACCTCACTACCTCCTTTTACGAGCCATCGTCGTAAAGCGATGACGGCTTTTCTGTTGCGACGTGGGACCACTTTGCGGTCGCGGTTAGGGGCCTGGCGCGGGTCGACGCGCCGAGTGTCGCAACACAAAAAGATAGCGGAAGAATCCCAACATCGCTGCGCGCCGCAAGTACAATAGGCGGCAACGGAATGCCCGGCTCCAGATTGAATGGGCATCGACCATGGGGCGGCCAACACAGCACTCAGTTTCCAATTGCAGCCATGACCACTGGCCATTGCTGGCGGCCATGATTGTTCTCTTGCTCGGGGCGTGTCTTGGCACGAGCGCCTTGTGGGCGCAAGCGGTCGCAGTCCCGCTAGAGTTGCCGGCCGCAGTGCTGCAAGCCACTCGCGACGCGCTGGCCAAGCCAAGCGCCGGCCAGGTTGCCGCGGCGCGGCAGCGCATGGCCGACGCATTGAGCGCGGTCGAAGCGCAACTGGCCAAGTATCCCAATGCGGTCAGCCTGGGCCAGGACATGGGGCTGGCATTGCTTCGTGAAGACCTGAGCGCCGAGCGTCCGGCGACCGAGCAGCTTGATGCAGCGTACGATCGTCTGCGTCATTCGCGCTGGCAGATGCCCAAAGAGGCCGGCGCCGAATTGCGCGACGCGGTCACGGATTATGCCGCGGCGCTGCGCCGCGGCTTAGCCAGCGCGAACGAAACCGCGCCGCTGGTCGATCGGATGGACCAGGCGTGGCGTCAATTTGCCCAGCAGCCGACGGCCGAGCGATTCGACACGGTACGCGAGGCGGTTCAGCAGTTATCACGGCTGGGCGCCGCCGACGCGGTCTTGAGCTGGCTGGATCTGCATGCTTCGTATCCAAATCAATGGGTGCTCGTCGCCCGGCCTGACCTGGAACGGATGATGAGTCGCCCGATCAAAGTCGATCAACCGGTCGACACGGTGTCGCAAGGGGCTCGCATTCGCGGCCGAGTGACCGGCGAAGGAGTGATCTCGGCCTCGCTTCCCCCCAACAGTGAGAACAGCGAGTTGCACGTCCATTTCTCGGGCACGGCCACAGAGCGATTCAACCTGACCAAGGGGATCGCCAGCATCAACGTCAACGGCACTACCCAGTTGCAAGGTCACCAGCCGTACCAACTGTCGGCGGGCGTGCTGGGCGAGAGCAAGCCCGACATTCGTCTGGGAATGCAATTGCGGACGGGGCGCGTGAGTCTGGCCATTCGATCGTGCGTGGTCCGCGCCATTGCCGAGCCGATTGCCCAGCGAATTGCCCAGCGCAAGCTCGCCGAGAAGCAACCCGAACTGAGACGCTACGCCACCAAGGCGATTGCCGATCGCGTCGACTTGGAGACCCGCGGCATGGTGCTTCAACTCAATCGCTTGGCCGCGTTGACGGTGTGGAACCCGCTGAACGATTTGACCGTCATCGGCCGCCCGCGATTCCAGACGACGGATCGCGAACTGATCGTCTCGACGCGCTTTGTCACGCCAACGCGCGGTGGCGCGCCCACGCTTCCGCCCGAACTTCCGGCCGGCGACTATGGGCGGATCGCGCAACTGCACGAATCGTCGATCGACAACACATCCAACACGATCGCCAGGCGCGACCTGACCGAATCGTTGGTACATGAAACCTTGTTCGACATGATCGGGTTGCAGGAGCCCGAGACGACGACGGGGCCGCGCATGCCATCAACACTGCGGCTGGCGAGTCGTGATCCCGTGCGCGCGCGGTTTCGCCAAGAAACCGCCACGGCTCGCTGGAATATCCAGGGTTATCAGCAAGGAACGGCCGCCTTCGTCAGCGCGCCATGCACGATCCGCGCGGAATACACGGTGCGGCTTGTCGACGGCCAATTGAAGCTCGAACGGAGCGCGCTGTCGATCGAACCTGGCGACGCTGCCTACGCGGCCGAGGTGCGAGGCGTCAGCGAGCGATTCTTTCCGGCGACGCTCGCTTCTCGACCGAAAGCCGGCGGCTCGTCAAGTGCGAGCCACACGCGGATGAGTTATGTCAAGTGTGATAATGGCTGGCTCAGCCTGGGCTGGGAACGCGAGCACACCGATCAGCCGTTGGCCCAAGCCGAAGCCACCTCGACTTCCTCTAGATAGCGACAGCGAGGACTCCATGAAGCGATGCCTGGGAGTCGTCAGCCTGTGCGTGATCGCTGGCGTGGCGCTATTGCCTCGTCCGACCGGCGCCGCCGAGCCGCTGTCGCCCGAGCTGCAGCAGCGATTTCGCGACGCGGCGTTATTCGTCCACTTTCAGGGCAAAGGCTCCTGCTTGCCCTACGACGGCGGCGTAATCAAAGAAGCGTCGCGCCGCATTCCGGCGCTGGTCGAAAACCGCGTGGTCATCGGCGGCAATTCCAGCGGCTCGTTGCTGGCGATCTACTTTGCCGTCCATGGCTTCGCGCCGCGGAGCGTCTCGTATGCCGAATACCGCCTCAAACGCGGCGACGTGGCCGCGGTTCGCAAGGCGGAAAGTTCGTCGGTCAAAATGGTAAAACTGCTCCGCAAACAGCCGACCGAAGTGTCGATGTTCACCGCCATGCGCGAGTTCGTCGGCTTTGCCTTGGGGGTCGATGACTGGCGCTCCGCGCGCTCGTTCGGCGACATCGCCCGGCGCAGCAAGGCGCGGCTGCAACTGCCGGTCGTCATCATTGCCGCCAACAAGGAGGTCATCGACAATCGCGTGCCAGGATCCGATTTTGACGCCCGCGGCCACAAGGTGTTCGACGCGCGCAACTTCTCGGTGTCGTGGAAGGCGGATGTTTACGAGTACTACCGCCAACATCCGGCGCAATTTGAACGAGACCATCCGAACCTGCGGCTGGGTGCGACGGCTTACATCGGCAAGGCATGCACGATGTTCGTCGACCCCATGATGTACGCGCTGTTGAGCCAGATTCCGGCCGCGGAACGATTGGGCGATTTGCGGTTGATCACGACGCCCGACGATATGGCGATGGCCATCGAAGCCTCGGTGGCCGAGCCCACCTATTTCGATCCCGTGGCCGAACGATCACCGGACAGACTGCTGGTCGATGACACCTGGGGAAATCTGGGCAATTCCAAACGGCGGATCTATTGCGGCGGCTTTACGATGACGATGGCGGCGCAGGACCAACGGCGCATGCTGCCGGGGCTGCGCGTGCTGGGCACCGGTTGGTCGCAAACTCCGGCCCCGGGGCGTAGCCTGCTGAAGAGTTGGTATTTGCTTGACATGGAACCGGTGTCCGAACTCAACTCCTGGTGGGCCGACATGGAGATCACACCAGCCCACGACGACCAGGTGCGACTCGACAAGCACACGCTATCGAACGAAGAGGAGTTCCGGCTGGGAGAAGAAACGGCCGCGCGCTACTTCGACAAGGATCACAGTCGGTCCCGCTTCGTCCGCCGGCCCGACTACCATTATCCCGCTACCGCGGCCATCTGGCCCGAGCAGCTTCCCGTGGACATGTTCTTGGACGCGAGCGAAAAGGGGCCGCGGGCCGAACTTAAGACCTGGCGCGGAATGGGGCCATTGTTGGCGAGGCCACAATGATGAAAAGGCCGATGCGATTCCACAGCAGGCGTTGTCCGTTTGCCTGGCGGCAATGACAGCACGTCACCACGAGCCATCATTCAGCGTGCCTTTGTCCTGACGCGGCGAAGTTGCAATTGCTAGCTTCTTGGTGGAACGATATTCTCCGCCGCCATGCGAAGCTCTTTGCGGGGGTTGGTGATTGTTTGTAGCGCGGTGTTTGGCTGCGCCCAGCAGTCGGCTACGCCGCCGCCCGGAGCGGCCTATCCCAATAGCCCCGCCAACGTCCCGGGACAATTGCCAGCCGGCGGGGCGTTCGCGCCGCCGCGATATAAGCTGCCGCCTGGCTACCCGGTCGAGCCGCAGGGCTCGCCGGTGGCCGATCCGGGGCCAGCGAGGAAACACCTGCTGTGGCCGTTCACCATGCTCGACCGCGTGCAGGAAGCCGGTTATCAACGCCGCGGCGCCGACTACGACTCGCGGCTCAATTACTTTCGGTACTATCCGAAGGACTGAGAGTGCGTTCCGCGTTGGTCAGTGGCCCGTCGCCATTTGTCAGTTGTTGAAGAGCCGCCCATCAAGTGCCACGGGCCACGGACAACTGACCACGGACCTTCGGCCTAACCGCTAATCGCTGCTCAGAAATCCACCTGCAGTCGCGTGACGTACAACTCGCCTACGCTCCAGCCTTGTAGCGCTTGCTGCGCGCCGGCGTAGCCAGTGTTGTTCAGCATGGCGTGGATGTAATTGAACTGGAATTTCGAGTACGCATTCAGGAACCAGGTCATGCCCAGCGTGACGTCGGTGAGCGTTCCTTGGCCGTTGCCATTCGAGTTCGACAGGTACCGCAGATTCGAAGGATTGCGAATGTCGACGTACGACAGGCGCGCCCCAACTTCCCAAGCGCCCCAGCCGTGAATGCCGCGCTTCGACCCGCGTTGCAGCGAGATGAAGTCGGTATAGGGGATGATCTTGCCCAGCGAGGCGGTTCGCTTGTCGTACACGCGATGCTCGCCGGTCAGGCGGTACGCCGCCTGGACGTAGCCGCCATGATAGAAGATCGTGCCGGCATTCGTGCCATTGACGGCCGTGCCCATCCATTCGCCCGTGAAGCCCCACGGGCCGAGCTGAGCGAGACTTTCGATGCCAAAGAGGTCAAACGACTCGGCCTGGTATTTGCCCGAGTCAACGTAGACCGGATTCGACGCATTGGCAAAGCCGAAGTTTTGGGATACATCCGAATAGCCCAAGGGGCCGAACTCGGGGCTGGTCTTGGACTGGTAGAACGGCACGTTCGAGCCGGCGCTGGTCTGGCCTGGTTGCACCGTGGCGCTGTTCCACGACAGATAGCTGTAGTCGAAGCTGGCGCCGACGTGCCACAGGTAACGATCGTTGGCCAGATCATCATAGTAGAGCAAGTGTGTCGCACGGCCCGAGTACGAATAACCCCCTTGGCCGATATCGGTGGCAAAGCGGTCGTCGCCCAGCGGAGCGTTCTGGAAACCGCCGGTCTTGAAGACGCTGTTCGCCCAGTTGGTCCGCTGATCGATCGAGCCGTTGTAGGCCATGACGCCGACGCGTCGGAACGGCACGAACGCCAAGAACGGTAACGACCGTTCCAGAAAGGTCAGGTTGCGGAACCCAGTCATCGCGTCGACGCTGAACGGCTGGCAAAACTGCCCGGCGCGAACCGAGCCGAGCAACGGGATGTTCTGCTGTTCGAGCCAGATATCAAAGAAGCTAGGGCGGCCGGCGGTGGCGAAGTCGACTTCGACCATGTAGTTGGTGAACTCGGCCACCTTGCCGACGATGCCTACGCGGACGCGGCGGAAGTCGACGCCTGGCTGCGCCGAGCCGACTTGTTGGATGTTCTTCCCATCTTGCGAGAACCAGCCGCCGTCCAACTGGGTGAAGCCGGTGATCCTGAAGGTGGGAAACTCTTCCGACTTGGCGGCCATTTTCTTGATCGTGGCGGACGAGTCGTTCAACTGTTTTTTCAGATCGGCCAGCTCTTTCTGCATGGCCTTCATCTGATCTGGCACACTTGGCGGTTCGTCAGCCGCCAAGTTGCCATAGGCCGCGGGCACGACGCCGCCGGGCGCCATTTCGGGCGCAACATTAACCGACGGTGGCGGGGCGAACGGCGCGACCGCGGCGGGCTCGGCGTCAAACGCCGGCGCTTGCCCCAGGGCGCTCGTTGCCGCGCTGGCCAACGGGACGGCGACGATGCCGGCCAGGACCGCGCGCCAGCGCCAGCTACAACAACCGGCCAACCGCGCCAGAGCAGCGCGGCCAACGGCCGTTCGGTGCTTGGTGGATGGTTCGGCGCCGCGCGTGGCGGCGTTGTCTCCGGTGTCGTGAGTGTCAAGGCGCATGACGGTCTCCTAGGCGCTGAAGCGCTCGCCTTCACGGTCGCTAGATCACGCGAGCGTGGTAAAGGCGAGTTCGGCCGGCGGGGCCGCTGTCGGTTCGCCGCGGGCGACGATCGCGCGAGGCGGACAAAACCCAGAGTGGGCGTCCGGCGATGGCTCAGCGCGTGAGAAGTCCGGGCTGACCATCGGCTGGGGACGCCAAGCCTCCGGTTGTCCGGTCAGCCGTCGTTGCCGTTGGCGCGGCAAGGATCGCTACAAGTGATGCCTTTGTACTTATCGGAAACGCCGCTACCAGCGCTTGAGATGACAGCACCGTCAGAGGCGGCACTTTGTGGATATTCCACATTGTCGCGAGCGCTCTACTAGCGTCAACTGACAGAGCTCGCGATTGATCGCATTCGGCGGCGCGCCCAAATAAAAAGGCCCAGGACCGATTGGCCCTGGGCCTCAATTGGTTCGTGATTGTTGCGGCCGGGCTTATTGGCCGTCGACCGGCGCTTCGGCCGAGGCCTGTTGAGCCAGTTCTTCGCGATCGAGCTGTTGCTGGATCATGGCCTGGGTCTGGGGAGTCCCTTCGCCGCAGTCCTGCTCGCCACGGTTGCAACCGCAGCCGTTGCAGATCACCTTGACCACGCACTTGAAGCCGGGCTTTTCGTCGATCACGGTCTTCTTGACCAGCTTGGTCCGGGTGCGGACCTGGCCGCAGCAGGGCTTCCAGATGATTTCCTTGCGGCAGCCGTGGAGCGCGTCGCAGTCGGGCACGCACTTCACACCGCACATCTTGCTGGGGCCGGGCACGCAAAAGTCTTCGCATTCGCAGTCATAGACGACGCGCGGAACCTTCTTGACCTCGGGCACCAGGCAGCAGATTTTCTTGACGTTGTGACAGCCGCAGTTCGGGCAGCAGTGGTGATGCCGGCCGGCATAGGCCAACAGGGGGGCTGCCAGCATGGCGGCCAGAACCAACAGGGGAGCGAAGGCTTTCATAAGGCACCTAACCAGTAAAGCGCTACTAGCTGTTCTTCGGCTAAAAATGGGAGGTTTCGCCACACGACAACTTTAAGTGTCCGCGCTGCCGCCAGGGCAAGCTGTTCCGGCGGCTGCGGTTGACTGCTATCGGTTAGAACTCGATTTGAAACCGCGTGGCGTAGATATCCATGGTGCTGGAGCCCGTCACGTTGCTGTCCAACATGGCGCGAATCCAGTTGAACTGGACTCGGGTGTATTGATTCCACCACCAGTTCAAGCCAACGGTGCTTTCATTCAGTGAGCCCGGGTTGGGCGAGACCGGAATCCCGGGCGTACCACCCAATTGATTGGCGGCCAGAATGTTAGTGGCGCTCAGGTCCAAGTACGACCAGCGGGCCGTCAGTTCCCACGCGCCCCAGCCACACATCCGCTTCCGCCGGCCCAGGCCGAAGAACTCGGTGAACGGCTTGACGTTGTAGTCGAGCACGCCCACCTGCTTGTTGTAGCCGGCGTTCTCGCCGGTCAAAAAGTAACCGCCTTGCAGGTACGTGCCACCGTAATAGACCGGCGGCCCGTGCAATTGATTCAACTGAGTGAGCAACACTTCCGTTTGAAAGTGCGCTGGGCCGTAGTTGCCCGCCAACTCGGTGTGCCAGAGATGGTAGTTCGACGCCAGGATGCGGCCGGTGTCGAGCACGAAAGGCGTGCCCCCCGCCGTGGCGCCGCCAGCCGCCGGGTCGCCGACGAAGAATTCGGGAATGGTGCGAGACTCGTACGTCTGGGCTTCGCTGCCCGATTGGCCAAAGCCGCCGATTTGGCTGTAATTGTAACCGCCGCCGACGTGCAACAGATACCGCCCGTTGGCCGGTTCATCGTAGTACAGCAAGTGCGTGCCGCGAATCGAGGTCGAGACGCCGTTGTTGCCCAGTTGAGTGCCAGAGCGATTATCGCCAAATGTCGAATAGCTGGTGCCGGAGCCGTTCCAAAAGGTCAGGCCGGTGCCATAGACGCTATAGGCGAGCAGGGACCGTTCGTCCTCGCTGTTGCACCAGGCCATGGCGCCCACGCGGCGGAACGGATCGAGCGCTTGAAACGGCGTCGAACGCTCGAGGAATTCGAGGTGACGGACGCTGGTCCACGAGTCCATCGTGACCGGCATGCGAAACTGTCCCACGCGCACATTGCCGAAGAACGGCAGATTCGATTGCTGGACCCAGAGGTCCATAAAACTCGGCCGGCCCACCGTGGCGAAGTCGAACTCCATGGTATACGAAGTGAACTCGCTCAGCTTGCCGAACGATTGCAGACGAGCGCGGCGGAAGCCGATGCCGTTCTGAACGGGGCCAAGGGTGGCCGTGTTGACCGCCGATTGATCGAACAGCCCGTCGTCCAGTTGGAAGAAGCCGGTCAGACTAAACAACAGCGACTGGCCCGGTATCGGCGCCTGCAGCAAGTTTTCGAGGTTCCTCAAGCGTTCGTAGATCGCCGGAAAACTAGGTTCGTCCTGTAACTGGTTGTTCGCGGTCGATGGCTGGTTGACGTAAGCCGCCGGCGTGGTACGCTTGCCGCGCAAGGCGGCGATCTCGGCTTCGTTCTGCGCGATCCGTCGCATCAACTCGTCGATCGTCGGCTGCGTGTTGGGTGCATGGGTCGTGGGTGTCACGCCCGGGCCAGTTGCGCCAACATAATCTGACGCTGGAATGGCGGATGCTTCAGCCGGCGCGGCAAGGGGGGCAGCCGGTGGCGCCAGTGTCTGAGCTTCAATCACCGATGGCGCCAGCAGCGTGGTCGCGATCGCAACCGACAGCATCCGTTGCCACATGATTGATACTCCAATGGTCGCGCTCGGTTGCACTCGTCGCTGACGTCGTCTGGCGTTTCGGTGCGTGAAGCGAGGATTCTTACCCACTACAATTGGTATCGATCGGAATCGACGTAGTGGTTGAATTGCTAGTGTGCTTAATTGCTCGCCCATTGCTAGCGGCAAGTCGTTGCTAGCGAAAATGTCTCGAGCGCTGTGTCGCCGCAGGCACGCGGCGCGACAGTTTCGCGCTAGCCGTTCAACGACCGCTGGCATTCGTAATGAACTTGATGCGTGCGCGAGGAATTGTCGCGCCAGCACGGCGTGCCTGTGAAAGATCGCTAGCATCGCGAACTGCGCGCTAGCGTGCGGCGCGAAGTGAAGAAGGAGTATCCGTGCCGCGCGTTACGAGGCGGCGACGATCCGATGCGTGGGTACCGGCCGCCCAGGGCGAAAACTTTGCAGCGTATTGATCGACGCCACCGCGCCGGCCGCGGTCGCTTCGTCGGCAACCGCTCGACGGACAAGCTGCGCGAGCGTGTCGGGATCGAGCGCCACGCGCGCATTGACGACGACGTCGGCTTGGCGCGTGTGGCAATCCGAAGCCAGTGACAATACCGGCGCGGTCTCGCTGCTGACCAGGTTGGCAACGCCGTAGAGGCCTTCCCACAGGCCAATCACCTTCAAGTGAGCTGTTTCGGCCGAATGTCGAGCAAACTCGTCGCGCAGCCGCCGCAGCAAACGCAGCAGAAAACCATCGAGATCGATCGGGGTCTGCGCCTTCAACGTCAGTTGGCTGTTCAGCCAGCCCAACTCCGCTTCCCCTTCAGCATAGACATCGTAATCGACGTCGATCACACGACGACCGACGGCATCGTGTCGATCGAGCGCCGCGCAGAACGCGTCGAACCCGTCGCCGGTTTTCGCCGACATGCGGATCACTGGCCGGCCGGGAAACTGGCTTTCCAGCAGACTCGCAAGCTCGGCGACTTCTCCCTGGGGCAGCTCGTCGATCCGATTGATGATCACGAAGTCGGCTTCTTCGATCTGCTTGCGGAAGATGTACTCGGCCTTGGGCGAAAAGCCGGCGTTTGCCTGCTGGCGCAGAATCTTGCCGCCGTGGCTCGGCTTGACGATCACGCCATAGGGGGCGATGTCGAGCGGCACGGCGTAAATCTGTTGCAACGGGCGAATGACCGTCGCCACCAGATCGGTGCAACTGCCGACCGGCTCGACGATGATCACGTCGGGGCGCTGTTCCTCGCTCAATTGCTCGACCGTCGCTGTCAGCGCGTTGAAGTTGCAGCAGAAGCACGAGCCAGCCACTTCGCCGACGTCGAAACCTTGCGAGCGGAGCAAGTTCGTGTCGACCAGGTCGGTCGTCTGGTCGTTGGTGACGACGACGACACGCTTGCCTAGGGATTGAAAACGCCGAGCCAGTCGCGCGATGGTCGTCGTTTTGCCGGCACCCAGGAAGCCGCCGATCATGATGAAGCGAGGAGCGTTGCTCATGGCTGATTCCAACGTGTGTGGCGTGTGATGGGCGGAAAACGATCCAGCGCGTGAACCCCGCCGGGTTCCCTTCGCGCCATGAATGCGAACCGGATCGGACACTCTAGCCTGTGTCGAAATGAACGGCAACCACTGGCCATTGCCCTCGTCGAGATCAATCCGGCATTCACTTGCCAAACTCAGCGACGGTCGGGTCACTGAGATGGATATGCGAGACGACGCCACGTTCCACCGGCGCGGCTTGGAATACAAAGCAAAAGTAGCGCATCGCGCCGCTCCGATAGGCCACCAGGGCGCAGCCAGCTTGCCGCGCGGCGAAGAAAGGCTTGTTTGTCGAACAGGTGTTCGAGCACTCAATGCTGCATACCACGTCGAACGATTGCGGCGCGAAGCCAATGCGATTGGCATCGGCCCACATCCATTGTGGCGGGCTGAGCGTCATGCCGGTGACCCGACAGCCGGCGTGCCACAAGCCATGATGAATATGCTCGCCCCACAACAGCCGGTAAAACGGCGTGACCAGGTCATAGTGACTTCGGACGGCGGATTTCTTGACGTCACAAACGGAAATCATCGGGTGATCTTGCCAAGAG
Source organism: Planctomycetota bacterium (assembly GCA_018242585.1). Taxonomy (NCBI): domain Bacteria; kingdom Pseudomonadati; phylum Planctomycetota; species Planctomycetota bacterium. The sequence continues at coordinate 63,142 of JAFEBQ010000012.1, forward strand.
GTGCTGGCGAGGGAGCTCTCGTAACACATTAAGCGACTCGTGAGGCGATTGCGACTGCTAGCAGGCTGCCCCGCAATACTGACCTTGCGGCAAAGGGCGAACCGGCTTACAAGTCCCCGCTAGCTTCGGTTCAGTGTCGCTTTTTTTAAGGCAAGGTCGACCCGATGGAACTGACCATGCGGCGAGGGAACGACGTGTTCGTTCCCGAAGGTGGCTTTCGCGATCTGACGGGGCGCCTGGCCACGCGGCGCGAAGAGCTCGCGCAGATCCCGGTCGTGGTCCTATCTTGCTTTGACGCGCGGACTCGGCTCTTGCCGTTCGTGATCTACGATCACTCGATCTTTCCTGCCGGCGCGCGAACGGTCGCCGGCGCGGTTTACCAGGCCGGCTTCACGCGGACCCGGGCGGTGTTCCAACTGTGGAACAAGAACTTCCGGCCCAGTCGCGCCAAGATCGACGGCTTGCCGGTTCAAGTGCTGTTGGTGTCGTCCATGCAGATTCACGCCGGCAAAGCGTACGAGGCGATTCGCGAAGCGCGCAACATGGGGGCCGAGCGTCCGCTGATCATCGCCGGTGGTCCCAAGGCGGTCTACGAGCCTTATCACTTTTGGAATCGTGGCGCGGGCGGCGAGTGCGCGCCCCCCGACGTGGTGGTGACCGGCGAGGCGTATGTGCTGGTCGAGTTGTTGAGCGTACTGGTCCAATTTCGCGGCCATGGCGAGACCATGCGCATGGCCTTTGAGCGGGCACGCCGCGAGGGGGCGCTCGACGGAGTGCCCGGCCTGGTTTACATGGACCCGGCGTCGACGTTGCAGGAACCGCGGCTGGTCGACACCGGCTTACAGCGACTGGTGCAGCACTTGGACGAGTTGCCCGACGAAGTCACCGCGCTACGGTTGATGGAGCCGCCCCACAAGGGGCCGGGGCTCTCGGCCCGACCGATCGCCGATAACCAGGTACGGCACCACGCGCGGTTCGTGAGCTTACTGCTCACGCAAGGTTGCAAGTTCAATTGCTCGTACTGCCCAATCCCGGCCATGAACCAGCGCAGTTGGCGGTTCCGCAGCCCAGAGGGCATTGCGCGGCAATTAAAAACCGTTCACGAGACATTCGGCGTCCGTCACTTCTTCGGCACCGATGACAACTTCTTCAACCGCCGCGAGACGGCCGAAGGCATTTTCGAGGCGCTGGCCAACACCAAGCTCAGCAACGGGTCGCCGCTGGGTCGCAAGGTCCGCTGGGCCACCGAGGCGACGCAGTTCGACACCTTCAAGAACCGCGACCTGCTGCCGCTGGCGCGAAAAGGGGGCCTGTCGGGCATTTGGTTCGGGATCGAAGACCTGACGGCCGAACTGGTCAACAAGGGGCAGAAGCCCGAGGTCACCATCGAGCTGTTTCGCGAGCTACAAGCCCAGCGGATCATGCCCATGGCGATGATGATGTACCACGAGGGTCAGCCGTTCCACACGCGCGATTCACTCTACGGCTTGTACAATCAGGTCGACTTCTTGCGCAAAGCGGGCGCCATTTCGGTCCAGGTGACGGTCCACATTCCAGCGGTCGGCACCCGCGAGTACGAGAAGACCTACGAAACAGGGCAGGTGCTGAAGGCGCTCGGCGACGAGCACGTGCCCGAGTCGGCAATTGATGGCAATCACGTGATCGTGGCGGGGCGCGAAGCGATGTGGCGCCGTCAGTTGAAGCTGCTGGCGGCCTATGCCACGTTTTACAATCCGCTCAATCTGTGGCGGGCCTGGCGTCACGATCGTTCGCCGGTTCGCGATAAGCGGATCGCGTTTCAGGCGCTCGGGTTCTTCGCCGTGCTATGGACGACGTGGAACGTGCTGCCCTACCTGTTCAAGCTGTTGACGCGTCGCGCGGCCTTTCACGCCGGGCCAGTGCCGCAAAGCACCGTGCCGGTGCGTCAGCCTTGGCAATCGTTTTCGCGCTTGCCCGAGGGCTGCGCTCCCGACAGTGTCACGCAGATCGAACCGTTGCAATCGGCGGCGTGACGAACTCAACTCCCTTTCACACCACTTAACGGGTGTTCGATCACTGCCTGCCACGCCAGCTCTTGAAGCACGCGGTTCAGCGCCTCGGCCGTCTTAGCGTCGTCGACTCCCTTCAGCGCCGGTGGCACAGGCAGGCCGACCGGACTACGGCCGTAAATCTGCGAAAAGTAGACGTACGCCACCAGCACCTGCAACGGCGGCTTGGCGTGGCCGATCGCGTCGGTGAACAGGTCGAGTTGATCCTTTAACCCCGGCGCTTTGCCATCGGCAATCGCTTTGCGCAGCAGGAGCACCGCCTGACCCGCCGGGGCGACATACACGGCCGGCTTCCCTTCGTACTTCTTGTTCAGCATCGTCACGTGTTCGTCGATGTCGTGGAAGTACCGGTCATGCTCGGCTTGCAGCTTGGCCAGGTCGAACTGGGTGCGATCCGGAGGGGTCGGCTTCTCCTGCTTGAAGTTCACGTAGTAATCGAACGGTAGCCAGAACTCCTGGACCAACACGCGGATGTTGGGGCTCTTCTCCGAGGCCAGCTTGACGAAGTTCTCGATCCCATCGTCGGGGAGATAGAGCGCCGCGATTGTCAACACGTCCAGGTTGCCCGAGTTCAATGTCGCCTTGGACTTGAACTTGTCGTCATCGACGTTCCAGTGCTGGTGGACAAACGAGCCACCGATCGACGAGACGCCGACCTGTTGATGCTCGGCAATGCCAGCCGACTTGGCGATTTGCGACAAGATGCCGGGCATGAAGACGTGAAAGCTGTGCCCGATTGAATAGACACGCTTCGCCTGGGCCGGCGCACTGGCGGCGTCGTTTGGCGAGTCAGCCGCGCGGACCTGGAATGCGCCGTGCGTTGCGTAGGCCAGCGCGGTGCAAAGGCCAGTAATCAACAGCAAAATGGTGCGACGGCGCGTGCGCATGGGAGTTACCTCAACAAGGCGGGAAGTGAAGGGGCGGAGCCGGCTCGTCGGGCGGCGTCATCATCTTTAGCCTCCGCCCGGGGCGCGTCCAGCTTTTTCTTGCCCAGCACCAGCTTTTTCCAAGTGCCACCGCATGCCCGCGAAACAGGTTGCACGTCGCGACAATGGTGAGGATATTCAACGAATGGAGCTTCGTCCCCCCTGCACCCTAGCCCCCCTGCACCCCTGCCAAAGAATCGCCATGCCGCGACGTTTCGTGATGCACCGATGGTTTGCGTTGTTGCTTGCCGCCATCAGCGCCCGAGGTGCCATTGCGGCCGAGGCGGCGCCCGAGCGGCTGAACGTCGTGCTGATCTTGTTGGACAATTGCGGCCAGGAATGGCTCGGCTGCTACGGCAGCGACGAAGGACGCACACCGTTCATCGACCGACTGGCCAGTCGCGGCACGCGCTTCGAGCATTGTTACACCTTCCCGGTCTGTGGACCGAGCCGGATTCAGTTGCTGACCGGGCGCTATCCGCTGCGGACAGGATTCGTCATGCATCACGACGCGGCGCTTTACGGCGGCGGCGGACTCGATCCACGGCGCGAAGTCATCTGGCCGCGATTGTTCCACGACGCCGGCTACGTGACGGGTATTGCGGGCAAGTGGCAGGTGAACAATATGTATGACGAGCCGGACATTCTGAAGCAGCACGGCTTTGACGAGTCGCTCGTCTGGCCCGGCAGCATCGACCGGGACCGGATTAGCCCTGGGGATCGACGTCGGTACGATGCGGCCATCGCGGCCCGGGACGCGGCGACACTGACCGATCTGAATCGCTTCATCGAATCGCGCTATTGGGATCCCGTGATTATTCACAACGGCCAGCGCGAAGTCCGGCGAGGCCAGTTCGGTCCCGACGTGTTCCAGGAGTACGCGCTCGGTTTTCTCGAACGTCACCGTGACGAGTCCTTCCTGCTCTACTATCCAATGGTCCTGACTCATGGGCAGAGCTTTACTGAGCACGTTGTGGCGACGCCGCCCAATCGAACGTCGGGCCGGCCCGAGCACGAGATGTACGGCGAAATGGTGCAATATGCCGATCAGCTAGTACATCAGGTCGAAGAGAAGCTTGAAGCACTGAAGATTCGCCAGCGGACGATTCTGGTCGTGGCCACCGACAATGGCAGCGAGTCCAGCCTGGTGGCGCGGCGAAACGGGCGCTCGGCGCGTGGTGGGCTGTACCAACTGACCGAAGCGGGTGGGGACGTGGCCCTGATTGTCAGCGACCCGCGTAACCAATCGGCGTCGACCAGCCCGCTGGCCGATTTCACCGATGTGCTTCCCACGCTGTGCGACCTGGCCGGCGTGCCGGTTCCCAAGAGTCTGGCCCTCGACGGCGTTTCACACGCGGCGACCGTGCGCGGTACATCGCCCAAACTCGCGGCTCGCGATTGGATATTGAACCAGTACAACATCCGGCGGGTGGTGCGAGACCGTCGTTATAAGCTCTATTCCACGGGGGAATTCTTCGATGTGGAAGGCGACCGGGACGAGCGGCAGAATCTGGCCGAGGACACGCGTCCCGAGATCGTCGCGGCCCGCCAACGATTGGAAAAGGTGCTGGCTTCATTGCCCGTCGATATGCCACCGCCGATTGAATTGCGCAGCCTGTCGGCCTTCAAGCTCGGCGATGCCGTGGCCCGGCCGGCCGTGCGATCGGGCACGCCACAACATTAAGAAATGGCAAGTAACTGCTCCATCGTTGCAACCGTTGCGACCGGCTGATCTGGCTCGAACAATTCCGGGTGGCATCGTATATTAAGGTAGCTGCTAGGGGCTGCGCGCCCGAGACGTGATTTGGGAGCGTCCTCCCTGTCAGCGGCGCGGCGATTCGCTCTGGCCCACTACCTGATTCGCTTTCCAGCCCAGGACTCCATGACGGGACATCACCCACAATCAGGTGCGCCACCGGCTTCGTCCTCGTGGCGTCGCGCCGGATGGTTGATCATGGTCGTTGCGCTGGGAGGAGCGGGCTGGTTCGGTTATTCGAGGCTCGGCCACCAGCGACCGGCGGGCAAGGCGGACAGCATTTCGACCCACTTGATGGAGTTGGTTGACGGAGATCACAACTCGGTCGACGTGCCGGCCGACGTGGCCGAGATTATGCAACTGAAGACGGCACCGGTCACGTCGGCGCCGCCGCGAGCGCCGCTGGTGATGGCGGGTTCGTTGATCCTGGACGCCGATCGGATGATTAACATCCACTCGCGCTTCCCGGGCGAAGTGGTGGGCATCGGCTCGGTAGCCGACCTGCGCCCATCGCCTGTCAAGGAACAATCGGGCAACCGACCGTTGCAGTTCGGCGACCATATCGAGAAGGGACAGTTGCTGGCCATTGTCTGGTGCCGCGACGTGGGGGAAAAGAAGAGCGACCTGGTCGACGCCCTCACCCGACTGGCACAGAGCGAACTGACGCTGACGCGGCTCAAGGGACTGGAGCGAGGGACCGTCGCCGAGTTGACTGTTCGCGAGGCGCAGCGGGCCCACGAAGCCGACGTGATCCTCGTCGAGCGGCTCGAACGGACCTTGCGTTCGTGGCGACTGGCTGACGAAGAACTGGCCGAAGTCCACGCCGAAGCCGATCGGATCAAGTCCGGCAAGCGCGAGGCGGAAGCCGACTTGGAAAAGAAGTGGGGCGAAATCGAAATTCGCGCGCCGTTCGCCGGGACGATTCTGGAAAAGAACGTCGTGGTTGGCGACATCATCGAGTCAAGCTCCGACCTGTTCAAGATCGCCGACCTGAGCCGGCTGGGGGCGATGGCCAATGTCTATGAAGAAGACCTGGCCGATCTCCACAGCCTGAAGCCCTCGGAGCGGACCTGGGGGATTCAAGTTCCGGCCACGCCCGAAGAGCCGCTGATCCACGGCGAGTTCAACGTGATCGGCAAGGTGATCGACGTGACCCAGCACTCGGGCAAGGTGCTCGGCTGGGTCGATAACCGCGGCGGCCGGCTGTACGTCGGCCAGTTCATCACCGCGATTGTCAAGCTGCCGCCCTCGCCGCGCGAAGTCGCCATCCCCGAGTCGGCGATTCTGGAGGACACGCCGCTAAGCCTGGTGTTTGTCGCCGATCCAACGCACAAGCATCGCTTTACCGCTCGCCGTGTGGTGCTGGTTCGTCATCACAGGGGAATGGCGGTCGTGGCGGCCATCCCCAACGCGCAGCAGGAGGCGCAAGGCGCCGAGCCGCTGCAAGCGGGCGAGACCGTGCTATCGTCCGGCGCGCTGGAAATGAATTCCCAACTGCAAGACCTGCGCAATCGCCTCGCGCCAGCCCACTCGGCGGCGCGGCACTAGCAGCATGCGTTTGACGTTGCACATGGTCGGGCGTCAGCCCTTGCCGCTTTTACGGAAACGTGTCGAGTTGCAACAACCCGGCCAATTTCGCGGCCGCGGTCAGCCGGGTCTGCTGGGCCTGAATGTAATCCAGATTCGCTTCGAACAGCGAGCGCTGGGCCTGTAGCACGCGCAAGATGTCGAATAGCCCCTGCTCATAGCCGCGTTGAATCAATTCCAGCGCTCGGGTGGCGTCGGGGATCAGGCCTTCCTCGTAATTACGCACTACGTTGGCGGCCGCTCGGTAGTCGCTTTCGGCGTCGGCCAATTGGCGAAACAGATCGAGTCGCGTCACCCCCAGTTGAGCTGACGATTCGCGAATCTGGGCATTGGCCGCGCGAATGTTCCCCTGATTGCGGTTGAAGATCGGCACGTCCATGTACAAGCCGATCGTCGCCTGAGAGGGATTGTCGCCAATCAGGTATTGGTAACCCCCTTGCGCGATTAAGTCGGGAATCGAGTCGGCGCGCGCCCGGCCCAATAGGAACCGCACCCGATTGATATCGACTTCGGCGCGGCGGACCTGAGAGTTGTTGTCGACCATTTCCGGCGCCAAGGGTGCGTCGTCCAGCAACGGCACGCGCGCCTTCAGATCGCCGGTGACTTGCCCGATGGGGTAGTTGGCAATACCCAGCAACGTGGCCAGTTGCCGGCGATAGCCAATGATCTGTTGCTGCTCGCTGCGCAAATTCGACTCGGCGCGGCGGCGCTCAATACGGGTCAACAGCAAATCGCTCTCGCTTACCCGGCCGGCGCGGAGCAAGTCGGAACTGATTGTCTCGGAGTGCTGCAAAATCGTGACCAGCCGCTCGAGCGTGGCGATTCTTTCTTGCGTCGCCAGGACGATGACGAACTGATTGCGGACGTCGGTCAAGACGTTGAACCGGGTAGTGATGATATCGAGTTCCGCTTGTCGCAGCGCCTCGCGCGCCGCGCTTTGGCTCAGCCGCAACTTGCCGCCGCGGACCACGGTTTGGGTCAGACCGACGTTGTAGACCGAGTTGAGCCCGCCCAGGATGAACTGCGGGTTGCCGTTGTCGAGGCGTGGGTTGGGATAGAGCCCGGCTTGCACCACCTGGCCGTAGGCTTGCTCGACGTTAGCCTGGGCCACGATCAGGTTCGGATGGTTGGCCAGCGCGAGCCCCGAGCATTGGCCGAGTGTCAACGGCGCGATCGCCTGTAGCGCTGGGGGCAGCATTTCGGCGCCGGGGACCGCGGCCGGCGGCATGGCAACTGGCGGAATGGCACTCGGCGGCGCTTGAACTTGCGATGGTTGTGCGATAGGGGGAGCGGCCTGCTGGGCCACTACACGCAAGGTTGGCCCCAGCGGTGGGTTTGGCGGTCCCTGTCCCTGGGCAACAGCCACCAGCCCGAGGATCATCGCGGAGAGTAGGCCGAGCCAAGGTCGCATAACGCATAAGCTGTAACAAGGATGCGGGCACTTGCGCGCTGGCGCGCCTTCATCGTGTGTCGGCACCGGCAAGGCCGCTAGCTTAGTTATGTCCGTTATCTGCGCTTGGGTCGACGCAACCGAAAAGGTTTAACGCGCCAGGTAACGGAAAAGTGAAACTCGGCCCGGCCCCTTGAAGACTGCTGGCACTTACGAGGGGTGCTACGACTGCCTCGACGCCTGTTGCAACTTCAACTCGTCGGCCAGCGTTTTCGCCTGCCGGTCGAGCCACCAGCCGATGCGTCCCGCGCTGGGGAACTTCAGAATCATCACGACCAGCGCCATGCCCACCGCGACGAGCGCGACCGGATGACGTTCCGTCTGGTAGGCCATGCAGCCGAAGAAGGCGGTGCCTTCGATCATCGCCAGCTCAATGATCAAGGTCGTCTGGCGAACCGCCATCAGCTTGTCGACGAGTGTCAGCGGCTGGTCGGGCTGCGACTCAGAACTTGGCTTCCAGGTGCCGGCGATGATCTGTTGCCGCGCGGCATTGGTTAAAATGCGCGAGACGATCAGCGACATCGGAACCGCCACCGCGACCAGACCCATCGCCAGCGTGCTGAAAGTCATAGGACGCACTTCGCCAAGCGCCGGCGGTTGCGTGGCTGACATGACGACAAATCCCAAAAACGTCGAGATGCCAATCACCAACGCCAGCCAGATGATCTGCAGCACGCGCAATGGCTGAGGGGGCACGATCGGACTGGCACCACTCATGGATCAACTCTAGCGATGGGGCGTCGAATGTTCAGGCCACGATTGTTCACGCCATTTGCAAGCCTGGCGCTGATATTTAATCGCACTCGCCCCAGGGCCGCAAGCAGTTGCTAACTTGCGGCGCTGACGAGTGATAGGCGATGCTTTCAGTCGTAGCCCAAGCAGGCAATGCCCTTTCCGGCGGCCAAGGCCGCTTCTACAATGGGACGTGGGCCGAGCGTGCCGAGCTAGACGGCAGTTTCACTGGGACCGCGGATCGAGACCATGCTGCGTCGGATGTTCAAAAGCAAGATTCACCGGGCCACGGTGACCGATGCCAACCTCGACTACGAGGGGAGCATCACCATCGACCCGCTGCTGATGGAGGCGGCCGACATCCTGCCCGGCGAGCAGGTCCACGTCTGGAACGTGACGCGCGGCAGCCGGTTGACGACCTATGCCATTGTGGCCGAGCGCGGCACCGGGACGGTCTGCGTGAATGGCGCGGGAGCCCATCTGGTCAGCCGCGGCGATCTGGTGATCGTGGCGACGTTTGTCGATCTCAACGATCAAGAAGCCCGGGCGTTCAAGCCGCGGATCATCCTGGTTGACGAAAAGAATCGGCTGCGCTCGTAGCGTTTCTAACCCTTTGCCATGTGGCAAAGCGAGCCGTTAGCGTCCGCCCCCCGGTCTCATCGCTAATGGCTAACCGCTAGTCGCCTTGTGTTCCACGCTTACCGTGGTCGAAATACCACCGCGAGGGGTGAACGCCGCTCGCAGCTCCATCCAGCGGGGTTGGCTGACGGCGACCAGGTCGTCGAGAATCCGGTTCGTGACGTGCTCGTAGAAGATGCCTTCGTTGCGAAACTGCTGCAAGTACAGCTTCAGGCTCTTCAACTCGATGCACTTCTCGGCCGGCGTGTAGGTGATGGTCAGCACGCCAAAGTCAGGCTGCCCGGTCTTGGGGCAGACGCTCGTGAACTCCGGGCAGACGATCTCGATTTTATAGTCGCGCCCGGGGAACTGATTGGCGAAGATTTCAAGGGTATCGCGAAAGCTGGCAGACATGTCGGCTCCTTTAATTCGAGCGCCTATTGTGCCATGATGGTGGATTGGGAAACAGGGGCCGAAGTTCAATCAGGTCGTGCAAAGTTCAACTGCGATGAGCGAGCGGGCGGTCGTACTACTGTCGGGCGGGCTCGACTCCGCCACGGTGGCGGCCTTGGTGCGAAGCCAGGGCTGTCAGTGGCATGCGCTGTCGGTCGACTATGGCCAGCGGCATCGCTGGGAGCTTGACGCCGCGCGACGCGTGGCCGTGGCGATGAATGCCACGGAACATCGGATCGCCCACGTCGATCTGGGCCAATTCGGCGGCAGCGCCCTGACCGCCGATATCGCCGTGCCCAAGGATCGAGACGAGCGGACGATGTCGGCCGGGATTCCGGTGACCTATGTACCGGCGCGGAATACGGTCTTCTTGTCCCTGGCGCTGGGCTTTGCCGAAGTGGTGGGGGCGGCCGACATTTTCGTCGGCGTGAATGCCGTCGATTACAGCGGCTATCCCGATTGCCGGCCGGCGTTCATCGAAGCTTTCGAGCGCTTGGCCAACCTGGCCACCAAGACGGCCGTCGAGGGTACGATGAAGTTCACGCTGCACGCGCCGCTGATCTCGATGACCAAGGCCGAGATTATTCGCACGGGCACGAAACTGGGCGTCGACTATCGCCTGACCCACAGTTGTTACGACCCGCTGTCGGATGGCCGCCCGTGCCGGCGCTGCGACGCTTGCCGCCTGCGCGAGCGGGGCTTTGAAGAAGCGGGGCTCGTCGACCCGCTGGTCGGTACATGAAAATCGCCGAACATTACTTGTCGATCCAAGGAGAAGGGGCGCTGACCGGCGTCGAGAGCGTCTTCGTGCGCACCAGCGGTTGCAATCTGCGATGCTGGTTCTGTGATACGCCGTTTACCTCGTGGCATCCCGAGGGGGACGACCTGGCGATCGATGAAATCCTCGCGCGCATCGAGCGGCACGATTGCCCGCACGTGGTCATCACCGGCGGCGAGCCGATGTTGCACGCCGAGCTAGTGCCGCTGACCGAACGACTGCACGCGCTGGGCAAGCACATTACGATCGAGACGGCCGGCACGCTTTATTTGCCGGTGCGATGCGATCTGATGTCGATTAGCCCCAAGCTGTCGAACTCGGCGCCGCCGCGCAGCGAGGATCCGCGTTGGCACGCCCGGCACGAGCGCACGCGCAACGCGCCCGACGTGATTGCCCACCTGGTGGCCGAGTACGACTATCAGGTGAAGTTCGTCGTCGACACGCCGGCCGATTGCGACGAGGTCGAAGGTTATCTCGCCAAGATGCGGTGCATCGAGCGCGACCGGGTCTGGCTGATGCCGCAAGGCATCCAGCCCGAGGCGCTGGTTAAGCAAGGGGAATGGCTGCGGCCCCATTGCAAGCAGGCGGGGCTGCATTTCTGTGCCCGGCGACACATCGAGTGGTTTGGGCTTGTCCGGGGCACCTGAGGCTTATTTGCCGCGGAGGCACTGAGTCACGGAGGACAGCACGGAGGAATTGCGAGAGAATACTCAGCGATGCGGGGGAATGCAGAAATAATTGATTTGCCGTCAACAAATCTTATTTTCTCCGTGTTAACCTCCGTGTCTCTGCGTCCCCGTGGCTAAGCATTTCCTGAGCTAGAAAACATCCAGCGGCGTCACGATCTCAAGCAACTCGATTGCGTGTTCGCCGTTGCATTCGATGATGGCCGTCCGGCCATAGGTGACCAGCGGCTGGTCGATGCCGAATATCGCGGTCAACGCTCGGCCGGGAATCACGCGCCACAGCCCGACCAGCCGCACCCGGCGGTGGACGTTGTGGTTGATCAGAATTCGACCCAGCGGCGTGCTTTCCGCGCGAATCTCGCGCTGCACTTCGTCGGACATGTAGGCAAAGTTGATTCGCACGATGCCGAACTGCACGATCCGGCCGTCGCTTTGCCTGGCCAGGCTGATCAATCGCGAATAATGCGTCGGCGTTTCCCGCTTGGCCAGCACGCGGACGTCGACCGGCGAATGATGATGCTCCTCGACGCTGACGGTCATGTGCGAAGTGTGAGCCAAAAGCTGACGATACGTGTCGGGCATCGACTGGAGCGACACCTCGTCGAACGTGGCCAGTTCGTCCGCCTGGGGATAGAACAGCCCGACGAGCGTATCGAGATCGACGTTCGCGGGTCGGTTCGTGGGCATAACGTGCCAGGGCAATGACAGTCGGTGGGACGCGCGAACATTATTCTAGCGGCGGCCATCCGCCGCGTGTCGCGGGTTACGAATGGTGGGGGGCAACCCCGATCGGCACCACGGCGGGTTCCTCGGCGTCGGTGGGGCGCTCGAGGACAGTGTCGATGAGGTAATACAGTAATCGGCGAAGTTCGTCGTTGCCCACTTCATCGGCGACTTTTTCGGCCCGCTCATGGTATTTGTCGACCAGCCGCTGGGCCTGCTCGAACACGCCGGCTCGCTCGTACAGCCGGCGGACCTTCTCGATCGAATCGGCATTGCACACTCCGGCGCGAACCACCTCCTGCAACTCGGCGCGGTCGGCGTCGTCCAGCCCCTCGAGCGCCAACGCCCACAAAACCGTCGGCCGATCGCCGAACACGTCGCCACCAGCCAGCAGCTTGTTGTGGTTATCCGGTCGCCAGTCGTTCAGGTCGTTCAGAATCTGGAAGGCAATGCCGATGTTCTTGGCGAACGAGTTCACGAACGTGTTCTGTTTGTCGACCGGCCCCGCCAGGCGCAGACCCGAGTACAACGCTGCCTCGAACGCCGGCGCGGTCTTCAGGGCGTAAATCTTCAAGGCGTCGAGCGGCGCGAGCTTCTTATGCAGCGAATCGCGCCACAATAGCTCGGCGCCTTGCCCTTCGGACAGTTTCATGTGCGCGTCGGCCAACCGGTCGATGATGTCGGCGGCCATGTCGGGCCCCAGCGTGCCAGCATCGCGGCTGACCAGTCGATAGCCCAGGCCGATCATGTAGTCGCCGACGTTGATCGCCGTGGGAATGCCGAACTTGCGGTGGACCGTCGTCTCGCCATAGCGGAACTGGTCGTCGTCTTCGATATCGTCGTGGACGAGCGACGCTTTGTGGAACGTCTCGATCGACAAGGCGGCGCGCTTAACGGCGTCGGGCAGGCCTGCCAGATACTCACTCCCGTCGGCGTCGCCACCGCGGCCGCCGGTCATGGCGTCATACGCAGCCAGCGTGATGAACGGACGCGAGTGCTTGCCACCCTTGGCCAGAAAGTCGTACGCGATCGCTTCGGTGCCGGCCACCGGATCGGCGCCGGCAATTCCCTGGCCGTTCAGCTCGGCCAGTCGTGGTCCACCGCGCAATCGCGGGGCCAGTCGTTCCAACTCGTCGGGCTCGAACATGCCCGCCGCGGCGCGCATCAGATGAACGTAGGTCTTGGTCTGGTGCGTCGGCTTCGATTGGGTCGACGTAATCACCTCCAGCACGCGATCCTCATCGACGCTGGTGTTACGACAGTCGCTCGACAGCAGCGGCACCGCCATGCACGGGATGCCGGCCAGCAGAATCTTGTCGATCGCCTTTTCCAGCACGTTCAGGCAGGCCACGCCGACAATCGCGTCGACATAGCCGCTGACAATGATCTTTAACACGATCGGCGACCCCTCGGCCACCAGCACCTTGTAGCCCAGATCCTCGGCCTTGGTCCGGAAGTCGGCAATCGTGCAAGCGCCACAGCGGCGACAGTCGAGCCCGAATTCGTCGTACTCGGCGGGGCAGCCTTCGGCGTGCTTCAAGCAATGAGGCAGCAGCAACAGCCGGCGATTGAACGGCACGGCGGCCACTTGTGATCGCCAAAAGGCCGACGCCAGCGCAACCATCGTCCAGCCGACGTAACCTTCGGCCAAACCTGCGTCAGCCAGCAAGCCCCGGGCCACGGCTTCGAGTTGGTCCTTGTTCAGCGGCCGCGTCTTGTCGAGCTTGTCGGCCACCGCGTCACAGCGGGCCTGCAGTGCATCGCGCGCCTCGCGAGTCTCGGGGACCAGCTTCAGGTGGCTGGTATTGCGGCGACGGGGTCGGCGAGTTTCGGCCGATAACGCGGGGTCTTGGCCATCTCCATTCAGCGGCGGATCGAGCGGGGCGGTGGCCAAAGTAGCAGACCCTTGTTCGGCTTCGATTTTGTTTTGATTGCAGGGCGGGCGGCGCGCAACCCCAGCGCCGCTGGCGTGCCAGCCGCGGCCTCTCGGCGGCCGGACCCGTCGCGGCGGGCCGCTTGCCAAGCGACCTAACTGCGATGGCCGTCACCGGTTACGGGCGGTTTTCGTTCCCAAGCTTCGATCGCCTGCCCCAGGGCGGCGACCGTGAAGATTATGGGATACAGACGCTCATAATACCACAGCTTGGCAAAGTATAAACCGATAGGAGCGGGCTGTTGATAACTGCCGTTTTCCACACGTTCGACCAGCCAGTTAAGTCCCTTGAGCCACGCAGGTTGCACCATTGGGTCGCCGGCCACGGCCGCGAGGGCTTCGATGGCGAGGGCGGTTTCCTCGACAGAGGAAGAGGGGCTAGGGGCTAGGGGCTGGGGACTAGGGGTGGATGCGGCTTGCGCCGCAGCAGAAAAGGAGGGGGACGGGGGATCGTTCGACTGTTTAGCCGCAGGGCCAGAGGCCCGCGCGCCCTCGGCTTCCGCAGCCACTTTCTCGTTCATCGTTTCTCGTTCATCGTTTCCCGCCGCTCCCCAGCCGCCGTCGGCGTTCTGGCGCGAGACGAGATAGCGCAGCCCGCGCCGGGCCGGCTCGCTGCTGAGCAAATTCAAGTCGCGATACGCCAGCAGCACCCGTGCCGTGCCGTACACCGGGTTTTCTTCCCCCGGCTCGAACTGATTGCCGAACCAGAGCGGCACCCAGGCCCCATCGGCGCGCTGAGTCCGCGCGAGATATTTGAGTGCGCGTTGAACCCCGTTGCCAGACTCTGGCCGACCGCTCAGCGATCGAATTGCGTGCGCCGTCAGATCGGTGCCGCTCCGATCAAATGGCAACTTCCCCCAGCCACGGCAAAAGGTCGGCGTGCCTCCATCACCGTTTTGCAATCCAAGCAACCAATGCCTACCCAAGCCGTCGGCTCTGCCGACATTCCTCGTTGTCTTCGCCGCCTCGTCCCAGTGGCGCAGCGCCAGCAACGCCCCAGGCGTGTCGTCGGCGTCGGGGACCGCGCCGCTCAGGTCGCTCCAGCCCCAGCCGCCTGGTTCTGCGCCAGTGAACGGATGCCGCTCGGTGTGCTGACAATCGAGCAGCCAGGCGAGTAGTTCCGGCGTCAGGTGTGACCGGTCGCCGCGCGTGCCGATCGCGTTGATCGACAGCGACGTCACCCAGGTGGCCAGGTTCGAATCGATCGGCCAACTGCCGTCCTCGCGGGCCGAATCGACCAGGAACCGCGCCCCGTTCTCGGCCACGGCGTGATCGGCCCGGCCAATGCTGGCCAGGCTCATCACCACGAAACTCGTCAGTGGTGTCGCTTCCAGGTAGCCGCCGCTGGCCGGCTGCATCCGCCGCAGCACGTGCAAGCTCCGTTCGACCGACGCTCGGCGAATCGCCCGCACCAGCGGATTCCGCGGCGGCCGGTGAAAGAACCGCGCCTGGCCAATCGCCACCAAGGCCGGAATCGCGTAACTCACCACTGGCAATCGCGCCAGCCGATACCACGACTGGGGCAGACACGCCGCCTCGAACGGCAGCGGCGCGACCTGCTCCCACGGCACCAATCCGGCCAGCGCCGCGTTGGTCAAGATCGGCACCGAGAATGTCTTGTCCTTGCCATACCGCGCGGCCAGTCCCGCCAGCCCGCCGGCCCGCTCGACATAGCTACTCGCTCGATCGAGCATCGGCCGATGCTGGTCGGCCACCCCGGCCAGGTGAAACGCCGCCTCGACGAGCATGGTCGTGGCGATGTTCGACCGGCTCAGGTCGGTGTCCCCCCAACCCCCATCACGGTTCTGTTGGGCGACGATCCAAGCGAGCCCGCGCTCGACGAGCGCCGTCCAGCGGGCCGAGTCGCCGCCACGCGCGTGGCGACGCATTAAAGAAAGCGCGCTCACGGCCGTGGCCGTCGACAAGGCCGACGACGATAGCCGCCCTTCCCAATGGCCATCGGGCGTCCGCTCGGCCAGCAAATCGCGCCGCGCGGTATTGTAAGCTCGCTTTAACCGTTCTAAATCCATGAATCAATGCATGACGTGCCGAGAGAATGATTCATAAGAGTTTAACCACGACGACACGGCATGTGGGAATGACGTATGACGAAATCCGAATGACGAAGGAATTCGACCACGACGGCATGACTGGCACGACGTGGAAAAGAGTAAGAATGAGTGCGTTGCTACAAAGCGCGCGGGGTACGATTTCAATTCATCACGTCGCGTCGCGCAAACCCTTCTCCCACCGCAACATTATGCAACCGCTAGCAAGAGACGACGCGATGTAACAACTTGCGAACGCTAGCGGACGCCTACTGGAGACCTGCTAGCGGGACTAAGTCGTTTGCAATCGGTCAGGCTGATAGCTGTTGCATAATGTCGCACAAGGGGCGAGGGTTGACAGAGGCGGCCTCAATACCATCCCCAAAGTTTGGAGTAACACGATGCCACGCGCCGCGATTCGCTGTTGCCTTGTGATCCTCGCATGGGCGGTCGCCGGCTCCGCCCAGGCCGAGCCGACGCGGCAGACCGCGCTGTACCAGCGGATCAAGGCGCACCTGAACCAGGTTCGCGCGATCGACACGCACGATCATCTGTTCCCGTTCGACAAGCTGCCAGCCGCCGTCGATACCGAACAAGGCAAGCAAGTGAACCTGGCGGGCCTGTGGTTGAACAGCTACTTCCGCGTGATGAATCCGTTGCCTGTCTGGCAAACTGGCCAGCAGTTCGACGACTGGTGGCAACGCGCCCAGCCAAACTTCGACAACGCTCGCTCAATGAGCGTCTATCGCTATCTGCTCCCGGCGTTTCAGGACTTGTACGGCGTCGATTTCAACACGCTCACGCTGGAACATGCTCGCGCGTTGAACGAACAAGTAATTAAGAACTACAGGAACGAGGACTGGATCTATCACGTGGTAACCCAGCGGGCGAACATCGAAGTGATGTTCAACGATCAGAACTGGGCACGCTTTGAATTCAAAACTGATTACGACTTCACCGTGCAGGTGATGAATACAAACACCCTGATCGACGGGTTTCACCCCTCGGAGTTCAAGATTGCCACGAGCGACCCTTATGAGTTCGCCCGCCGTCAGCAATTGCCCCTCGAGACCTTGGACGACTACGTGCGCGTGATCGACCGGCTGGTCGCCGACGCCAAAGAGCGCGGGGTGATTTGCCTGAAATCGACGCTGGCGTACACGCGGACGTTGCACTACGAGGCGGCCACGCGCGAGCAGGCCCAAGCGGCCTTCGGCAAGCCGCGCGAGGAACTTTCGACCGCGCAGATCAAGACGTTCCAGGATTACATCATGGGCAAGCTGGCAAAGACTGCGGCCCGGCACAACTTGCCGTTTCAGTTTCACACCGGCTGGGGGCGCGTGCAGGGCTCGAATCCGCTGCTGCTGGTCGACCTGATCGAGTCGAATCCGAACACGAAGTTTCTGCTGTTTCACAGCGGCTACCCCTGGGTGGGCGAGTCGGCGGTGATTGCCGCGCGCCATCGGAACGTCTGGCTCGATTCGAACTGGCTGCCGACGTTGAACTACTCGATGGCCAAGCGCGCCTACCACGAGTGGCTCGACGGCGTGCCGTCGAACAAGATCATGTGGGGCGGCGACTGCAACAATGCTGAGGGGATTTACGGCGCGACCGAAACGACGCGCCGCTGCCTGGCCGAAGTGCTGGCCGAGAAAGTCGATCGAGGCGATCTGCTCGAAGCCCAGGCGCTGAAGATCGGCGAACAAATCCTGCGTGAGAACGCGCTGGCGCTGTTTCCGCAATTAAAAGCCCGCGTTAAGCCGCCGGCTTCAGAAGCAAATGACGCTCGCAAGCAGTGAACGGCCTGCGATGCGAGCGATGAACACCCCTCCCTTTCAGGGAGGGGGTAAGGGGGAGGGGCGACGCGTTGAGCGCCGAGCATGCTGCGTGACCGATCGATCGGCCGCGTCACTCGCCCCCGGTCATTGACCGGGGGCTAAAGGTTAGCACATCGTTCAACGCGCGCCCTATTCCTTCTTCTCGCGTTCAAACACCAGCGTGACGTAATCTTCCGAGTCCGAGTCCAGGTCGGCGGGCCGGCCCGTCTTGCTCTGATCCTTGCTGAAGCGGATCGTCAGCTTGTCCCCATCGATCTTGTACAGGCAGCTGATCGTCCCCAACTCTTGCGCGCCCGCCTTGATCGCCATGTCGAGCGTCTTGGGGGTGTACTTGGGCTCCATGGCGTACGAGCCCGCGATGTCCTGGGAGCCTTGCTCGAATTGCAGCGTCAGCTTCCAGCCTTCGCTGTCGAATGCCAGGACAAAAGCTTCGACGTCGTCCGACAGGTTCGGAATCAGCTTCATGGCGTCCTTGGGAAGCCGCCAGGTGCCGATGACCTGCTCCTCGTCAGACTTGTCGGCAGCCTTCTCGGCCGGCTCGGCCGCGAACGTCCAAGAAGCGATCAACGCACACGCCGCCACGAATGACAAGAACCGCGTCATAACCAACTCCCTTATTCGACAAGTCGCAATCGAAACAGGCACAACGTCGCCAGCCGGGCCTTTCACGCACCCGTCACGTTACGCCTTTTCGCCAAAAGGTGTCAAGCAAATCGCAGGTCTTCGATGGCCCCGATTCGACACGCAAATACATAGCGCATATGCTATAATAATCCGCCTGAACCAAGGAACTTCGAGAGATTCGATGCCAAGAAAGAACTTTCGCGAACTCAAAGACAAACTGCCGGTCGAAGTGCGCGCACGAGCCAAAGCGCGGGCCAAGGAAATGATCGCGGAAATGCTGCTGGCCGAGATTCGCCAGTCGGTAGGTCTTACCCAGGAGCAACTCGCCGCTGCGCTCGGTGTGGCGCAACCGACGTTGTCACGGTTGGAATCGCAGCACGACATCCAGGTCAGCACGCTGCGACGGTTGGTGAACGCTCTTGGCGGCACTTTGGAACTTGTCGCCCATTTGCCGGGCGGCACGATTCGAATCACGCAATTCGACGACGCGGCGTGATCTGTCTCTAATTTGTCAACTGCCCCGGCTTGCGTACGCCGTTGCCGATGCGTTTGGTCAGCGCGTCTCCCAAGTCTTCGCGTGCTTGCTCGGCCACGGCTAGCAATCGCTGGACGATGTCCGCGTGCTCGCTGGCCACGTTCTTCGTTTCGCCAAGGTCGTTTTCCAGGTCGTACAACTCGGGCGACTCGATCTTCACGTTCTGATAAACGGCCGGCGCGCCGTCGCGGCCCCCGGACTGGCCGGCCAGCGTGCGATAGACGTGAGGCAGTTGCAGCTTCCACCGGCCGTCGCCCGTGACGACCGCTTGCAGTTGATTCTGCTCGTAGTAGTACAGGTACGCCTCGTGCGGGTTCTTGGCCCCCGGCTCCCCAGCGATCAGCGGCCAGCAATCGAGCCCGTCAATCTTGTGCTGGGGCAAGGATAGCCCCAGTCGCGCCGCCACGGTCGGGAAGATATCGATCGTCATCAGCATGGCGTTGGAGGTCGTGCCGGCGGGAATCTGTCCGGGCCAGCGCATGATGCAGGGCACCCGCACGCCACCTTCCCAACTGGTCCCCTTCCCTTCGCGCAGCCGCCCCGCCGTGCCGGCATGATTGCCGTACGACAGCCACGGCCCATTATCGGTCGTGAAGATCACCCAGGTGTTCTCTTTCAGCCCCAGGCGATCGAGCGTTTGCATCACCTGCCCGACCGACCAATCGACTTCCTCGATCACGTCGCCATAGGCACCCTGTGCCGAGCGGCCGGTGAACTTGTCGCTAGTGTGCAGCGGCACGTGGGGCATGCTGTGGGCCAGGTAAAAGAAAAACGGCTCGGCGCGATGCCGTTCGATGAACGACACCGCCCGCTCGGTGTATTGCCGCGTCAATTGTCGTTGATCGTCGTGCGTGACGTTCGCGTTCACGATCTTTTCGTTTTCGATCATCGGCAGCGGCGGCTGCTTCTTGTTGCTCGGATGCTCAGGCCACATGTCGTTCGAATAGGGCAGACCGTAATACTCGTCGAACCCATGTCGCGTCGGCAGAAACTGCGGGTGATGTCCCAAGTGCCACTTGCCGGCAATGCCCGTCGCGTAGCCGCGCTGCTTCAGTAGCTGGGCCAGCGTCACTTCGCTGTCGGCGATGCCGTGTGTGTTGCGGGGGCCCAGCGCGCCGTGGATGCCGAGCCGATTCGGATAGCAACCGGTCAGCAGGGCCGTACGCGACGCCGAGCAAACCGCCTGGGCCACGTGAAAGTTGGTGAACTTACAACCACCGGCCGCCAGTTGATCGAGGTTCGGCGTCTTGAACCCCGTGGCCCCGAAACAGCCGACGTCCCCATACCCTTGATCGTCGGTGAAGACGATCACGATGTTCGGCGGGCGATCCGCCGGCGCGGCCCAGGCCAGCGCGCCGGGAAGCATCGCGGCGACGGCGACCGCGAGCGTCGCCAGGCGCAAACCAAACGAGAAACATTCCAGAGCGAAGGACTGGCGAGGTGAGCGAGCGAACATCGTGGCGTGACCTTTCCAACTCGACAGATTGGGCGAGAGATGGCTGGCGGATGTCGCTCAATATCATTCGCCGCCGAGCGAGGCACAACGATTTTTTCAGATCATGGCCGATGGTCCATGAATGTTTCGTCACGTTGCGCGCCAGCATCGATCGCGCAGTTCGACCCAATCCCCCACGTACCGCGTAAAAACCTGGGCGTGGACATCGGCGGTCTCGCTCGTTCCATCCCAAACCGCACGATGGCGAACCAACGATACGTCGTTGCCTGACTCTGACGTTGCCCTGAGCGGTTTTAGCGGTGCGCGTTGAAACTGCCGCGGTGGCGGATCCGGCCCTAATCTCCCGCCAATCCGTGGCTTCCGCCGAGCAAACTGGGGGCGAATCCTATTGCAGCCCTGCATGCGGCAGCGGAGAATAAATAACTAGCGATTTGCCCCACCTTACGTCCGATGTTTCTCCGCCGGCCGATTGATCACGCCTGGCGGAAGACGCTTCCGATACGCGCCTACCGGCTACCCTTGGGACGCCGCTCAAAACAATTCGCAGCAATGCACGCGCTTGAACGGAACCTGTGGCCCACGGCCGGGGTTTCATTCGGGCTGACCAAAGGATTTTCATGGCCACCACGCCCGACTCAATTCACGACATCGCGCAGCCGTGGGCCCCTCCGACCGCGCCCGCCGGACGCAAGAAGCCCAAGGCCCGCTCGGCCGCCTGGGTCTGGATGTTGCCCCTGGGGCTGGTGTTTGTCGGTGGCGTCGCCGCGGTGGCGGTCTACCTGCAATCGTCAGGCGCGAGCGTTGACGATCAACACATTATGACCCAAAAGGTCCAGCGGGGCGAGTTGATCGTCACCGTGATCGAAGACGGCAACCTGGAAAGCGCCGCCAACATCGACGTCAAATGCCATGTTCAGGGCGGCAGCACGATTTTGTGGATCGTCGCCGATGGTTCCGAGGCCAAGAAGGGTGATCTGCTGGTCAAGCTCGATAGCTCGCTGCTCGAAGAACAGATCAACCAGCAGCGGATTGTCTTTGAGCGCGCCAACGCCACGCGCATTCAGGCTGAAAAGGATTACAACGGCGCCTGTATTGCCGTCAAGGAATACCTGGAAGGGACGTACCGCAAGGATATGCAGTTGATCGAAGCGCAGATGAGCGTGGCGCTCGAAAACCTGCGCGGCGCCGAGAATACGCTGCAGCACACCTCGCGATTGGCCCGCAAAGGTTACGTCACGCCGTTGCAGTTGGACGCCCAGCGGTTTGCCGTCGAGAAATCCAAGCTCGACTTGCAGACGGCCGAACTGGCCAAGAACGTGCTTGAAAAGTTCACCAAGCCAAAGATGCAGGGTGATCTCGAAGCGTTGCGCGATACGACCGAAGCGCGCATGCGCAGCGAGCAGGCGGCCTGCGACCTGGAAGGTGTCCGGCTCAAGCGGTTGCAAACGGCCCTGGATAACTGCCAGATTGCCGCGCCGCAGGACGGCATGGTCGTCTACGCCAACGAATCCAGCAGCGGCTATCGCAGCAGCAGTTCGGGCGTGAAAATCGAAGAAGGTGCCAGCGTCCGCGATCAGCAGACGATTCTCCGCGTGCCCGACTTGTCCCAGATGCAATGCCGGGTACTGGTCCACGAATCGCGGATCGAAAGCATCACTCCCGGCATGCGCGCCCATCTAAAGATTCAAGACCGGGTGTTTCAGGGCGAGGTGATTTCCATCGCCAATCAGCCCGAGCCGACCAGTTTCATGTCGGCCAACGTCAAGGAATACGCCACCTATGTCCGCATCGAGGGGGAAACCAACGGCAAGCTGCGACCTGGCATGACGGCCGAGGTTGAAATTCTGATCGCGGACTTGAAAGACATCCTCACCGTGCCAGTCCAGTCAGTGGTCGAGAAGAATCGCACGTTCCATGCCTGGGTCCGCAAGCCCTCCGGCGCGATCGAGCGCCGACCGGTGATCGTCGGCGTGACCAATAACAAGATGATCGAAGTCAAAGACGGCCTCGTCGAAGCGGAAGACGTCGTGCTCAACCCGCGGGCCGTGATCGCCGACGCCCGCGAAGACGTGCTGAAGTCGGGCCAGGATGACGTCAAGAGCAAGTTCGGCCAATCGCAACGCAAGGATGACGGCGCCTCGAATGGCGGTGCGCCGCGCGGCGAAGGACCAGGGCCGGGCGCGAATCACGCCGCGGCCGGGGGCGCCGGTCGTAGTGGCGGCGGCGTGGATATCATGCGCGCCGACGCCAACGGCGACGGCAAAGTCAGCCTGGAAGAAGCTCCCGAACGGATGAAGGCATTCTTCGATACGATCGACTCGAATAAGGACGGTTTCATCGACGCTGGCGAAGCGGCCCGGGCCCGGGCCAATCGCGCCAAGCAAGGGGGCGCACAGGGGGGCTCTGGAGGGCAAGGCGATCCCGCTGGACAGGGTGGCCCGGGCGGTGGACAGGGACGTGGCCCCGGTGGCCAGGGCGGGCGTCCTGACTTCAGCTCCTTGGACTCGGTGCCCGCTACAACCAATCCGGCCGCAACCAAGCCGGCCACGGCCGAACCCGCCGTTACCGCCACGGCCAGCGCCCCGACGGTCCTGCCAGCGAACTCGCCCCCCCCGGCGGCAGCCGCGGGCCGCTGAGGCTCGCATCGGTTTGACGCCGGCCCGCGTCGGTTCATAGTAGAACGAGCAGCCGGCGCCCCGAACGGTTCGTAAGGGATCGGCCAGGCAACGACTCACTTTCTTACTTTCGCGACGTTCACGGTGCTCACTTGCTCGCTCGCCTGGTGCAGACATTCCGGCTGGGCCTGAAAAGCCTGATGCTGCACAAGCTGCGCTCGGGCTTGGCGGTGCTGGGGATTACCATCGGCGTCTGGGCGGTGATCTGGCTGGTGGCGATGGGCGAAGGGGTCAGCCAGCAGGCCCAGGACCGCATCAAGGAACTCGGCGCGCGGAACATCATCATCCGCAGCATCAAGCCCAGTGAAGTCTCCTCGGGTTCGACGTCGCGGTTTCAGCGCTATGGCCTGTTGCGCGAGGATTTCGAGCGTGTGCAGTCGACGCTGCACCCTTGGCTCGAGGACGCCGTGCCGCTGCGCGTCATGTCCCGCAACGCTCGGTATCAATCGGAAACAATGGACATCACCCTGGTCGGCTGTTCGCCCAAGTACTTCGAGATGAATCATCTCAAGATGTCCGCGGGGCGGTTTATCAGCGATCGCGATCTCGACCGGCGGGACAATGTTTGCGTGCTTGGAGCCAACATCGCTCACCACGAATCTGATGGCCAGGTCACGGGGCTGTTCCCCTACGAAGACCCGATCGGCCGCAGCGTTCAGGTCGACAAGGATTTCTACGTGATCATCGGCGTGGTCCAGGCCCGCGAGGCCACCGGTGCCATTGGTGGCAGCCTGTCGGGCGACGACTACAACAACAACGTCTACATTCCGATCAGCACGCTCCGCTCGCGAATCGGCGACCAGGTGATGACCGCGCGCTCGGGCAGCCTGGAAGGCGAAGTCGTCGAACTCAGCCAGATCACCGTCACGGTCCACGACATCAAGGACGTGAACACGGTGGCCGACAATATCCGCGCGCTGTTGAAGATGTATCACAAGACGGTCGACTACAGCATCGTGGTGCCGCAAGAGCTGCTGCGCGAGGCCGAACTGACGCGAATCACGTTCAACGTGCTGCTGGTGCTGATCGCCGGCATCTCGCTGTTCGTCGGCGGCATTGGCATTATGAACATCATGCTTGCCACGGTCACCGAGCGGACCCGCGAGATCGGCATCCGCCGGGCCTTGGGGGCCAAGCAACGCGACATCATCGAGCAATTCCTGACCGAGACCGTGGTGTTGACCGGCACGGGGGGCTTGCTGGGCGTGATGGTCGGCTTCCTGGTTTCGCCGGCCGTGAAATTCGCGCGGTTCCTGCTGGCGAACCTGTTTCCCGACGTGCTTACCGCGCTACCCGTGTTGCAGGGATTGCAGCCGTTGATTGCCTACTGGTCGGTGGCGGCGGCGTTTCTCATTTCGGTCGGCGTGGGGGTGATGTTCGGGCTGTATCCAGCTTATCGCGCCGCCTACATGGACCCGATCGAAGCCTTGCGGCACGAATAACCTGGGCCGCCCTTCAGTTATTCAGGCCGGTTCATGGCTCGCGTTGGATGGGTACGTTACGGGGTCGCCCGAGAGTCTCCGCCGAGACTCGGCTGGCCCGGCCGCTAGTCGGCCGTGGTTGCGTCAGCAACAAGAAGACCGAGCGACGCTGCCGATCAGCCGACATCAATGCTTCTTCTTGTCGCTTTCGCGACCCAGCCGGCAAGCGGCTGGGCCACCCTATTTCATCGTCATTTCCCACGACTAGGTTGCACCCCCTTGTCGCTGGCCGCGACGCTTCGCATCATCTACGATGTTCAGCGGCTGACTTTACTGGCGAGTCCTTGCTTCGCCGTCACCTGACCATTCACCAACTTCCAAGTCGCACCTACCCGGAGATGCAAACATGCCGTTCCTTACGCTTCGCTCGGCCCTGGCGGGCTTGTTGAGCCTTGGCTTGGCGCTCGCTGTCAATGCTGCGACCGTCGCGGCCGCCGACAACACTTTCACCCTGGCCGATGGCGTGGCCAAGCTGACCGTGCCCGAGGGCTGGAAGGCGACGCAGCCCAAGTCGCGCATCATTGAATACGAATTCGAGATCGCCCCGGTCGAAGGAGATTCGGCCGCGGGACGCACCACGGTCATGGGGGCCGGCGGGTCGATCGACGACAACATCAATCGCTGGTACGGCCAGTTCAACCAGGCGGACGGTTCGAGCACCAAGGACAAGGCCAAGCTCGACAAGCGCACGGTCAGCGGCCAGGAAGTGGTCGTCGTTGACGTTAGCGGCACCTACATGGACCGCCCGGGACCATTCGCCCCGGGGCCAGCCATTGAGCGTCCGAATTATCGGATGCTTGCCGCGATCATCTCGCTGAAAAAGGACGGCAAGCCGGCTGGCAACTACTTCATCAAGTTCTACGGTCCTCAGGCCACGGTGGCCAAGCACGAGGCGGCCTTCCTGAAGATGATCGACAGCCTGCAGGTGAACTAGTCCACCGAGGTTATCCGCCAGATTTCGTCCTCCGGTTCGTTTGGCACGTGCATGAACATTCAGCAATTCCTCGACCACCACGGCATTGCCAGCAATCCGTTCGTGGAAGAAGACGCGCAGACTGATCCGGTGTTCAAAGAACACTGCATCGCCAGCATGCGCCATCCGACCTGGGACAAAATCTGCGGCGACCCGCGCGAGCCCAGCACCTCGGTCGTGTTTGGCGAGAAAGGGGCCGGAAAGACGGCCCTCCGCTTGCAAATCGCCCGGGAAGTGGCCCGGTTCAACCAGGCCAATCCCAACCAGCGGTTGTTCGTTATCGAGTATGACGACTTCAACCCGTTCCTCGATCGCTTTCGCGACACGCTCAGCCGCCGCAAACGCCGCGTCGACCGAGTGCTGGGGGAATGGAAGCTGTGGGACCACATGGACGCGATTCTGGCCATTGGCGTCACCCAGTTGGTCGACGCCTTGGTCGGCCCGGCGCCGGCGGCCAATGGCAAGGCTCCGCCGGTCGACGAGACCACCGGCGCGGCCAGTGTCGGGCGATTGGAACCAAAGCTCCTGTCGCGGCACCAGGCTCGCGACTTGCTGCTTTTGGCAGCCTGTTACGACCGGTCGACGGCCGAGACCCCCGTGGCGCGCTGGAACCGGCTGCGTCGCGTCCTCA
This sequence comes from Planctomycetota bacterium, assembly GCA_018242585.1. Lineage (NCBI taxonomy): Bacteria > Pseudomonadati > Planctomycetota > Planctomycetota bacterium. The sequence goes on from JAFEBQ010000012.1 coordinate 89,093, forward strand.
GATTTCGCACGTGGAAGACGCTTTGGCCGACGACGCTGGGAATCGTGGTCTTCCTGACGATTGCCGGACTAACCATTGGCTTGCAAGAGTGGCACTGGCTGGCGACCCCTTGGCCGTACCTGGCGGCCGCGGCGGCCTGGTTGCCGTGGCTGTGGAAGTTGTTGCGCGGCTGGACGCGCGCCCGGCGAGTGGCCCGCAACCTGAAAGTGTTGAATCGCCCGGTCGGCCCACTGACCAAGATATTCAACTCATTCTCCAGTGATGAACTGGCCGGCCAGCCGATGCCGACGCACGAGCGCACCGACGACCGGTTCACAATGTTCGAGAAGTTTCAGGGGTTGCTTTCGACCCTCGGTTTTCCAGGCGTCCTAGTGCTGATCGATCGCGTGGACGAGCCTCATTTGATCAACGGCTCGCCGGAACAGATGCGGGCCTTGCTCTGGCCGATGCTCGACAACAAGTTTTTGAAACAACCGGGGCTGGGCTTCAAACTGCTGCTGCCGATCGAGTTGGCCTACTTCATTGACCGCGAAGACCGCGATTTCTACCAGCGGTCGCGCCTGGACAAGCAGAACATGATCCGCTCGCTGGAATGGACCGGCGAGGCGTTGTACGACGTGGCCAACGCACGCTTGCGGGCCTGTGCCGCGCCGGGCAAGAAGCCCTCGCTCAAGGAGTTGTTCGACGCCAAGGTCGGCGAGCGGCGGCTGATCGACGCCCTGCAGAGCCTGCGCGTGCCGCGTCACTTGTTCAAGTTCCTCTACCGGTTGTTCGTGGCCCATTGCAACCGGTACACCGACGAAAACCCGGTTTGGGAGATCGGCAGCGAGACGTTCGAAGCGGAACTGGCCCTCTACCAGCGCGATCAAGACGCCTTCGATCGCGGCCTAGGGGCAGGCTGATCGAGTGCCCTGCCCTAGTCTCTAGCCCGTCGTCTCTATCCTCTCTTCCTCCTCCTGCTAGCACGCGCTGTTCGCCAACCTGCGCGGCGATATTCGTCTTGACCCTGCGGGCTGGTTCGTGCGACACTTCCGCTGCGCCGGCAGGGATGCCGGGCTCAATACACGCAAAATGCCGCTCGGTTACGCCGAATTGCACTCGTGCCGGCCGACAACGAATGTTTTCAGGAGACCGTAGCGATGGATCGCCACCTGACCACTTGGGCCTTGGTTGCTGGATTCCTCACGCTTGCCGGTTGCGGTTCTTCGTCGAGTGGGCCCGCCGCCGGCGCCAATCAGCCGGGCGCCGACCGCTCGGTCCATGCGTTCCTCGAAGCCGTTCGCACCGGTCAGGAACAGCAGGCCGCAGCCATGCTCACCAAGGCGGCACGTGAAAAGACCGCCCAGATGAACCTGATCGTCGCCCCGCAAGGAAGCGACACCGCCAAGTTCGCGATCCTCGAAACCGAAATGCAAGCCGACGGCACCGCCCAAGTGGCCACGCAATGGACCGACGTTGGCGACGACGGCAAGCCGCAGTCGGATATGATCGTCTGGCTGGCCAAGTATGAGCCGGAAGGCTGGCGCGTGTTCGGCATGGCCAGCAAGATATTCGACGATCAACCGGCGTTGATGCTCAATTTTGAAGACCCCGAAGACATGGTCCGCAAGCAACAAGCGGCCGAACTGGAAATGAATCGGCGGATACAAGCAGCCAAGGCCCAAACGACTCGCGCACAAGCGAGCGGCTTTGCCCCCACGCCGTCGGGCACGTTACCACCGCAGCAGGCCACCGCGCCGGGCACCGTTCAGCGATAACGCGATCCAATGGTAAACCAGCCTGCTCACTGATTACTTTGACGCGCAGCTCTGAGCCATTTCCGGCCGCGCGATCGACATGAATCGTCCGCGCATTGCGCACGCTGCGTCTGTTTGGCAGTCTGTGCGCTCTTTGACGCCTTCCTCGCGGTTGCCAACGGAGCGGTGCCAGGGCCTTTTGCTCCGACTCTTGCGCGATCTCTAACGCTGAGTGCCCCCCCTGGCCGAAGAGGCTTCTACGGGACAGCATTGACAGCATCGCCTGCAATGCTTTCTGGCTAGCAAAGCCCGCACCGTTACGTCGGTCGAGCCAATTGCTAGCACTGACAAAGTTTAACATCGCCAAGAAAAAACGACGTAAGCCATTATCCGACAAATGGTTTAGGAATGGCTAACAAGCCGGTCGTCACGGGCAACCAAAACAACTTTTTTTACGCTGCTTTCCCCACCCGAATTGATTTTGGTGTAAACTTACTCGAAAATCATCGTCAAGCACCCAGAATGCCGAAACAACGCAATACGTTTACGTTTCCATTTCGGTACTTGACATCGCGATCGGCAATGCTAACTTAACCGACCTAACCTGTGTACTTGTGCCTGATGCTGTAACCGGCAAGGTTTGTTTGACAGGGCAATCGACCGACTGTTGCTAGCGTCAGCACATCGCAGTTTTTAGGGCAATTGTGGCCTCCCGTGACTGCCGTCACACTGGGGGGCGAGACCCAGGAAGACGGCAGTGGTTCGTTCCCGTACGTACGGTACTAGTTTTTTGTGGAGGACTTGAGGATGAATCGTGCTTTGGTTTTCGGTATCGCGATTTTCTTCGCGGTTGTTGGTATCGCCCTGGTGGGCGGTGAAAACAACAAGGTGATGGCTGGTCACGGCTGCCACGGCTGCAGTGGCGCTTGCGATGGCTGCTCGGCCCCCGCTTGCTGCGCTCCGGCTGCTCCGGCTTGCTGCGCTCCGGCTGACTGCTGCGGCTGCTCGGGCCGTCGTCATCACCGCCTGTTCCATCGTAACCGTTGCTGCAAGCCCGCTTGCTGCGAACCGGCCTGCTGCGCTCCGGCGGCCTGCGCTCCGGCGTGCGATGCCCCGGCCGCTGAAAAGAGCGAGTCGGCTCCTCCGAAGGGTGACAAGAAGCCGGGTCCGTCGGCCTAAGGCCTGACGGGTGAACTGAGTCGACTCCCTCCCTGAAGGAAGGCGGCAAGTTCTCCTGGTTTTTTGGTCCGATCTTGGGCCGCTCCTCGTCGCAAGATGAGGAGCGGCCTTTTTTATTGCGCACGATCCAATTTCCTTGCGCATGGTCCAAATGGCGACCATTTGTCAGGGGCCACGCCTCGCGGGGGGGCCGCACGACTATCCATTTAACTGAGGTAATTCAGGGCGTGTCACTGGTCGTCCATGCCCTGCCCCAGGTGCCTTGCGCCGCTGAACTTAGCGGTACATCTTCCCAGCAAATGCCACGATTCGCTCCACGCACCCGATTGCGTGAAATGCCTCGGGCAGAGAGAATCAGAACACGAGCGATTCGCCCCCTGGCCGCAAAGTATCTGCTGGCGGGGAGGCTGTCTGGGCCCGTCGCTCGACGATGCCCCCCGCGGTAGGAACGAGGAAGCGATATGTCAGGTATTGGCGCGGTGCTCCGACAACTGCACCGCATCCATCGACAACTGGGCGATTTGCGTGATCGGCTCGAACGAGGGCCGCGAATGCTCAAGGCTCGCGAGGCCAACGTGGCCAAGGCCGAAGCCGAGTTGAATCAGATCAAGTCCGATCAAAAGGCCGCTCGGATGGCGGTTGATCAAAAGCAACTGCAACTAAAAAGCGGCGAGTCCAAGCTCGCCGATCTGCGCACCAAGCTGAACACCGCGAACAGCAATCGCGAGTACCAAGCCTTCCGCGATCAGATCGCCGCCGACGAAATGGCCGGCAGCGTCTTGTCGGACGAGATTCTCGAAGGGATGGAAAAACTCGAAACCTTCAAAAAGCAAGTTGCCGAGTCCGAGCAACGCCTGGCCCTGGTGCAACAAGAACACTCCAAGGCCCAGAAGCAGGTCCAGGAACAATCGGGACTGATTGCTGGCGACGTGACGCGATTGGAAACCGAACTTCGGCCCGTCGAGAAACAACTGCCCCCCGAAGCGCTGGAGTTCTACCTGCGCGTGGTCAACGCCAAGGGCTTCGAGGCCATGGCCGAGGTTGAAGGGGACAGTTGCGGCGGCTGCTTCCAGCACATTACCCCCAACATGCAGAACTCGCTGGCGCTCGACAAAGTCGTGCAGTGCCAGACCTGCGGGCGATTGCTCTACCTGCCCGAAGATCGCATGCCCAATCGCTCGCGTGCCAGTACTTAGCGGTACGACCTGACGACGTTTGACGTGCGGCCAAGCGCCCAGGCGGCGGCTTTACATGCCCCGGCTGGCCCGTCACAATTGCTTTTCGTTGCCGATACGTTCGGGTTGCCCGAACCGGCTTGACAAGTTCGCACCGCGGTCTCGACCCCCTTGGTCGATGAACCGCGTTTTTGTTTTCCAGATAGGTGAAGGCGATGGATTCGATCCCCATGAGCCGCAACGGCTATGACAAGCTGATGGCGGAACTCAGGCACATGCAAGACGTGGAAATGCCCAAGATCGCGGTTCGCATCGCCGAGGCCCGCGCCGAGGGGGATCTGAAGGAAAACGCCGAATACCACGGCGCGCGCGAATCGCAAGGACTGATGCAGGCCAAGATCAACATGCTGAGCGACAAGCTCTCGCGGGCCAAAATCATCGACGCTTCGACCATCAAGAAGGACGAAGTCGGCTTTGGCTGCAAGGTGCTTGTCACCGATTTGGACTTTGGCGACGACGAAGAGTTCACTCTGGTCGGCGCTGGCGATGAAGATTATGACACGGGCAAAATCCTGATTACCAGCCCGCTGGCCCAAGGGTTGGTCGGCAAGCAGGTGGGAGACAAGGTCGAAATCTCCGTCCCCCGCGGCACGATGAAGTTCAAGATCAAGGCCATCTCGTACGACGATCTCTAACTCGTACCGTTCGCCGTGATTACGCCAGCGCGGCTTCGACGCGCCGCGATAGTTCCTCGGCGGTCACCCCAGCGATCAGAAACCGCTTCTCGGCCGACGTGTCGCCCGACAGAAGCTCGATCTGGCCGCGGCGCAGTTCAAGTTCGTCGGCCAGCACTTCGATGATCGCTCGGTTTGCCTTGCCGCGCTCCGGCGCTTGAGTCACCGCCACGCGCAGGGCTCCGTTGCGCAGCCCGACGATTCCATTACGTCGCGCTCCAGGCTGGGCCTTGACCGCCAGCACTGCCCCCTGGGGATGAGATTCGACCAGTTGTGGCACGACGTCGCCTCGCGCGATAATGGTCGCCACGCGGAGCGATTACCCGCGCTGCGCTTGGTAGATCGCCGCCAGGACGCTCTCGACGTCGGGAAACTTCTTCTTCGCCTTCAGTACGTTGTCGAGCAGCCGGCGGGATTCAGCCTCGGAATGCCCCAGCGAACGCAAGGCTTCGTACGATTCCTTGATGACGTCGTGCTCGACCTGGGCTTCATGCGATTCCAGTCGATCGACCAAGAGCGCGAACTTCGGCACCTTGCGCCGCAGCTTGGCCACGATCCGCTCGGCCGTGGCGGCGCCAATGCCCGGTAGCGCAGCCAGCGACTTGGTGTCCTGCTCTTCGATGGCAATGGCGAAATCGCGCACCGGCCGGGTCATGGCACGCAGCGCCTTTTTCACCCCCACCCCATCGACCGAGCAGATCAGATCGAAGAATTCGCGTTCGGCCACGTTCACGAACCCGATCAGCCGCGGCGTCATGCGGCTGGCCATGTTACTGCCTTCGAGATACTGAATCGTGTGCAGACTGATCGCCTGGCCCAGTTGAGACTGCAGTTGCCGCCGCGTGTAGTCGGTGATCCGCACTTCATATTCAAACGCCTCGACGCGCAATGTCGCAATCTCATCCGCCAAGGCCAACAACTGTCCGGTAATCTTGGTAATCATCAATGCTCGATTCGTATTTCGTGGGGGACAAAACTCGGGGTGGCCGCGACAACTTGTTGTCGGGGTTGCGAAGCAGCAAGAGGACTCTGTGGTCAACTGTCCCTCCGCTTCGACACGTCGCCTCGGCCCTCTTGTCGTTTGTACGACCCGGACAGACAAGCTGTCCGGGCTACCCAATGGTTTGACTCTAGCTATCCATCACCGCTTGCGATCCACCACTCCGCGCCGCGCCAGCGACACCCACTCGGGCTGAGTGTAATAGTGACACAGGGCAATCGCCAAGGCGTCCGCCACGTCGTGCGGCTCGGGCATTTGTTGCAGCCGTAGTTCCCGCGTCACCGCCTGTTGCATTTGCAGCTTGCTGGCGCGGCCGTTGCCAGTAAGCGCTTTTTTTACCTTGGTTGCGTTGTAACTCGACACGCTCAAGCCGTTCCGCTGAGCCGCCAGGCAGATTACTCCCCGGGCGTGTCCCATCAAAATAGCCGTTCGCGGCCGCTGGTAATGCGAATACAACTGTTCTAGGGCCACGAACTGGGGCCGATGGGTGGTGATCGTCTCGCACAAATCGGTGTAAATCTCGTCCAGCCGCGCCGCCAGCGAGTTCCGCGTGCGCCCCCGGATGATGCCTGCCTCGATCAGGCGCGGCCCGCCGACCGCCACCTCGAGCACGGCGTAACCGGTCACGTTTAGGCCCGGGTCAATGCCCAAGACACGCGGCATGCCGGTGGTCGCCTCGCCGGCGCGTGCATCCTTGCTTGGTTGCTGGCGCGCGCTTCGCGGCGCGCTCTGGGGCTCTGACGGCATGACGAAACCGAGACCTCCCTGTCTTTCGAGGGCACTGTCATTCGATGGCATGCCCTGTGCGCTGAGCTTAACATGGCCACTCCGATGGCCGCGGGCATGCGCGAGCCGGCTATTCGAGCCGCACCGACAGCCCGGCGCCGGTCTCGTCAAAGCGGGCTCGCACGCTTATTGTATCGAGCCCTTCGAGCCAGGGGAGTATGTCTTGAGCCGCCCGGTCGAATTCATTGGCCCAGGGGGCGCGCTGTCGAATGCCATCAGCGCTGGCTTCGTCGCGCGGATACAACTTGCGGAACCGCTCGACGTCGACATAGATCAACTGGCTGGTCGCTACTTCCGAATTCGACGCCGCCGAGTTCGGTGCCGCCAGTTTCAACGCCTCGGCCACGGCACCCGACTGCTGCGAGCGTTCCAGCACCGTGACCGACGTGGCCAGCGACAGCCAGTTACCCGCCGTGGCCAGACACAGTTGCCGCTCGGGGCGGTGCCGATCGAAGCCAGCTAGGCTGGTGATCTTCATCGCACCGCTCTGCTGGCTGGCGACCTTCAGATTGGGCATCTCTCGGGCAGCGCGGTCGGCCTGTTGCGCCGTCTGGAGCCAGGCATGGACCATTGGCCCGAACATTTCCGCGAGCGCAGGCTGGTCGCTGCCAGCATCAGGGGATTGGGTTTCGAGCGAGACGACCCAATCGATCGGCGAGGTGGTCGCCGCGCCGGCAGTCGCTTGCTCGGCGTCGCTCGACACCGGTGCGGCCGCGACTGCCACGTTCGGTCCTACTCCTTTGAGCACGGTCATCAAGCCGGCCCAGGCACCGACGTCCCCTTCGGGCTTGAACCAGCCCGGCTGCTCGGCCGAGTGTTCGCCGAGCCAGGCCTTGAGGACGCTCCCCAGGTCAAACTGCCCCGCCGCGACCAGACACGCATCGCTGGGCACATGGCCAATCGTCGTCACATCGCCGGCCAGCGCCGACGCCACGCGCTGCAATCCCGGCGGCAGCTTCGCACGCGGGCAGTCCCACACCACTTGGCACTCGACAGCGTCGTCAAATCGCAGCGTGCCGGCCAGATAGCGCGAGGCCGACCAGATGTTAATCAGCCCACGCCGCACGGTCGCCCGAGGCTCGCCGCTGGGGGCCGCCTGCTCGCGTAGTAGCTTGTCCCACCGGCGCGGATTCAGTAGAACGCGCACCTGCGCCTTGGGGTCCAAACGACCAACTGCCTCGTGATACTCGGGCACCGATTCCAAAGTCAGCGGCTTGCCAGCCGCCGGGTTCCAATGGGCCAGCGCCATATCGAACGCCGGGCGGTGTGTGGCCACGATCAGCAACGAACCTTGGGCGATCCCTTGCGCTGGCGTGAGGACCGTGATCCAGGTCCGGTCCTCGATGTGTGGTGGTGCGACCTCGTAAATGGTCGCCTCGCCACCGATCAATCGCATCTGGCTGGTCTTGAAGACCGATTCCTTTCCCTTCACCAGCCGCTCGACAAACTCGGCTAGCCGGCGCTGATCCTGGCTTTGCACCAACAGGAGCATGGTCCCTTTGTCTTCGAGGCGATCGGGGGGCCAAATGGCCAGCGTCGTCTCGTCGCCCAGCAGCAGGTCGGCCAGTTGTGGCAGGCCGGCGCCGATTTGTTTTTGCAACTTATCGTTGATGTTGCGGCCTTCCTTCATCACCCCCTCTGCCACGCGCCGCCAAAAGGGTGATTGCTGCCAGCGGGCCAGCGCTTCGCTTCCCAGCATTGAGCGCACGGCGGGCGAAACCTGGTGGAACTCGATGACCAGCCCCGCCTCGGCAGGCACCAGCGATGAAAGACGCGGGATCGGCCGTGACGGTTCGACCGCCCACGAAGGCCTCGCGCTCGCCAACGGCACGAGCAAGCCCAACAGCAACAATTGGAGAACCGGCCGAATCATGAACTCGGTTCCTCGGTTGCCGAAGGCAACAATCGACGCAATGTGCCCAGGGCGCTGGTCGCCGAGTTGGTGACCGGCGACAGGCTGTTGATCACTTCGTCTTCCAACTCGGCGGTGGTCGTGGCGGCGTTCATGTCGCTGGCCGCCGCGGCATGAGAAGAGAACTCCGGCATCAGATTCCAGACCGCCGCCAGCCCCGTCGGCCCGTCGGCCGCTGGCCCAGCGCTCGGCCGGGTTAGTCGCGCAGCCGGCTCGACCGCCACGACTTCCACCTTCTTCCCCTGTCCGGGCGCGACTGGTTTGGTCGCACTGTTCCAAACAACCAGCGCCACGCTGGCGGCCGCGGCCAGGCACGCCCCAGCAAACACCAACTGGCGGCGCACGCGCGGCCGCCGTGGCTCCAGCTGCGCCACCACGCGGTCGGCCAGATCGATCTTCGACGCCTCGGCCGGCAGCGCGTGCAACACATCGAGCCCCACGCCGAGCGCCATCGCCAGCTCGCGACAGCGCGGGCACGCTTGCCGATGCTCTTCGAGCGCGGCTTCCTGGTCGAAATCGAGCGGCCCGCGGTTGTCGAGCCGTTCGTTCCACAGGCTTTCAAACTCTTCGCAACGCACTGGGATACTCCTCGATTGCCTGACGCCGACGAAGCCGGTCGGCCAGTTCGCGGCGGCCCCGGTGAACCCAGGTCCGCACCGTCCCCACAGGCACATCGAGCGCCTGTGCAATCTCCACATAACTCAAATCGGCCTGATGAAATAGCAACAGCGCCTGACGATACTCGTCGCGCATCTGTCCCAGCGCCTGCCCTACTTCTTCGGAAAGCTGCCCGGCAGCGTGCGGATCGGCCGATCGGTCGACGAGTTGTTCAGGCTCGTCGAGCGTCGTCCCCCGCTTGGGTCGCGCCGCCAGGGCCGTCCGGCACCGGTTGGCGGCAATGGTCATCAGCCAGGGTAGGAACTCGCGGTCGGGATCCCAGCGGTCCAGGCTGCGCACCGCCCGGAGGAACGTCTCTTGCGCGACGTCCTCGGCATCGTGCGAGTTGCGCAGCATGCGCAGACAGAGGCCGAACACCTGCTGTTGATAGCGATCGACGAGCGCGCGGATCGCCCGCTGATCGCCCCGGCAGCATCGTTCGACCAGGCTGCGGAATTCGTCGGTCACCACGAGTTCTCGACGGACAAGTTCAGGCCGGCTGACGTAAGAAAATACCCCTATCCCCGCAGGAAAGTTTCAGCCTTGCTAGCGACAAACACCCCTCCCTTTCAGGGAGGGGCTGGGGGAGGGTAGCGGCGCTGCCAGCCAAAAACGCCCAATTCCAGTATCCGCGGAAAGCGGCGGGGTGCCAACTGGCTTGAAAACGGCCGGCCACAGTCCCCCCGGTCATTGACCGGGGGCTAAAGACGGTCCTATTTGGTCACGTCGTGAAAGATGTCGGCCAATTCGCGGGGCGAGACGTCTTCGAGCCGTTTGCCACGCTGGTCGAGCTTTTCGTTGACCTTGATGACGGTTTCCTGCATCTGTGAGTGCGTTTCGGCCGTGCCGCCGCAGAGCACGAAGTTCTCGCCGCGGGTCAGCCGCGTGATGTCATCGTTCTTGTCGAGACCCAGCCCCAACAGGGCGGCTCGCTTGGGACTCTTTTTGGCAGGTTTCTTGGGAACCATAGCTGAGTTGCCGCATCTAGCGACGTTTGACCCAAATACTCAACCGCCCGTGGCGGAACACCCCGCAGGACCACGGACCTAGGGCATTATACGCTCGCTAGGGTCGCGGCTATTGGGTTTATCGGCACGCCGGGCCGGGTTTATGCATTCTTCACGGCGTCGCGAACCGCCTGCCGGGCCAGCTTGAAGGCCGTAATCAGCACCTGGGCCCGCAGGTCCATCTGCTCGGACGACAAGCTGCGGTTGGTGGTGTTCTCGGGCAAGCCGGCAATGGCCAGGGTCAGCGGGATCAGGTCCATGAACTCGCGGTAGCGTCGCTTGATGGCTTCTTCTTCGGGATTCGACATGCCTGGGCCTCGTACTGCGTTGATGCTCGTCAGATGAGTTGGTTCGTCATGGTTCGCGCCTGGCTGCGAGATACGTAGGACGCCAACCAGGGCTCGATTACCGATTTCGGTGCATTTTGTTGAGCGCGTCGGCCGCCTTGTCGCGAGTGTTGTCGTTCGACGGCGGCGACTTGGCGGGCGAGGAAGATGGTTTCGCCTGGCCCCCTCCCGTCCCCAGGGCCGCGATCTCGTCGGGCGTAAGCTGCGCGGCGTAACGCGATGGGGCCGTGCCGGCATCGTCGCCGTTGAGCAAACTGTCAATGTCGAGGTCGTCGGCCCCTCCGGCACCGGCCATTCGCGCGGCTGCCTCTTCGACGCTGTTGACCTTGGGCTTTTTTGTGCCGGCCACGCGAATGATGATCTCGACGCCGAACTCAAGCGGCCCCACTCGGAATCGGTCCCCCGCCTTCAATGGTGACGACCCGCTCAATCGCTTGCCGTTCAAGAAGGTTCCCGTCGCACTGTCCAAGTCGACCAGCGTGGCCGCGCCGGGCTCGACTTGCACTTCGCAATGGGCTTCGGCAATGGCGTCGCTTTTGGCCCGCAACTGGCACGACGCATCGCGACCGATGCGGAACCGCGGGCCGGGCACCGCGATTTCCTGCCCGGCGCGCGTACCGGTCAACAACTTCAACTTGACTTGCATGGTGCTGGTCCGCTGCGTGCCGTCACCCAAGGCCAAAACTGCCGCTAAGACAATGGTAACAAGGGGGGAACGAGCCGTCAAAAACCGCGGGATACGCTGGTGGCCGCGGGTCATGCCGCTATTTTAATCGGCAGAGCGCCAATCGGCCAACCGGCAGAGTGAACCATTCGAGCGTGGCGGGTAGGATAATCGCATGGAACAAGAACACGCTGCGCCGTGCGAACATCTAGCCTTCATCTATCGCCACGAGATTGACCGAGGCAACCGCGTCGCCAAAGTCGTCCGTGCCGATGGCCCTAGCGGGCCATCGCGAATGTACTTCGCGAATCGGCTCAAAATCTGGGGTACACCAGCCACCGCTGACATTGGCCCCAGCGTTGCTTATTGGGACGCCCTTCCTGAGCTTGGCTTGACGGCTGATGAATGGGAAGCAATGGACAATCCGCCAACGTGTGACGCCGGATTTCGGTGCGAGGTTCACCAGCACATCATCGCCGGCCCAAGTCCTTAGAATCTAATTGCAAATCGACCGGGCGCGCCCTGGATCAAAGTGAACCAAAACCCGGGGAATGAAGCACTCGATAGGCTGTGAAATCGGGAGCCTAGCGACGCTGGTTCCAGGCGTCGTTGCCGAAGCGGTTGGCGACTTGGGCGGCGATTTGCTCCTGCTCGGCTGCGGTGAACGGCTCGATGGTTACTTGCAACCGACACGCCTCGGCCAGGCGAGGCAACCACGCCCGGGCCAGTTCGTCGGCCGAGAGTCGCGTGCCGCATAGGTCGTTAATGCCGGGCAGCTCGGGCGTGAACTCGCTGTGTGCCAACAGCACGCTGCCATGCTGGAGCACCACATCGCCCAGCCGGCGCTGCGCGCTGCCGGCCACCTTCTGGTCGCCAACTAAGACATCCCCTTCGGCGCGGCGCTGAAAGCATAAGAACGCCTCATTGCTCGGCGAAACCTTAGCCGGCGCGTGACAGAGCGTGGCCGTAACGCCCCACCCAGCCAGCGTCGCGATCAGCGAACCATGAGCCGCGTCGTACAACGCCTGGGTCGATGAGATCGAAGCCGCGGCGACGGGCATCGCCAGGCTGTACGTCAGCTCACGATCGTGCAGAATCGCGCCGCCGCCACTCGACCGGCGGACCCAGGCCACACGTTCACTGGCGGCGTGCCGGGCACGCTCGGCATGCTGCTGAAAATAACCGAGCGACAACGTCGCCGGCGACCACTGGTAGAACCGCAGCACGGCCCGACCGGCCGTCGCGGCATGCTCGGCCAGCCAATGGTCGGCCGTCATATTCCAAGCCCCGTCGTGCGCCGCGTCAAAGATCACACGAGCAGGAGTCATCGGAAATTCCGCCACGGAGGCACTGAGACACGGAGGTTTTCACGGAGAGGACTTTAAGGGGAAATAATGAATGCAGAGTGATGAGTGATAAATGGAGGGCCGAAGTGTACAGGCCTATGGCCCTGCGGCTAAGCCGGCAAGCGGACTTCAATTAACTTTCAACTTTCCGCACTCTCCTCTATCGCTCCCCTGCCCCGCTGCAATTCTCCTCCGTGCTAACCTCCGTGTCTCCGCGCCTCCGTGGCAAAAGTTTTTCAAGCGCACAGGACCGGCTTGCGCGCGGCGCGGACTTCGTCGGCCCGGCTCATCACGGTGCTGTGGGGCGCTTCGTGCAGCAGGTCAGCCGGCTCGTCGAGAATCTTGATGATCGCGTCGGCCAGGGCGTCGAGCGTTTCCTTGCTCTCGGTCTCGGTCGGCTCGATCATCATCGCCTCGCGCACCGTCAGCGGGAAGTAAATCGTCGGCGCGTGGAAGCCGTAGTCGAGTAACCGCTTGGCAATGTCCATGGCCGAGATGTCTTTCTCGGCCTTGGCCGTCGACGCGGTGGCGACGAACTCGTGCATGCAACGGTCCCCTTGCGGCACTGGCAGCACGTCCTTCAGCCGGCTGAGCAGATAGTTGGCGTTGAGCACGGCGTTCTCGCTGACCTGGCGCAGCCCTTCGGGGCCGTAGGTGCGCAAGTAGCAATAGGTGCGGACCAGCACGCCGACCTGGCCAAAGAAGGTCCGCACGCGGCCAATCGATTGCGGCCGGTCAAAGTCCAGCCGATACCGCTCCCCTTGCCTGGCGACCACGGGCGAGGGCAAGAACGGTTCGAGTTTGGCGGCCACGGCAATCGGCCCGGCCCCCGGCCCGCCGCCGCCGTGCGGCCCGCTGAACGTCTTATGCGGGTTGAAGTGCATCATGTCGGCGCCGACGTCGCCCGGCCGGCTGATGCCGAGGATGGCGTTCATGTTCGCGCCGTCCAGGTAGACCAGCCCGCCGGCCGCGTGGACCAGGTCGCACGCCCGGCGAATCTGCCGATCGAACATCCCCAGCGTGTTCGGATTGGTAATCATGAACACGGCGGCCTGGGCGTCGAGCTTGCTTTGCAAGTCGTCCAGGTCGACAAAGCCCGAGGCGTGGCTGCGCACGCCGACCGTCTCGAAGCCGGCGACCGCGGCGCTGGCCGGGTTGGTGCCGTGGGCTGTGTCGGGCACCAGCACGCGCGTGCGCTCTTGCCCGAGCGCGCGGAAGTGGGCGGCCGCGACCATCAGCGCGGTCATTTCGCCTTGCGCCCCGGCGGCTGGTTGCAGCGATACGGCTGGCAAACCCGAAATCTCGGCCAGCATTTGCTGCACGCTGTACAGCAGCTCGAGCAGCCCTTGCACCGTGTCGTCGGGCTGGTACGGATGCACATCAAGCATGCCGGGCAGCGACGCCAGGCGCTCGTTCCGTTTGGGGTTGTACTTCATCGTACACGAGCCGAGCGGATAGCAGTGGGTGTCGACCGACATGTTCAAGGTCGACAAGTTCGTGAAGTGGCGAATCACGTCGAACTCGGCCAGCTCGGGCAACTCGGGGGCTGCCGCGGCCAGATGCGCCGCCGGAACCAGCTCGCCCAGCGGGCGCACCGGCACGTCGCAGGCCGGCATCACGGCCGCGCGTCGACCTGGCTTGGACAATTCGAACAACGTCTGGGTCGCTTGTTGGTTACGCATGAGCCGTTCGAGTCGCTCCATGAGGCGTGGGAATGCAGTTGTCGGCGCTGGCCACGCCAGTCGTCTTTTGAGCACCGCTGGCGTGGAAGGCCGCGGCCAGCCGATCGATCTCGCAGCGTGTTCGCTTTTCGGTTACCGCCACCAGGACACAGTCGCTTAGTTCGGGATACCAGCGCCCCAGCGGCAGGCCGCCAAAGAAGCCGGCGTCGGCCGCCTGGGCCAAGAGCTGCTCGACGTTGTTTTCTGTGTCGCGGAGGACGAACTCCTTGAACACCGGCGCGTCAAAGGCCGGTTGCAACCGCCGACCCGCGGTCAGCGTCTGCTTGGCGTACGCGGCTTTCTGCAGGCACAACTCGCCCAGCTCGCGCAGGCCTTGCGGCCCCATCAGCGACAGATAAATCGTGGCTCGCAGCGCGAACAGCCCCTGGTTAGTGCAGATGTTGCTCGTGGCTTTCTCGCGGCGAATATGCTGCTCGCGTGTTTGCAGCGTTAGCACCCAGCAGCGGCGGCCGAGCCGATCGACCGTCTGGCCCGCGATGCGCCCCGGCAGTCGTCGCACGAAGTCTTCGCGACAGGCGATGATCCCCAAGTAAGGCCCACCAAACGCCAGCGGATTGCCAAGCGATTGTCCTTCGGCCACGACAATGTCCGCGCCGTAGCTACCCGGCCGGTTAAGCACACCCAGACTCAGTGGATCGACCGCCACGGCGAACACCGCGCCGGCCGCTTTGGCCGCGCGACCAATTGCCTCGACCTCCTCTAAACAACCGAAAAAGTTCGGCTGTTGAACTAGCACGCAAGCCGTCTCGGGTGTAATGGCCGCAGTCAATTGATCGAGCGACACCGTGCCATTTGGCGTTGCCACTGTAACGAGTTCGACGCCCAGGTCGCGCAGGTACGTGGCCAGGATTTGGCGATACTCGGGATGCACGCTGCCGGCTACGACGACGCGGCCACTGCGGCCGGTCACGGCCAGGCTCATCAACACCGCCTCGGCCGCGGCGCTGCCGCCGTCGTACAAGCTGGCGTTCGAGACGTCCATGCCCGTCAGCCGCGTGATCAGCGACTGATATTCGAAGAAGACCTGCAGGTTCCCCTGGCTGACCTCGGGCTGATACGGCGTGTACGAGGTGAAGAACTCGCCACGCGAAGCCAGGGCATCGACAGCCGCGGGGATGAAGTGGTCGTAGCTGCCGCCGCCGAGAAAGCAAACACTTTGCTGGCACGAGACATTGCGCCCGGCCAGTTGCTGCATGTGGGCGGTCAACTCTTGCTCGGTCAGCGCCGGGGGCAAGTCGAGCGGCCGATTCAGTTGGCAATCGGCCGGGATCATGGCGAACAATTCGTCGATCGACTTGGCGCCAATCGCGGCCAGCATCGCCTGCTGTTCCGCCGTGGTGTTGAGGATGTATGACATTCAGTAGTTTCGATGGGTGCTTACGAAGATTGTTCCACGTGTGAGGCCCGCTTGCGGTTTAGCCGCCGGGCCACAGGCCCGCGCGCCAAGCTAAAAAACGCGAAGCACCAATGTCCAATGACCAATGTCCAAAACGACGGACTTCTTACTCACTTGGTCATTGGTGCTTGGACATTGAGGCATTCTTTCTAGTGCCCCTCCTCGGCGCACTGCTTTTCATAGGCCGCCGGGGCGAGCAGGTTCTTCAGCTCTCCTTCGTTACTGAGGCGGACCTGAATCAGCCAGCCCTTGCCGTACGGGTCGTCCTTAAGCGCATCGAGTTGATCGACGACGCCCTCGTGGACCGCGACGATTTCGCCGCTGATCGGGCTGTACAGATCGCTGACCGCTTTGACCGATTCGATTTCGCCGAACGGTTCGCCAGCCTTGAGCTGGCGACCCTTCTTCGGCAACTCGACGTGGACCAGATCGGTCAGAGCCTGGAGCGCGAAGTCCGACACGCCCACGGTCGCCACACGTCCGCCGTCGGCCTGAGGTTCGACGCGCAGCCATTCGTGCGTCTTGGCAAAGAGCAAATTCGCAGGGGTCACACGATTCTCCTTGGTTGATTGCCACGACGACTCAACCGCCGCGGCAAGATGCAGCCTCACGACGGACGACGATAAAACGGCAGCTTCACAATCTCGGCCGGGACCAACGTGCCGCGGATGTCGATCTCGACCGCGGCGCCGACGGTGGCGTGGCCCGTTTCCAGGTAAGCCATCGCCAGCGGGCGATCGAACGTCGGCGAGAAGGTGCCGCTGGTGACGCATCCTACCGACTTGCCCCCGGCCAGCACCGTGGCCCCCTCGCGCGCGGCTCGTTTACCGGAAAGTTGCAGCCCCACGCGGCGAGGCTTGTTCGGATCGGTGCGCAGCGTCGTCAGCGTTTCGCTGCCAACAAAACGCCCCTTGTCGAATTTCACCGCCCAGTTCAGGCCAGCCTGGAAGGGATTGATCGTTTCGTCGAGTTCATGCCCGTACAGGGGCATGCCCGCTTCCAGTCGCAACGTATCGCGGGCCCCCAGTCCGCACGGCGTCGCGCCGCGCTCGACCAGCGCTTCCCACAAGGCGTTGCCTGCGGCCCGTTCAACGACAAATTCAAAGCCGTCTTCGCCGGTGTAGCCGGTACGGCTGACCAGCGCGGGCGTGCCGCGAAAACTGGCCGGGGTGTAGGTGTAATAACGCAAGGCGTCGAGGTGGCTCTCGGCCGCCGCGGTGAGCAAGCTGGCGCTCAACTCGACGGCGCGCGGGCCTTGCACGGCCAGCATGGCCGTCGCTTCGGTGATGTCCTGGACGACTACGTCGAGCTTATCACCGGCGCTCGACTCGCTGGCCGCGCCGACTGAAAACTGGGCATCAAGTCCCAGTTCGCGAGCGCAGGCCTGCAATTGCTGCCAAATTTTAGCGCGATTCGAGGCGTTGACCACCAGCGATAACTTGTCGTCCGGCCCGCGATAGACCAACACGTCGTCGAGAATGCCCCCGTCGGCATTGCAGACCAGGCTGTAGCGCACCTGCCCGACGGGCATGGTGGCGACGCTGTTGGTGACGGCGTATTCGAGCAAATCGAGCGCCCGGGGGCCGGCAAAGCTGAACCGCGCCATGTGCGACACGTCGAACAGCCCGCAGGCCGTGCGCGTGGCCAGGTGTTCGGCCACGATCGAGGTGTATTGAATCGGCATCAACCAGCCGGCGAAGTCGACCATCCGGCCGCCGTGTGCCGTGTGCCATTCATGGAGCGGCGAATGTCGAGGTGCGGAGTTCATCCGTGAAAGGCCCGCCGTTGGGCGGGTCGTGTGCTGGTATGCAAGTCGCGCCAGTCCGAACCGTGTCCGGACCCAAGCCCGCTGGGCGTACGCGAAATGCCGAGATGCCAAAAGAACGTGCCAGCATTGTACCGACCAGGGGGCGTTCGACCAGGGGCCGGGGGGCTCTGGGAGACAAAGGCTAGCCACGGAGACACTGAGACACGGAGGTTTGCACGGAGGAGAGCTAATGGGGGAGTGATGAGTGCGGAATGATGAGTGATGAATGAAGGAAAAGACGATCGGTGATTTCTCGCAAGTTACGCTGGCAGAAACGCTTGGCGGTTTAGCCGCAGGGCCATAGGCCCGCGCGCCCCCAGTTCCCTATTCATCACTCATCATTCCGCACTCATCACTTCCTCCCCCTTCTCCGTGCAAACCTCCGTGTCTCCGTGCCTCGGTGGCGGAATTGAAAGCCCAACGATTGTTTGCAATTGGTTCGCTTCACAGGCTAAAATGGCTCTGTCCTCCACCCACCTTACAAACCATCGCGCCGTCGGCGCTCTGGCCCGGTTGAATCAAGCCCGGCCGATGTGTCAGCCGTGCGCGATCCCATCCGGTTGATCCCAGTTCCGTTGAACGATCGCATGACTCCTTCTGATCCATTGTCTCCCCAGCCAGCGCCGGCCGCTGTCGATGTTCCGTTTGCGATCCAGGCGACTCACCGCCTGCGATTCACCAACGACATTCTCGGCGCCGACCAGCACGTGCTGGCCGCCCTCTTGGAACCGTCAGGCGACCAGCCGGCCAGGGTGCAATTCTGGGTCGACGAGCATGTGGCCGAGGCCCAGCCCGACCTGAAACAGCGGCTCTACGCCTTTCTGCGCGCGAACAGTGCGCGGCTGATCTCGACCGGCCAAGTGCAAGTGGTCCCTGGCGGTGAAGCGGTGAAGAACGATGTCCACCTGTTGGAGCAGATGCTCAAGGTGTTGCACGCGGCCGACCTGGACCGGCGCAGCTACGTTGTGGTGATCGGTGGCGGCGCAGTTCTCGACGCAGTCGGCTTCGCGGCTGCGGTGGCCCATCGTGGCATTCGACTGGTGCGACTGGCGACCACCACGCTGGCCCAGGCCGACTCGGCCATTGGCGTCAAGAACAGCGTCAACCTGTTCGGCAAGAAGAACTGGATTGGCACTTTTGCCGTGCCCTGGGGCGTGGTGAATGATGCCGCGCTGCTCAGCACGTTGAGCGACCGTGACTTCACCTGCGGGTTTGCCGAGGCGGTCAAGGTGTCGCTGCTGAAAGACGCGGCCATGTTCGACCGGTTATGCGCCACGGCCGCCCAGATTCGACAACGCGACATGACGGCGGCCGCGCCGATGATTCGCGCGTCGGCCGAGATGCACCTGAACCATATCACCCGTGGCGGCGACCCGTTCGAGATGCTCGAAGCGCGGCCGTTGGACTTTGGCCACTGGTCGGCCCACAAGCTTGAAGTGATGAGCAACTTCGAGCTGCGTCACGGCGAAGCGGTGGCCATCGGCGTGGCCGTCGACACGGTCTACTCGTCGCTGGTCCACGGGCTGCCCGCGGCCGATGCCGAGCGCGTGCTGACGTGCCTGGCCGAACTGGGCTTCACGCTCACCTCGCCGGCGCTGGCCGACGCCGAGACGTTGTTCGCCGGCCTGGAAGAGTTCCGGCAGCACCTCGGCGGCCGACTGACCGTGACGATGCTCGGCGCCATTGGCCGGCAGCTTGACGTTCACCAGGTCGATCGGCCGCAGATGCTCAAGGCCATCGAGTACGTCCGAGCGTTCGCCGGGCGACGAATTAAGTCGAAGGCGAAGTAAAAAACTCCCCAGGGGGTGAAACCCCTGGGCTTGCTATCTCGCACAGCGAAGCGCACGCTTTAAGCCCAGGGGTTTCACCCCCTGGGTTTTTCGTTTTCCACGTTACAACAAACGAGATCACACATCATGCTCAAGCACTTGTCGGCTGTTTGCCTTGGGATTGCCCTCGCCACTGCAGGATACCTTGCCATGCACACCGCCCCATCGGCTCACGGCGCCCCGGCCAGCTCGACCAGCGTGTTGCGCCACGTGGTGGCCTTCAAGTTCAAGGCCGACGCCAAGCCCGAGGACATCAAGCGCGTCGAAACCGAGTTCGCCAAGCTCCCCAGCAAGATCGACGCGATCAAGGGTTTTGAATGGGGGCTCGACAACAGCCCCGAGAAGCTGGCCAAGGGGTTCACCCACTGCTGGCTGATCACGTTCGCCGATGAGAAAGGTCGCGACGAGTACTTGCCCCACGCGGCCCATCAAGAGTTCGTCGGCATCGTCAAGCCGGTCGTGGACGACGTCTTCGTGATCGACTACTGGTCGAAGTAGCATCCTGGGATCCTGGGGACTAGCCACGGAGGCACTGAGACACGGAGGGATTCACGGAGGAGAAATTCGGGCGGGGGATTCTGAATGACCAATGCCCAAATCCCAATGACCAAGGAACCATCGCGGGCCATTTCGATACAAAGACATTGGTCATTGAACATTGGCCATTGGTGCTTCTCGATCCGTTCCCTTTTTATCCCCCTCCGTGCAAACCTCCGTGTCTCAGTGCCTCTGTGGCAAATTGACGACTCAGCGTCGCTTCGCGGCCAGTGCGGCTGCGCGGTATTGATCCTGGACGAAGTCCAGCCCGTACAGCCGTTCCAGGCTGCGGATGCCAAAGTGGTATCGGGCCACGCGGTTGAAGTGGTCCATGAACGCCACGTTGATCATCGCGCCGGCACCCGCGCCGACTAGCGGAATGGCCTGTGCCACGACCTTCTGCGTGACCGCCACGTCAAAGCGGCGGGCAATCGCGGCAATCAACGCCACCAGCGCCGGCGAGCTGCCGCGTTGCAGCATCTGGGAGAACTCGACCGCGCTCATCTGCCCGACCAATCGCGCCGACTGGGCCACCGCTTCGTACACGCCAAACCGGGCGGTCAGGTAGCTGGCCTCCAGCGCGTCGTCCACATCGGACGGGCCGCCGAGGCTGAACACGCTGAGGCATTGCAACTGGACCTCGGGTTGTCCCAGGTTCTCGCCGGCGTCCTTGGCCACGGCCGCGATCGAACGGAGCATGATCGTCGTGGTCATGGGCAACTCGGCCGCCAGCCCCAGCCAGCCGAACAGCCCGCCGGCCGTCCCGGTGGCCGCCACCGACAGGTTGCTCCAGAACTTACTGTCGGCGCCGATTTCTCCGACCGGCTTTTCAGCCACCAACGTCCCGGGCGGGTTGGCCGCCTCGCGTGGCAATGTTGAGATCGCCAGTCGCAAGGCCGAGGTCAACGCCGTGCGGACCGCCGAGTCGATGACGTTCGGCGCGATGGCCTCCATTCCCTTCGCGACGACTTCCAGCGGCTTGCCAATGGCGTTGGCCAATCGGATCAAGAGCGAAGGCTGTTCCAGATAGCGCGCCGCCTCGGCCAGAAACTGCTGTTCGGTCGGAAGAAGCTGGTGATTGGTCATGTTCGATTGTTCGCAAGGGCGACGCTCGGGACTAGAGCGACGTGACCAGCATCTTAGGGTGCCATGCTCAAGTCAGCAGACTTGAGCATGTGAAGCCAACCTATGGCTTAAAATCGTGCGCAATAAAAACCAATCCCTCAAGCCCGAGTCGCTCACAGTTCCAAAGCAACGGACTTGCAGCCGCCTCACATTGGTTAAGTGGATCGCGAAAGATATCCGCAATGTGCTCGTCGCCACAGTGTGGACAATACCAAAAGAGTTTGCGAGCAATGTAAGGCTGACGAGAGACTTTCTTAGCGTCTATTTCGTCCAACTGGATGTCTATTGCTTCGCCTCCACCTACGACTACTTCTCCCTGGACAACGGGAATGGTTTCTGTGGAGTGCGCCACGCACCATTCACTTGGATCATCGTCATACCAAGATGATTCACGAATGTTCTGCCACGCCTCGTCCAAGCTGAGGGCAACAATCAAGCATTCGTCACGGTGAATCGCGCGATAGACCTCGACCGCCCTGGTGTCCATATCATTTCTGCTCAGCAACACGACATCGCCACACATGATCATTCAGCGGAAATTGACGTATCCGCCAGCACTTCTTCCGGTGCCCGCGGATGCGCGTACGCCCCGAAGTCGTTGAAGAAGTGACGCTTCACGAACCGGTAGGCCCAGTTCTTCTCGGGCACTTGCTCGGTTCCGGCCGCCTGGGAAGGACGCGACTCCATCGCGTGCAGCTCGGCCAGGGCTGTGTGCCGGCTGGTCGTGTCGCGGGCGTCGTGCTTGCGGACCAGCCGTTCGAGCAAGTCGGGCCTCTCGAGTACGATGCAGCCGCGCGTGGAACCGGCGGCTAGTTCGCGAAAGTCGCGCAGGAACGTCGACTGCTCGATGTTCTCGCGCAGTGGCTTGGCGTCGTGAATGCTCTCGCGGGCGAACTGAATGATCGGGCACGGCTCGATGTCGCCGGCCGGGCCGACGTGATGCGTAAAGCCGGTCGCCGCCGGGCACAATGCCTGCCCCTGGCCGTCGTAATAGGCGTCGATGATCACGATCGGCTTCTTGGCCCGCATCTCGACGACGAACTTGCGAGCCTGCAATTGCT
Organism: Planctomycetota bacterium; assembly: GCA_018242585.1. Lineage (NCBI taxonomy): Bacteria > Pseudomonadati > Planctomycetota > Planctomycetota bacterium. The sequence goes on from JAFEBQ010000012.1 coordinate 111,133, forward strand.
GCTCGACGGTCAAGGCCAGGTCGGGCCGCGGGTCGGGCCCCACCGGACGATAGACGTGGAACCAGCAGTACATGACCCCCATCTCGATCAGCCGATCAACCCACCGCTCGGTCAGCAGGTCGGCATAGTTGGTCTGGCACAAGCTGGTACAAACGCCAGTCAGCAGCTTGTGACGCAGGCAGGCGTCGAGCCCGGCCATCGTCTGGTTCAAGACATTGAGCCGGCCGCGGCGCTCGTCGCTAACGATCTGCGTGCCCTCGACGCTGACCAGCGGCGTGACGTTCCCCAGCTCGCGCAGCCGCCGGGCCACGTCGTCGGTGATCAGTTGCCCGTTGGTGAATACCTGAAAGTAGCAGTCCGGGTGCGCGGCAAAGATGTCGAGCACCTCGGGGTGCATGAACGGCTCGCCGCCAAGGATGCCAAAGAAGGCGTTCCCCTGCTCCTTAGCTTCGCGGATCACTCGATTCATGGCCGTCAGGTCGATGGTCTGTTGCTTGGCCGACACATCGACCCAGCATCCCTGGCAGCGCAGGTTGCAGCTATTGATGATCGACAAGTACAAGAACGGCGGAAAGAACTCGCCGCGGCGCAGGCGGGCCTTGTGACGCTGGACGCTACGCATGCCGCGAAAGCCCATCGTCCAAGCCAGCTTCCAAAGCAGCCGCTTGTCGGTTTCGACCAGCAGCCGGCGCGCCATGCTGAGATACATAACCTCTCCCGGGGGATTCGATGGAACAATTATCGCACGTCGCGCCTTGTTCGCAAGGATGCAGTGGCAGAGAAGGATGTGCATTCGACCACGACGATACGACGTCGGACAGAAGGTTTAACCCTTCTCGCCGAGGGAAAAGGGGTGGTGCGAACTCGGTGACTTTGGGAACCGTTCACTTGGCGAACGGCTAATCCGTCCAACGTGCAAAGATCATCCGGCCGGCGCTGGTTTGCAAGACGCTGGTCACCGCGGCGTGAACGGTCTGGCCAATCCGCTCGCGGCCGCCGTCGACCACGACCATCGTGCCGTCCTCGAGGTAGCCAACTCCTTGCTGAGGCGACTCGCCGGGCTTGAGCAGTTCGACCTCGATCGAATCGCCGGGCAGGAACACGGGCCGCAACGCCGCCGCCACATCGTTCAGATTCACCACCGGCACCCCTTGCAACCGGGCGACCTTGCCCAGGTTGAAGTCGCCGGTCACCAGCTTGCCGTTCAACTGCCGGGCAATCGCCACCAGTTGCAAGTCGACCGGCGCGACCGCCGTGGCGGCGTCGAGCTGTCCGCGCCAAATCGAAAATTGGTTATCGGCCGCAGTGCGCAGTTTGTCGAGCAAATCGAGCCCGCGTCGCCCGCGCGCTCGACGGAGTCGATCGGGGCTGTCGGCCAATGCCTGCAATTCGGTGACGACCACCTCGGGGACGACGAGCGGCCCGTTGAGCACGCCAGTCGCTTGGACGTCGACAATCCGGCCATCGATCACGGCGCTGGTGTCCAGGATGAACGGCGTGATCGATTCGGCGGGCATCGACACGCCACTCGAAACAACGGAAGTGCCAGTGATGTAACAGCCGCAAACACCGCCAGCTACCGCGGTCAGGAACACCAGTGTGCCACCACCGAACAAGACAATCAGCTTGGGCGCGGTGCCAATCACTTCGTCGGCGCGGAACAGCCGCGGCAAGTAGCTAGCCAGGGCCATCCCTATGAGCAAGCCGATCATCGTGCCGAGCCAGATGCGACTCAGGCGGTACATCCGCTCGCGGGTTTCGGCGATTTCGGCGGGCTGTCGATTCATGTGCGTGGAGGTTCCGAGGTGATCGCCACGACTACGAGCCTTGGAACAACCGGTGGTGCTCATGTCGGGCATAGCGATCGGTCATGCCGGCCAGATAGTCGCCGACCGAGCGGGCCAGTCCGACCGTTTCGACCCGGGCGCGGAAGCTATCGGGTAAGTGATGAGGCTGCTCGCGGTAGCCCTCGAACATCTCGCGCAGTTCGCCTTGCACCAGTCGACGCACGCGGAGCACGGTGGCATGGCGATAAACGCGCTCCTGCAAGAAGCGTTCGAGCTCGGCCTTTTGCTGGGCGAGCGTGCTGCTGGCCTGGATGATCAGTGGCACTCGCTTGACATCGTCGGCCGAGCGGACATTCAAGTCGTTGATCTTGGCGACGGCCTGCTCGAACAAGTCGCCGACCTGCCAATCGATTAGCTCGTGCAGCACGGTGCGCTTGAGTTGCGGTTCGTCGAGGGCGGAGTATCGGCTGCGGACGCGGCGGGCCGCTTCGCGCCACAGCGGAATCTCCAGCAACTCGTCGAGCGTCAATAGCTCCAGGTGGAGCGCGTCGTCAGCGTCGTGCGTGTCATAGGCAATGCTGTCGGCCGCCTCGACCACTTGCACTTCAAGCAAAGGGCGCACCGCGTGGGTGTCATGACGAATCCGCTCGGCTTGGCCAGCCAGGACTTCCTGGCTCAGGTTCAGTCCGGGGAACTCGGGATAGCGTTGCTCGATCAGCTCGACAATTCTTAGCGCCTGGGCATTGTGCGAAAAGCCACCCACCTCAGCCAGGCAAGCGTGCAGTACGTCCTCGCCGGCGTGGCCAAATGGTGGATGCCCCAGATCGTGGGCCAACGCCAGCGATTCGACCAGATCCTCGTTCAATCGCAGGGCGCGCCCCAGCGTGCGGGCAATCGACGACACTTCCAGCGTGTGGGTCAGCCGCGTCCGGTGATAGTCGCCGAGTTCGCCCGTGAAAACCTGCATCTTGGCGCTCAGCCGGCGATAGGCCGCGCTGTGGACCAACCGGTCCCGGTCACGTTGGAACGGCCCGCGGTAAGGATGGGCCGGCTCGGCGTGCTTGCGGCCGGCCGAATCGAAGCTGTGCATCGCGTAGGGGGCCAGCAACGCCGCTTCACGCTCGGCAATGGTCAGCGGTACGAACGGCGTCGCGCCGATCGCCGCCCCGCCCGAGGGTGCCTGGCTCATGACCCGGTCTCCGGCGGCTTGATGGCGGCCGACAAGACTTCGCACATGGCGTCGAGCGACGCCGAGATGACCCGTAGATCGGCTACCGCGGTCATGAAATTGGTGTCGCCAAACCAGCGCGGCACGATGTGCCAATGCAGGTGCCCCGGCACGCCCGCTCCGGCGGCGCGTCCCAGATTCAACCCGACGTTCACCCCTTCGGCCCTGAGCGCCTGCTCGATAGCCAGCACGCCTCGCGAAATCAGGGTGGTGATCTCGGCGTGAGTGGTGGCGTCGATTTGCTCGAATCGGCCATGATGATCGAGCGGCGCGACCATCAAATGCCCGTTGTTGTAAGGATAGCGATTGAGCATGACGAGGGCCGACGAGCCGCGCGCGACGACCAGGTTGGCGCGATCGTCCGCTGCGACCGCTGCCCGACACAGAAAGCAGTCGGCGTCAGCGCCGGGGCGCAGCCGGGCCAACTCCTCGGGCGTCGGCCCCTGGGGCTTATCGCCTTGCAGATAGGCCAACCGCCAGGGTGCCCAAAGTCGCTCGTCCTCCAAGATGGAATCCTTTTGAAGAGGGGCAAGGGTAAGCGATTAGCCATTTGCGATTAGCAATTAGCCAGAAAGGCTCAGACACGGACTTCGTACTAAAGAGAGCGGACTACTGGCCTCTCTGCTAATCGCTAATTGCTAACCGCTAATCGCTTCGACACAACGGACCACCCGCGAGTTTACGGCTCGGGTGCCAGCACCGGCAAGTGCGCCCCCCGTGCGAGCCGCAGGCTGCAATTCCATTTTGCCCGGCGGCTAGCGTAAGATACAGCGTCGGCCGCGTCGAATCGGCCGCTTTGTTTCGTCCTGGGGCTTGCCGGCTTGGCCATGAACTTTCGCGTCGATCTCGACATTTATCGCGGCCCGCTCGATCTGCTGCTGTACCTGGTGCGAAAGCACGAGGTCGCGATCGTCGATTTGCCGATCGCGCCGATCACCGCCCAGTTCCTACAATACCTCGAGGTGTTACAGGAGCTGAACGTCGATTCGGTCGGCGATTTTGTCGAGATGGCCAGTACCTTAATCGAGTTGAAATCGCGCAGCGTCCTGCCGCACGAAGGAGAGGACGAAGAGCCGCTGGAAGAGCCGCACCAGGATCTGGTGCGCCAGTTGCTCGAATACAAGCGGTACAAAGACGCCGCCAGCGTGCTCGAAGAACGCGGCCGCGTGTGGCGCGACCGCTTTGTGCGCGACGCCGGCGCCGCCGGGGCGCCGGGGCCGGCCAAGGAAACCCAGCCGATTCACGAGGTGGAGCTGTGGGATCTGGTCAGCGCGTTCGGCCGGATCATGAAGCAACACGAGCCGAGCCGGGCCACCAGCATTGTTTACGACGACACGCCGATCCATGTCTTCATGGAGCGGATTCACGAGCGGCTCGTCGCGCAAGGACACCTGGCGCTGGGCGACTTGTTCCAGCCTGGCATGCACAAGTCGACGATGGTGGGCATTGTGCTGGCCGTGCTGGAACTGGTCCGGCACCACTCGGTGCTAGCCGAGCAAGACGCCTTATTCGGCGAAGTCACCCTCTTTCCACCGACAGCGACGGAGCCAGCGCCGCCGGAAGCCAAGCAAGAGTGATGCAACGGCAGGCTTCTGGCCCTCCATTCATCACTCATCACTCCGCATTCATCATTTCCTGGCGTCGTGCCGTTGTGTCGTCGTGGTTGGTCTTCCCCTGATGCGGTTCATGCCACGGCTGGCTGGGTTGTCTCGGGCCAAATCAAGCGTAAACTGAGTGACTTGCGCCGCTGGGCCAGGCTGTGAATCGGCTGGCGGTTTTACCACGGGCCCGATGACTTCCGTCCGATGCTGCACAATGTTCCAGTCCGCACCCACGTTCACAAAAGCCTGACCATCGAAGGCTACTCGCGGGCGGCCGTGCAAAGTTACTGGCGGATTCCCGAGTTGAAGCTCGGCTTCGATCTGGGGGCGCAGCCTTGGACCTTTCTGGGCACTGGCAACTGGTTCGTCACGCATACCCACTTGGACCACGTGGCGGCGTTGCCGGTCTATGTGGCCCGACGACGGCTGATGAAGATGGAGCCGCCGACGATCTATCTGCCCGAGCATGCCGTCGAGACGGTTGAGAAGATTCTCAAGCTGTTCACGAAGCTCGATCGGGGGCGAATGCCCTGCACGTTGGTGCCGACCAAGCCCGGGGACGAGATCGAGCTGTCGCGCGAGCACGTGGTCACGGTGTCACAGACTTACCACACGATCCCGTCGCTGGGCTTCGTGGTTTGGGAGCGACGCCGGAAACTGAAGGCCGAGTATCAGCACCTGGGCGGCGCGCAGATTCGCGACTTGCGACTGGCCGGGACCGAAGTGACCGAGGAACGCCGGATGCCGCTGGTGGCGTACGTCGGCGACAGCACCGCCCAGGGGCTCGACGCCTGCCCGGCCATGTACGAGGCCCAGGTGTTGATCACCGAAATGACGTTCGTAGCGCCGACCCATCGAAAGGAAAAGATTCGCAAGTTCGGGCACATGCACCTGGACGACATTCTGGAGCGACGCGACAAGTTCAAGAACGAACTGATCATCGCCGGTCACTTGAGCACGCGGTACAATTCCAAGCAGGTCCGGCACTATGTCGAACGGGCCTGCCCCGATATGTTCGACGGCCGGTTGTTGCTGTGGCTCTAGCCGCGGCGCGGGCCGATGCTTGTTGATCGCGAGCCGACACCGGTGACCGTTACGACTCAGCCCCGCGCCGCCTACATTCACGTGCCGTTCTGCGCGCACCGATGCGGCTATTGCAACTTTACGCTAGTCGCGCGGCGCGACGATCTGATCGAGACGTACCTTGCCGCGCTCGCATGTGAATTGCAGGCGCTGGGCCAGCCGCGCGAGGTCGAGACGCTGTTCATCGGGGGCGGCACGCCGACTCATTTGGAGCCGGCGCAGCTCGAGCGGCTGTTGATGCTGGTGCGACAGTGGTTCCCGCTGGCCGCGGGATACGAGTTTTCGGTCGAGGCCAATCCGATCGACATCACGTCCGAGCGTGTGGGCGTCTTGAAAGCGCACGGTGTGAATCGGGTCAGCTTGGGGGCCCAGTCGTTCTCGCCTGACAAGTTGAGGCTCTTGGAGCGTGATCACACGCCCGAGCAGATTCGGACGGCGATTGAGTTATTGCGCCCGGTCGTCCATTCGGTGTCGCTCGATTTGATCTTTGCCGCGCCGGGTGAAACATTGCCCGAGTGGCAGGCCGACGTGGAACAGGCGTTGGCGTTGCGGCCTGACCATCTGTCGACGTATGGACTCACCTTTGAACGCGGCACGACGTTCTATGGCCGAAAGCTGCGGCACGAGTTGCTGGCGGTCGACGAAGAGACCGAAGCGGCCATGTACGAGTTCGCGCTGGAGCGTCTGCCGGCGGCGGGGCTTGCTCAGTACGAGGTGTCAAACTTCGCACGGCCGGGATATGAATGCCGGCACAACGAGGTGTACTGGGCGGCCGATGAATACTTCGCCGCCGGGCCAGGGGCGGCGCGTTATGTGGCCGGCACGCGGCAAGTGAACCACCGGAGCGTGAGCACTTGGATCAAGCGCGTGCTCGAAGGGCATTCACCAGTGGCCGAGGAAGAAACGCTCGACGCCGAGGATCGCGCCCGCGAGGCACTGGCGATTGGCCTGCGGCGCGTGGCGGGGGTGGATGTCGCCCGGTTCGCCGAGCGCTTCGGATTCAACGTAGAGGCGCTGATGGCGCGCGACTTGGCTCGCTATCGCGACCTGGGGCTGTTGGCGATCGAACATGGCGCGCTGCGACTCACACGGCGCGGCTTGCTGCTGGCCGACACCGTGTGCGGCAGTATTGTTCGCCAGTGAGTGCTATGAGCGCGTCGTTTAGCGCGTTTGGCCGGCCGGTTGGTTGCCGGCGTTTTGCAGATTCTTCTCGGCCTGCTCCAGCAAGTTGCCGCCGATCTGAGCAGCTTGTTTTTCGACTTGTTGCAGGCGGTTCTGGTCGACGTGAATGTTGATGTTGTCGCCGCTCTTTTGAACGGTCAACACGCCGGCCACGACCAGGCCGACGACAATCAACGCCAAGAAAAACAACGTGCGCATGGGACAGTCCTCCGTAACGTGGTTCGCATACTCTGCCGCATGTCGAGCGACCATGTGGCAGCGATGATTTGGGGCCGGGATGGTACGCCGCCCCGCGGGGCGCGGTCAACGCCAACCGTGCGGCGATAGCACAACGCGGTAGCGATACCATGACCGCACACCAAAGCCCGAGTCAATCGGCGAAGTCCCCTTGCAAAGTCAGGACGATCCGCCGGCTGCCGCCGCGATTGCGATGCTCGCACAAGTAGATCCCCTGCCAGGTGCCGAGGCAAAGTTTCCCTTCGTTCACCGGAATAGTGAGCGAGCAGCCCAGCAGCGCCGTTTTGACGTGGGCCGGCATGTCGTCCGGCCCTTCGACCGTGTGCGTGTACGGAAAATCTTCCGGTGCCAGACGCTCGAACATACTCAACAAATCGGCCGGCACGTCGGGATCGGCGTTCTCGTTGATCATCAATGCCGCGCTGGTGTGTTGCAGAAACACGTGCAGCAGTCCCACGCGGCAACGAGCGAGGTCCGGCGTGTGTTGCTCGACGTGCGAAGTGATCAAATGCAGTCCGCGCGGCTGGGCGGGGAGGCTGACATTTTTTTGACGCCAAGCAAATTTATTTGCGCTCATGATGTTTGTGGTTCATTCTGGGGGTGTGTTGCGGCTAGCACGAGGGGCATGCACTGCGCGCTCGTGCCGCTGGCGATTCGCAAAAGGTTCGTAATTCCTAGGCTTTAACCGCAGTAGCGCGCGGGGCGTTAACCGATCGGTGTTAAATTATGCGGGTGTTTTCGTTTGATACTGACATTCCCAAGCTGAATGCCGCACAGTATTAAGATACCGAAAATTTCTTGACATTCTGAAGTGGACGAACACAATAAGGGCCTAAATCGCAGCCGCAGATGTCCTGCGAACCACCCTATGCATGGCGATAATCGCCAACGCGGCGAAGTTCGCAATCGACGAATCGCACGGCCTTGGTTGCCGTGCGACGGAACAGACAAGTGCGGCAGCAAAGCGAGTCACCATTTTGTCGCGACATCCTTAAGCGGAGGTCGTGGCAGGTTCGCGAGCCGGTTTCCGGTGGCGGGCCGCCGCTTTGCCAAGCCGTTTCGCCCTTGCGGCAAGCTGCTTCGATTGAACGCGTCACGTGCCCCTGACAGACGCGCTCGCACCTGCAGGTGCTGTCCACCGGACAGTTCCCTGGCGTGGGCGGCGGTCTAGACCGAGTTGGCTGTGATGCTGAGGGGACGGAAGCGATGCGAAAGGAACGGAAGCCGAAAGAACGACGCAAAAATGCTGCGTCGGCCTGAACCTGGCCGGCGCGATTGTGATCTATATCGAGTGAGAGAGTTTTAACGTAAGGGAGAATGAACGATGCGGAATGTGTTTGACTGTATTGTCGAATGTGGCCACGACGAAGACTACCGGCCGACGATCAACGAAAGTTTTGTCGCCACCGACGCCCCGGCTGGCAGCCCCGAAAAGTTGGCCATCATGGCCCGCCGGATCGAAATGGGCTTGCCGTTGTGGCACCCGGAAGATCGGGCCGACTACAGCGGCCTGACCGGCGCCGTCCGCCCGCGCGAGTAAGTCTTGCCCGGCAATAGGCGTCGCCAACTCGTGACGTAAACGATCAAGCCCAGGGGTTCACCCCCTGGGCTTTTTTATGCGCCCGTGGCTTCTGCGTGCTCGCTGCCACGCACTATAAATACATCCCCAGATAGCCGCCGTGCTTATCGGACTCGGCTTGCAGCTTTTCGATTCGCTCGACCGCTTTTCGCAAGTCGCCCGCGGAAATATAGCGGTCGAACTCGACCATCACGGCCCGCGGCACTGTCTCGGTGAACCAGTCGACGATCGGCTGCTTGAGCCAATCGCAGGTCTCGCGTTCGAGTTTGACAGTCAAGTGCTCGCGATCGGTGCGGGCGTCGGCGTCGTCGGTCGTGACCACCCCTTCAAAGCTGAAGTGCAGCATGCCCTGGTCGGGCTGATTGGTCAGGTGGAAGATGCACCGGGCATTGTGCAGATAGTACGTGTTGAAGGTGCCGTGCTCGTCGAGCGCATGTTTCAGTCGCTCGCAGAAGGCCCGGAATTTCGGCGACGCGTCGAGCGGAATGTCGAGCCGGCCGATGGTCCGCAAAGGCAAGCAATCGAACTGGATTTCGACAAATTGCGACATGAGTGGTGTTTCCCTCTGGCAACGACGATCCGCTCGGCAGAGCCGTCATTCTAGCAGCGATCCGTCGCGAGAAAACACCGCCGCTATTCGCTCTCGGCCGAGCGGCGCGGCTGATCCGGTTGCTGCCAGCCGATGGCCAGCCAACCATCGTCGGCCACCAACTGATTGGCCGGCAAGGGATCGTACTGTTCCCAGTTGCCCTTCAACTCGAGCCCGTCCGAGACGATCGATTCGCGGAAAATGCGCGAGAACCGCTTTTGCAACATCCGCTTCAGAATCACCTGGCGCGTGCTCAACTTGTCGCCCGTATTGGGCTTGAAATCGGGCGGGTAGATTTCCAGGTCGCCCTGGCGCAGGGCTTCGATCCGACCCTTGTCGCGGGCCAGTTTGTACCGTGCCGTGATGTTCATCGCTTCAAACGGCTTGTGGTCTGATGTGTACTTGGCGCCGCGGATGGTGATGACCATCACATTGTCGTCCACGAACATCGTCACCGGTTCGTCGTCGGCAAAGGTGATCGACCAGGGTTTTTGAATCTCGTCGTCGCCGATCTCGGGAAGCTTGCCCGTCATGTCGAGCGACAATCGATCCATCTGTTCCTTGTCGAGCGTGCGGCCGGCCAGCATTCCCAGCGCCGTATTGTTAACCATCGATTCATGCAGCCGGAACGAGAAATCGGTTCCGGCGGCGATGGCCGGCGCCGGCGTGTTCGCGGCCAAAGTATGCTCGGGAGTTTGCTTGCTGACAACATTCAGCACTTCCTGCGTCGTGCTGAAGTGCAGATGCTCGGGGAACACGCCCATCCGGACCAGCGGGTTGCGAAAGCGGTTCTGGAAGCGGTCGTTGGCGTTCGTGATCAGTGGCTCGGCCTGGGCGTTAAAGCGACGCGCGAACATGGCTCGCGCGTGCTGCTGGGCCACGGCCTCGCCTTGCGCCTTGCGCTTGGGAACTTGCTTGGCGGCGATCTTCTTGACCAGACAATCGGCGACCCCCTTCTTGGTCGAGCCGATGCCGGTGATCTGGGTACGCGTCTTGACCACCGCTTCGGTCGGCAAGCCGCGCAGGCCTTCCGAGTCGAGAATCAGTTGCTTCTTGGCCGAAAGTTGCGACTCGCCGCGGCTGTAGATCAGGGCTGGGCCGTTGCGCCCGACGGTGCGGGCATGATTCACGCCGGTCATCACGGTTTGAATCACGGCGCGATTATCATCGGCAACCAACTCGCCGGTGACCTGGCCCACGGTGTGGCCAGTGCCGCTGATTTGCGTGCCCATGATGTTGTCGCGCAGCGGAGCGGTTTCATCGACAGGGCGCGACAGCCCGGTCGAGACAAGCTTGTTCGACACTTCGACCAGCATGTTCGGATGCGAGAACTGCTGACGCAGCGCCGCGACCAACTGGGGGGCATAGCCGTCCCGGTCGAGTTCAGCCGCCGCTTCGTTCAGCCGGCGACGATCTTCGTGCTTGGGATTGCCAAGAGTCTCCTCGATTGTCTTCAGGTTGGCCTGATAGTTCGATTCGGCCTGGGGGTCGCGGGCTGATTCGAGCGCGAACAGGTAGTCGCGAATCTCCTCGGCCACATCGACAAAGCGATGCCACTCGAGACCTTCCTCGGGGGCGGTAAGCTTGTGCAACAAGCCGCGCAGGACGGCGGTGTCGGCGGTTTCGACCGACAGGGTCTGAGTAACCAGCTTGTCCCAGTCCAGGTATTCGCGCCAGGCCTTGCCGCTTTTGGAGCGGCCCAGCGGCTTGTCGAGGGCCACCACGGCCACACGCAGTTCGGCCAAGCGTTCCTCAAGCGTTTCCTTGCTGACTGGGTGAAAGTCCTTTTTCGCCTCGGCTACCAGCTCGACCAGCGCGGGAGCCGGCGCCGGCTTGACGTCTGCTGCTAGGGCCAGCGACGTTTCGGCAGGCTCGGCAACCTGCGCAACCGGTGCGGGGGAGTCGGCACGATTTTTTTCCAAATCAGCCGCATTTTGCGCGTAAGCCAAGACCGCAAATACGGTTAGACCACAACATGGCCCCGCGAGCAGCATCCCTTTCAATCGCATAGTTTCCGCCTCCTTGGCAAACAGCAAGTGCCTATGGTCACGGTCGTTGGGTTTCCTTAATACCACCAAACCCCCGGTTTGAATAGCGAATTCCGGGTAGGCAACCGTATTTCACGCCGCCACCCCGGGTGGTTGCTTTCGAGACAGCTAGCTGTTAAATCGGGTCCAACTGCCGTCAAAGTCGGCCTAATCAGAACCGTCGACTTAGACCGCCAAGACGCCCTTTTCGACTTCAGGGTTGCCGCACGCCCGGCGGACCCAGAGGCAACGGACTGACTCGCACGCCGCGTCTTGGCAGGCGGGATGGAACCATCGGGCTGGCCCTCGCTTGGCCAGCCCGGATTTTTGCATCAATGCTGTGGCACCCTGCCAGTCTCTGGCGGGCGCATCGCCAGCCATCAGCAGATGCGCACTTATCAGGAGAGGCGAATGCCACGACAAGGAATCTGTCTGACACTATTGTTGTTGCTTGCTCCGGCCGGCTGGGTGGCAGCCGCCGACGCGGGGCACGAAGGTCGCACGGTTCGTCAGTTGAACTGGATGGCCGACTATGGCGACGCCATGGAATTGGCGCAAAAACACAGCAAGATGCTGCTGGTTCAGTTCTATGGGACTGATGAAAATACCGTCCGGGACCAGTTCGAGAATCAAGCCCTCGACCAAGACGACATCGGCGAAAAACTCGCCGACTATGTGCTGGTCCGGGTGCCGGCCGACGCCACGATTACCGCCGGTGGCAAAGAGGTCAACCTGCTCGATCACGAGTCGTTCCAGGATCTGCACGGCAAGGAAGGGCTGGCGATCATCGACTATGTGCATGTCGACGCTCAGTACTACGACCGGGTCGTCAATGTCTTTCCGCTGGTGGCGGGCAAGTTCTACCGCTACGAGCCCAGCCATTTATCGGTGATTCTCGACCTGCCGCCGGGGACGTTGACCCAACGGACCATGGTCTTTGCCGTCCGGATTCACCCCGAAGCCCCGGCCAGCACCCAAGGCCAGTGGTGTAACGTCCTGCGCGACGAGGCCACCAGCCATAGCGACCACCAAGCCGAAATCCGTGTCCAAGGCCACCACAACTGGGGGAGCCGCTTCCAGCGGATCCTGGGACGCATGCCGTCAGGCCTTCGGGCGCAAGAGGTTGTGGCCGAAAGCTGGCCGCACGAGAGCCTGGTCGACGCCGCAGTCGACTGTGTGGGCTGCTGGCGGCAGTCGCCCGGCCACTGGAGCGCTGTTCGCGCAAGTCAGCCCAGATTCGGCTACGATATGCGTCGCGGCACGAATGGAATCTGGTATGCTACAGGCCTGTTCGGCAACCGCCACTAAGCACTTGTTTGGCTGCCGGAACGAGTGAATCCAAGGCCAGCGTCAAGCCTCTGTCCGAGTCAGCAATGACTTGGGCGGGGGCTTTTTTATGCGCTGAGCAGCCCGAGGGCTGGGCCGATGCGAAGTCAAGCGGCACGACGGTCGCTCAATCGATTTCGCGGCGACGACGCAAGCCGAGAATCAACTCAACTTCGCCCAGCGGCGTGTCGGTCTCGGCAGCAATCGCCTCGGGCCGGGTGCCCCGGTCGGCCAGCGCGTAGATGTCGTCAAACGGTCGCGCGCCTTGCTTGGCCGTCGCCGTGGCGACCGCCGGTTCCATTGCCGTGACGGCGCGGCGGCTTTCGGAAACGGGCTGTTCGACATTCCGTCGTGATTCAGCGCCGAGCGGCGAAACGTCGCGAGATTCCTCGGTATTTTGCAGCTTTTCAAGCTGCATGATTCGCTCGTCGGCCATTCGCATCAACTGTTGCAGCGCGACCATCTTGCTGTCGAGCTGAGCCGACAGGTCACGGGCCAATTCGTGCATACCGACTTCCCAGCGGCGCACCTCGCCCGAGGCTTCGCCGACCATCTTGCCGGCAGCCTGGGCGGTTTGCTTGGTCGACGAACGCTTGGCCCAGGGGTCGCGCGTATCGGCGGCTGGCCGGCGCATTTTCATCAGCACCAGAAACACCACGCCGACCACCAGGATCAGGAAGAACGGCGTGCTGTTGGTTCCCTCGGCCAGTAGCCACATAGCGCAAGCACCTTGAACGTCGCCACGGGCGACAAATCTCGCGCGGCATTTCAACGCAAAACCGGTGAGAGGGCCAGAGCAGATTGGCCGCCCGGCGCGGTCGCCGCGCCGGGTGTCCGCCAGCCCCCTGAAACTGGCATTGCTGGGCCTGGGGAAGCTCCCTACTATTCGCGGACCATTTGGTCCGAAAAGTCAGCCGAGGCAGGCGGAGGTGGCTTATGTCAATACAGCAAAAGCGGTTAGGACGACCGCCCAATCGCGAGCTGCAAAGCCGACGGCGCGAGGAAATCCTCGACGGGGCCGCGTTGTTGTTCGCTGAGCGGGGCTACGACCACTCGGACACGCAATCGCTCGTGGCGGCTTTGGGCGTCGGCAAAGGAACCCTCTACCGGTATTTCGACAGCAAGCAGGAGCTGTTCCTGGCCGTCGTGAATCGGGCCATGGACCGTTTAGACGAGTGCATCGAGCAAGCCCTGGCCGCCGTGGCCGACCCGATCGATCGCTTTGAATCCGCCATCACCGCGTACCTGAAGTTCTTTGCCGAGAGCCCTGCCGTGGTCGAGTTGCTGATTCAAGAGCGGGCGATCTTTCGCGACACGCAGCGCCCGGTCTACTTCGAGCGCAAGGCCGCCAAGGCCGAACGCCGGCACCAGATGTTGGCCGAATTGATCGCCGCCGGTCGCCTGCGCCAGATGCCCGTCGACTGCATCGGCGAAGTGCTGGGCAATCAGCTCTACGGCACGATGTTCACCAATCACTTTGCCGGCCGCCGGCAATCGTTCGAAGCCCAGGTGCAAGACATTCTCGACATTGTGTTCCACGGCATCCTGACCGATGCCGAGCGCGAGCGCCGCGCCGGGCGTGCCGCGTCGCCCCGTCACGAAACAACCTCACCATCAGTTGACGAGTAACCTTATGCGTCTCGGTTTGTTCTTGCTGTTCACCGGTGTCGGCCTGCTGGCCGGCTGCTCGCATCCCAAGTCCGAGCCTGCCGCCGCGGCGCAGACACCGGCCGCCCCCAAGCCCGTCGCGGTCACGGTCGCGCCGGTCAGCGTGCGCCCGGTGCAGCGCACGGTCGAAGTGGTTGGCACCTTCCGCGGCATGGAAGAAGTCACCGTCGGTTCCAAGTCAGCCGGCCGCGTGGTCCGTGTGCATCACGACGTCGGTGACGTGGTGAAGCCGGGGGACTTGCTGCTGGAGATCGACGACACCGATTATCGGCTGGCCGTCGAGGAAGCGTCACGGCAGCTCGATTCCGAGTTGGCCAAGCTGGGCCTGAGTAAGCTTCCATCACAAGATGCGTCGGTGAACGAGTTGCCCACGGTGATCCGCGCGCGCCTACTGGCCGACAACGCCTTACGGCGGTTTCAGCGGAGCGAGAGCTTGTTTCAGCGCAAAGTGATTACTGACGACGAATTCGAAACAGCCAAGACCGATTACCAGGTCGCCGAGGCTGACTTCCAGCAAGCGGTGATCGACGCCCGCACCATTCTGAGCAGCGCCCGGCATCGCAACGCCACGCTGCTGACCACGATGCAAAAGCTGCAAGACACGCGGATCGTCGTGCCAACTCCGTCCGAAGCAGTGGCTGGCTCACAATTTGTCGTGGCGCGGCGCATGGTCTCGGCCGGCGAAATGGCGCAAAGCTCGCCACCGACCGAGGTGTTCAAGCTGGTGATGGACAACCCCCTGAAGCTCAAGGCCACTGTGCCCGAGCGGCACATCGGCGAGGTCCAGCAAAACCTGGCGGCTCAGATCGCCGTCGACGCTTATCCGGGGCAGAAGTTCTCGGGACACGTGTCGCGGATCAGCCCCACGGTCGATTCGGTGAACCGGACCTTTGAGATCGAAATGCTAGTCCCCAACCCCAAGGGGCAATTGCGGCCGGGCAGCTTTGCCAAGGCCTGGGTGCTGGTCAGTCAATCGGCCCAGGCGCTAACCGTGCCCCAAGACGCCTTGGTCACGTTCGCCGGCGTGCAGAAAGTCTTCGTCGTGCGAGGCGAACGCGCCGTGCCGATCGAAGTCCAACTGGGCGTGCGCGGCGAGGGCTGGCTCGAAGTCTTTGGCGCACTCGATCCGAATGACCAGGTCGTAACCTCGGGCTACACGCAACTGGCCGAAGGCACGGCGGTTCGCATTCGCACGGTGGAAACAGCCGAAGCCTCGTCGCCCGCGTCGCGATAAATCAGATCCTCTCCTCGGGAAGTTACGCATGTCGATCTGGGATATCTGCATCCGCCGGCCGGTCTTCACCGCCATGTTGGTGACGGCGCCCATTGTGCTGGGGCTGGCGTCATACTTTCGACTGGGGGTCGACCTGTTTCCGAACGTCGACCTGCCCGTGGTGACGATCTCGACCACCCTGCGCGGCGCCAGCGTCGAGGAAATGGAAACCCAGGTTACCAAGCCGATCGAAGAAATCGTCAACACGGTCTCGGGCATCGACGAGTTGCGGTCGACCACACGCGAAGGGATTTCGCAGGTTACGATCCAATTTGTCCTGGAAAAGAACGGCGACGTCGCGGCCCAGGAAGTGCGTGACAAGATTTCGACCATCATGGCCCAGTTGCCGCAAGGGACCGATCAGCCGATCATCGACAAGTTCGATATCGATGCCGCCCCGGTGATGACGATCGCCGTCTCGGGACGCCGCAATTTTCGCGAAGTGACCGAGATCGCCAAAAAGCAAATCAAAGAGGCGCTCGAATCGACCAGCGGCGTCGGGGCGATTGTCTTGGTGGGTGGACGTCAACGGGCGATCAATGTCTCGATTGACCCGGGTAAGTTGCTGAAATACGAAGACCTGTCGATCGAGAACGTGCGTCAGGCGCTGGTGCGCGAGAACCAGGAACAGCCCGGCGGCCGGCTCGATCAAGGTTCGCAAGAGCGCGTCGTCCGCACGATGGGACGCGTGGAAAGGCCCGCCGACTTCGGCAAGCTGATCGTCGCCAATCGTGGCGGCCAGCCGATTCGCATCGAGGACATCGGCCGCGTCGAGGACTCGTTTGAAGAACCTCGCGGGCTCAGTCGCCTTTGGTCGCGCGCCGTGGCCGAGGCCAACGGCGACACGCAACTCGCCGCCGCCGGTGACAACGCCGTGAGTTTGATCGTCCAAAAGCAATCGGGCACCAACACGGTGGCCGTGGTCGACGCGGTTCGTCGTCGGCTCAAGAACATCGAGGCCACGCTCCCCGGCGACATTCACACCGAAGTAATCCGTGACCAGTCCCGCTTCATTCGCAACTCGATCGAAGAAGTAAAGCTGCACCTGATTCTGGCCGCGGTGTTGGTCAGCGCCACGATCTTGATGTTCATTCGCGATTGGCGGACCACGCTGATTGCTACCTTGGCCATTCCGACGTCGATGGTGGCCACGTTCGCCTTCATGGATTTCATGGGCTTCACGCTCAATAACATCACGATGTTGGGATTGATCCTGGCCGTGGGCATCGTCGTCGACGACGCGGTCGTGATCCATGAAAACATCTTCCGCCACATGGAAGAATACGGCACCGGTCCCATGGAAGCCGCCAGCGCCGCCACGCGCGAAATCGCCCTGGCCGTCGTGGCCACCACACTGTCGCTGCTGGTGATCTTCGCGCCGATCGCGTTCATGCCCGGCCGCGTGGGACGATTCTTCAGCAGCTTTGGCATGGTCGTCGGCTTTTCGGTGCTGATGAGCATGTTCATCTCGTTCACCATGACGCCGGTCCTGTGCTCGCGATTCCTCAAGGTCGAAGACGGGCACAAGAAGAGCAAGGACGGCTGGATCTACCGCTTGGTAGATCGGAGCTATGGTGGCATTCTGGCGTTGTCGCTTCGGCATCGCTGGGCGATCGTCCTAATGACCGTCGGCCTGGTGTTTAGCATCCCCGTCACGCTGGCCATGGTGGGCAAGGACTTCGTGCCGCGCGACGATCAGAGCGAGTTTGAAGTGGCGGTTCGCTTGCCCGAAGGCTACACGCTGGCTCGGGCCGATCGCGTGCTGGGCGAGATCGAGCAGCGTCTGCGCCAGTTGCGCGGCGTGACGCATACGTTCCTAGTGGTCGGCGACACGACCGGTCGCGTGACCAAAGGGCAAGGGGACGTCACGACGGCCACGATCTACACTCGGCTGGTCGACTTGCGGCAGCGCGAGTACACGCAGTTCGCCGTGATGACCGAGGCGCGGCAGATTCTGGCTGACTATCCCGACCTGCGGGCCGCGGTGCAGGACGTTTCGGCTTTCCAGGGGACCGGCTTTCGCCAGGTGATGGTCGACTTGAATCTGCGCGGCCCCGACATGGAAAAGCTCCAGCAATACTCGACCGAAATCGCCAACTGGATGCGCAGCCAAAGCGTCTACGTCGACGTTGATACCAGTTTGTCGCTGCGCAAGCCCGAGTTGCGCATCCGCCCCGATCGCGAACGGGCCAGCGACTTGGGCATTTCGATCGAAACCATTTCGTCCACGGCGGGCGTGCTGTTGGGGGGCGAACCGGTCAGCAAGTACAAGGAGTTCGACGAGCAATACGACGTTTGGTTGCGGGCCGATCGGAGCTTTCGCGCTGACATTGGCGCCGTCGATCTGCTGACGGTCCCTTCGGCCAAGCCGGGCATCGGCGAGGTGCGACTGGCCAGCGTCGTGAAGCTGGAAGAAGCGCAAGGGCCGAACAGCATCGATCGTTTTGGTCGCCAGCGTCAGGTGGTGATCTCGGCCAACCTACAGAACGTGGCGCTCGGCGAGGGGATTCAACGCTTGAACGACTATGTCCTGTCGCTCGGCTTGCCCGCGTCGTACCAGTTCGAGTTCATCGGCCAGGCCAAGACCCTGAAGGAATCGAACAGCGCGTTTGCCGTGATCTTTGGCCTGAGCTTCTTGTTCATGTACATGGTGCTGGCCGCCCAGTTTGAAAGCTTTGTGCATCCACTTACCATCTTGCTCGCCCTGCCGCTGACGGTGCCGTTTGCGCTGCTGTCCCTGTTCTTCCTGCGGACGAACTTGGATATTTATGCGGTGTTCGGGCTGTTCATGCTGTTCGGCATCGTGAAGAAGAACGGCATCTTGCAGATCGACTACACGAACGTCCTCCGCGCTCGGGGCCTGCCCCGGGACCAGGCGATTCTCGAAGCCAATCACACTCGTTTGCGGCCGATTCTGATGACCACCGTGATGCTCGTGGCGGCCATGGTCCCGATGGCCATGGGGCAAGGCCCCGGCGCCGCGTCGCGCGCCGGCATGGCCAAGGTGATTATCGGCGGCCAGGTGTTGTCGCTGCTGCTCACCCTGCTGGTGACGCCGGTGGCCTACTCGCTGTGGGACGATGTGACGCAACTCGTCGCACGCTTGTTCCGCCGCGGCGGCAAGAAGAAAGAAGCAGTGGCAGCACACGACGAGAAGCCCACGGTGCTGCCGCTCGAGATCCCGCCGACGCATCGCCGCCCCGCGTCGGCCCACGCGGCTGGCTCGTAACGCCGCGGGACTATTACTTCGCCGCGTCTTTTGTTGCCTGCGCCACGAAGGCTTGCTGGGCGACTTCATAGACTTGGCGCAGCGGCACGTTGTGCTGCTGGGCCACGCGCTGGCAGCTTTCATACTCGGGCGAAAAGTTCGGCTCCTCGCCGGCGATCCAACCGAGCTTGCCGTCGACCGGTCCCCAAGGCGTTTCGACCTGCCAGGGTTTGCGCTCCATCTTGTGGCGCGCGGCCAGCCAACGGCGGATGCCCAGCGTGCCTGTCTCGCGAAACAGAATCCGCTCGACTTTGGCCAGCAACTCGGGCGCGCAGAGCACGGTGACCACCACGCCGGGACGGTTCTTCTTCATCTGCACGCCGGTATGATAGACGTCGAGTGCGCCCGCCTCGAACAGCTTGGCGGTCGCGTGGCCGATCACCTCGCCCGAGACGTCGTCGAGCGTCGTCTCGACAACCCACACCTGATCATCAACCGTGGCATCGGCGCTTTCGCCGACGAACAGCCGCAGCACGTTGGGTTGTTCGGCCATGTCGCGAGTGCCGGCCCCATACCCAATTTGCTGAACGGTCATCGTCGGCAGCGGCCCAAACTGATCGACCACCGTAGCCAGCAGGGCCGCTCCGGTCGGCGTGGTCAACTCGGCGTTCACGGCGCTGTGAACGATCGGAATCCCACGCAGCAACTCGGCCGTGGCCGGCGCTGGAATGCTGCAGCGACCGTGGGCGATATCGACGGTCCCCTGGCCGGTGGGAACGGGGGATGCCACGATTCGATCGACTCCCAGCAAGTCGAGCCCGATGGCCGCGCCGCAGATGTCGGCGATCGAGTCGACCGCGCCGACTTCGTGAAAATGAACCTTCTCGATGGTCGTGCCGTGGACCTTGGCTTCGGCTTCGCCCAGACGCTGAAAGATTCGCTTGGCCAGATCCTTCTGCCGCGGCGTCAGCGCGCCCCGGTCGATCATGGCCGTGATGTGGTGCAGGTGCCGATGCGCGTGCTCGGGCGGGTGTTCGACCTTGATGTGCCGGGCGCGAAAGCCGCGTCGCTTGACCTCCGACGGCACCAGCCGGCACTCGGCCAGCCCCATCGACGTGATGCCAGCCTGAATCGGTTCCAGCGGCACGCCAGCATCGACCAAAGCCGCCAGGGTCATGTCGCCGCTGATGCCGCTGGCGCAGTCAAAATAGGCAATCTTCACGCGATGCTCGTTTCTAACGGTGCAAAAGCAGAGTGATGCAACTGCTGGTGAATCTAGCAGATCGAGAAGCGCGATACAGCGGTTCGGGGGGTTAACACGATGCGTAGAAGTAAGAAATTCGACCACGACGACACAACGGGCACGACGCCGGAGAAGAACAGTTCAACTTTGGCCTTACGTCGTGTTCGTTGTGTCGTCGTGGTCGGTTTCCTGCATTTGATTGGGAATTGACGTGTTTTTCAGGGTTCGATACAGTACCGCCCCGCAAATCACACGTTCGCTGCTTGCGAATCGGTTCTGGCAAGGATGCCCTCTTTAGATGACCACGGTCGCTACCGCTTCTGATTGGAGTCGCGCCTTTGTCGGCTACGGCGCGTTGCCGCCGAAGTTGCGCGTGCTGCATGTCACGACGCTCGACCGAACCGGCGGCTGGCTGGCCGAAGCCCTGTCGGCGGACAGCGCCATGGTCGTGCTGTTGGACGAAGCGATGGGCATCGCCGCAGGCATGTCGCGACTGCGCGACGAAGCCTTCGACGCGATCCTGGTCAGTCACGACCCGCCCGGACTCGACGCCTTGGAATTGGTCGAGGGGCTGCGCGGCGCTGGGGCCGACGAGCCGATCATCGTCTTGGGCCAGGCGAGCGAGGCCGAGCTATTGCCGTTGTGCTACGAAGTCGGCGCCGACGCTTATGTGTGCGTTCACTCGGCGACGACGCGGCTCTTGATCTGGCAGGCCGCCCGCGCCGTCCAGCGCGCTCAGCTCGAACGCGACCACCGCCGGATGATGCAAGCCGAGCAGACTCGCCTGCGTCTCGAGCACGAAGAGGCAGAGCGGTTGCTGCAAGAGCAGCGTCACCTGTTGGCCGACCTGGAAACGCTGTATCGCGAGCATGGCGGCGACCCCGAAGGGGCCAGCGCGTGTCTATTGAACCAAGCGCTCCATTCGTCGACCGCGTGTGACAGTAGGCCCGACCTGCCCGAGCCGCTGGTGGCGATGTACCGCGAGATGCTGCGGACCTACGTGATCATGGGCTCGGGCAATCTGGCGACCGAAATGAATGCGCTGGCGAACTTCCTGGTTGACGCCGGCATCAGTACGCGCGAAACGCTGCAGCTTCACCTGCACGTGCTGGCCGAGCAGGTCCGCGGCCTGGGCGCTCGCAGCGCGCGGCACGTGATGACGCGGGCCGAGTTGTTGCTGCTGGAAGTGATGGTCCACGTTGGCGAAGGCTACCGGCTGCGGTACGTCGCGCGCCAGCATCCGCCGCGCCAGCAGATGCTCCCCGGTTTCGAGGATGTGGTGCCATCGGAGAAGCCGGTGGAGGAAGCAATTAGCGATTAGCGGTTAGCAATTAGCGGGAAACCGCTGATTGCTTTATCTAATCGCTAGCAGCTAATCGCTAATCGCTAGCTGGTCTTCCGCCAGCGGAAGACCAGCGCTATACTCCTGCACCATTTTTCGAGCCGGTGTCCGGCGCTTGCAGGAGTCTCTCGCATGTCCAGCCGATGCATTGCCGCGCTGCTGTTGTCGATCGTCATTGCTACGGGCGCGACCAGCGCGCTGGCCCAAGCGCCGCTTGACGATCGATCGTTTCCGCCGCCGGCTGCTCCCTTCGTTAGTCCTCCCGTGTCGCGCGGGCCGGTCGAGAATCCTCCGTCAGGTTACGTGCCGTCCACTAACAAGTCGGCCGAGGCCGATCCAGCCCGGGCGAACGACGACACTCACCCGCTGCTCGAACCAAGCCGGCCACTGAATCGCGAAGCCCGTCCGCCGGTAGCCGAGGTCAAGCACGGCTTGCCGCAATTGCCCGAGGAACATGGCCAGGTTTGGCGCGAATACAACTTGACGCCGTACACGGTTCGCGTCACCAGCACCAATCGGCCCGAACAAGCGGTGGTCGATTGGATTCTCCGCGAGACCGGCTATGAAGTCTGGCACGGCGAGCCGCTGGGCATCTTGAGCGCCAACAGCCGCACCTTGCGCGTCTATCACACGCCCGAAATCCAAGCGATCGTCCACGATGTGGTCGACCGGTTTGTCAACAGCGAAGCCGAGTCGTACGCCTTTGGTCTGCGCGTGGTCACGGTCGATAGCCCCAACTGGCGGGCGCGGGTCCATCCGATGTTGCGACCCGTCGCGGTTCAGGCCCAGGGTGTGCAAGCCTGGCTATTGGCCAAGGAAGACGCCGCGGTGCTGTTGGCCGACCTGCGCAAGCGCGGCGACTTTCGCGAACACAGCTCCCCTCATATGCTGGTCAACAACGGACAATCGTCCAGCGTGTCGGTCGTTCGCCCCAAGCAGTACATTCGCGACGTGATCGCCCGCCCCGAAGTCTGGCCCGGGTTCGAGAATCAGGCGGCCCAGTTCGACGAGGGGTTCACGTTGGAACTGAGTCCGCTGTTGTCGCTTGACGGCCGGACGGTCGACGCGGTGATCAAGTGCAACATCGACCAGCTCGAAAAGCTGGTGCCGGTGATGCTCGACGTGCCGACCGCCAACGCGCCGCGGCAGCGAACCAAGATCGAAGTGCCCCAGGCGACCCATTGCCGGCTGCACGAGCGCTTCCGCTGGCCGGCCGATCAACTGCTGGTGATCGACCTGGGCGTGGTGCCGCCGCCGATGCCGACCGATGCCAATCCGCTGAGCGGTTTGCCGCTGGTGGGCTCGCCATCCCGATCGAACTTGCTGGTCTTTGTCGAAAGCAAGGGCCGCGTGGCCGCGTCGCCCCAGCCGACAGCCACACCAGGCGGTGTCCGCGAAGCCAAGACCTATCGCGGCCGGTACTAAAGCGCTGCTCGATTCGATGTCGCATTGGCATTTCTGCCAAGCCGGCGGCTCTGCCACCGAGATCGGCGGCAGAGCCGCCGGCTTGGGGCGTCCACCCGGCAGCGAAATCGACGTTAAAATGCGTCAAACGCAGCCTTTGCTCCCCCTGTCCGACGCTTGGCTGGTGACGTACAATCGTCGGTTCCTGCTCCTGTTCAGTTCTCGTAACGGGTTTCCCCGGCAACGGTTACATGAGTTCCGATCGCAGCACACGCCGAGTCGTCATCACGGGCCTGGGGCTGGTTTCGCCGTTGGGCAACACGCCTGACGCGCTGTGGGAAGCCCTGACCACGGGGCGCAGCGGCGTGATCGCGCTGGCCCAGAATCCGGTGACGCCGGTCTCGCGATTCGGCTCCGAGGCCCATCCCTGGAACGGCGAGATCGACGATTTTGGCCCCTTGGAAGGGGAAAAGAAGAAGGCGATCCGCAAAGGGCTGAAGGTCATGTGCCGCGAGTCGCAAATGGGCGTCGCGGCCGCCCAGCGGGCGTTGCACGACGCGGGCTTGGGCACGTGCGGGCACGTGCCCGAACGAACCGGTGTGGTGTTCGGCTCGGACTACATGCTCTCGCCCCCCGAAGAGCTGCAAGCCGGCATCATGTCCTGCGTCGACCCCGAGCGGAAGTTTCACTTTGAACAATGGGGCGGGCATGGCATGACCCAGATGCAGCCCCTCTGGCTGCTCAAGTTTCTGCCGAACATGCCGGCGGCGCACATCACCTTTTACAACGATTTTCGCGGGCCGAGCAACTCGCTGACCCAGCGCGAAGCGTCGAGCAACCTGGCGATCGGCGAAGCGTTCCGCGTCATCCAGCGCGGCCATGCCGATATCATGATCGCCGGCGCGACGGGCACGCGCTTGCACGTGATGAAAGCGGTCCACGCCCTGCAAACTGAACCGGTGGCCGAGTTCAATCCCGACGCGCCCGAGAAGGCGTCGCGGCCCTTCGATCGCGATCGCACGGGGACGGTGTTGGGCGAAGGGGCTGGTTCCGTGATCCTCGAGTCACTCGAGTCGGCCCGGGCGCGCGGCGCGAAGATCTATGGCGAAGTCCTCGGCGCTGGCGCGGCGAGTGTCGCCACGCGGCGGCTGATCGCCGACCGGCGACAGGCATTCGTCAACGCGCTACGCATGGCCCTACGCGACGCGGGCTTGAAGCCCGAGCAGATTGGCCACCTCCAGGCACACGGCCTGGGGACGATCAGTTGCGACCAGGACGAAGCGGCGGCCATCAAGGAAGTGTTTGGTGCATACGCCAAGCAGCTTCCCGTCACGGCCGTGAAGAGTTACTCGGGGAACATCGGCGCCGCGAGCGGAATGGTCGAAATGATCGCCGGCTTGTTGGCTCTGGACAAGCAAAAGCTGTTCCCGGTGTTGAACCTGGCGCATCCCGACCCGGAAATCGCGTTGAATCTGGTTCGCAATGGCGCAGCCCAGCCGGGCGACACGTTCGTCAACCAGAGCGTCACGCCCCAAGGCCAGGCCGCCACGCTGGTCATCGCCCGCTGGCGCGAGTAAGTGGCGGTATGCTTATGCCTCAAGCAGCGTCAGCGGATTCTGCCGCGTCTTGAGCGGCAAAGTCACCGGGCCGCCCACGCGGTGCGACTCGAACACCGCCACGATCATCTCGGTCGCGCCGCGGGCCTGGTAGATGTTCCCCTTGGGGTCGCGGTTTTCTTTGATCGCCGCCAGCAAGTCCTCGATCGCCATCACGTTTAGCACGTGCAGGCCGCCGTCCTTCACCGGCTCGGGCTCGCCGATGCCCGCGGTCGAGACCTCGACCCATTGTTTCTTGCTGCGCGCGGGGGACCAGCCACTGTCGACCAATAGCTTGATCGTCGGTTGCACATGCCCGGTGATGATTTCGATCACGCCTTCGCTGCCATAGATTTGCAGGCCGAACCGCGACGTACGCCCCGTGGCGTTGCGGCGTGACGCGAAATACCCGGTCGTGCCGTCGGCCAGCCCGTACATCGCCCGCACGTCGTCACCGGCCAGCGGGCCGAGGCCTTCGTTCCCTTCAGCGACATCGCTCTTGGTGATCGGTCGGCCGTTCTGGTTGACTCGGGCAAAACACCACTCGGCGCCCCCCGAGAAGTTGCGGATCAGGTCCATGATGTGCGTGCCGAGCACCCACAGGTCTTCGCCGCCGCCGCGCTGATCGTCCTTGCCTCGGCCGCGATACTCGAGCACCTTGCCGATCTTGCCATTGGCGATCAGTTGCTTGGCGATCTCGATCCGCGGGCTGTAGCGCGTCTGGTGGGCGATGGCCAGCTTGGCGTGCGTGCGCTCGGCGGCCGCCACCAACTGGTCGGCTTCGGCCAGCGTGCGGCAAAACGGCTTTTCGGAATAGACGTGAATCCCGCGCTCCAGGCAGGCGAGCAGCATTTCATGATGCCGGTCGATCCAGCGTTGGCAGACGCTGACCACCTCGGGCTTCACCTCGTCGAGCAGCTTGCGATAGTCGGTGAACGCTTGCTCAACCTTCAGCTTCTTGGCCTCAGCCGCCAGTCCGGTCGGGTTGTCGTCGGCTACGGCCACCAATTCGACGTTGGGGACATCGAGCCAGGCGACGTCGAGCCCGTGACCATAGTTGCCGCGTCCGGTCGAGCCGATGACTGCTGCACGAACTTTGCTCATGGCGGCGTGACCTTGTTTGAGGATGAGTTGCGCGATTCGTCAAAGGCTCGGCGCGGCTAACAACGTACGAGGCGTGCGCGACAAACACCCCTCCCTGTCAGGGAGGGGCAGGGGGGAGGGTAAACGCGCCGCGGGCCGATACGCTTGGGGTTGGTGACTGTCCGTTGTAAGCCGGAGTCGATAGGCCTGCAACGCTTTTACCCTCACCCGCTTCGCTGCGCTCAGCGACCTCTCCCTTAAAGGGAGAGGTGAATGCCAGGACCGAACTTGCGCTCAGCCGTCGGCGACCGCGCCGGGGCCAGCGTCGGTCGGCTCGGCGACTTCGACCTGGCCCTTGTCATTCTTGCGCAAGGGGGGCAGGCCGTAGGCGTTCGGCCCTTCGTCGGTGTAGACGTCGTCCAACTCGGTGCCGTCGACGTCGCGCCGCAACAGGAAATAGATCGCCGTGGCCGAGGTCCAGAACGTGGCATAGACCGCGCCAGTCGCCAACAGCCGCACCAGCGAATTCCAGAACCAGGTGATTCGCTTTCCCCATTCGCCGACAGGCGTCAGCTCGCTGGGGCCGCCGCCGGTTCCCCAACTGGCTGCCCAAGTTGACAGATAGATCACCATCTCGGAAAAGAACAACGCCGCGATCCCCGCCAACAGATTGAACACCACCGCGACGGCTACGTAACCAAGGAGCGTTACCGAGCGCTGAAAGACATACGAGAACGATCGGCTCAGGCCGTCGAAGCTGTCGCTCGATTCGGTGCTGATGGCGGCAATCATCAACGGCCAGCCGAACCACAGCCCGATCACAAAGATCGCCAGCAAGAAACCGGCCAGTAGATAAACCGGCCACACGATCGCCAACAGCAACCCACCGATGTTCGTCCGCCCCAGCAACCCAACCACCGCCATCGGCAGCGCGAACAACAGCACGCCGACCAGCGGGAACAACGGCGCGGCAAACAGCGAACGCCAGCGGCCCAGGGCATGCCCCATGGCCTGGCCCCAGGAGATTTTTTCTTCGCGTGCGAGTTCCAGCGCCGCCATGCGGCAGATCGCGCCGCCGACCAGCGCCCAGACCGCGCTGGCCCAGGCCAGGGCCAGAATGCTAAACGCCAGGGTCTGAAAACCGGCTTGCAGGCTGAACGCGTCGCGCACTGGCCGCGACAGGGTGGCCCACACGTTCGGCGCGTTGGTAATCGTGGTCAGGCGCATCGACGGAGTGAATGCGCCATTGGATTGCATATCACGGGCCAGTTCGCGCTGGAACTGATCGGCAAGCACCTGGTTCATGGTGCGTGTGTCGATCGGCTCTTGCACCATGCAACCGCTGCTGAGCGGGCAATGGGCATAGGGCTGCAGCGCCGCTTTCAAATACGGGTCATCGGTCCCCGAGAACATCCAGGCGATGCACCACCAGCCCAGGAACGTCAGGAACACTCCCGCCGCCGCCGGCATGAACAGCCGCGACCGCAGCCCCAGCCGGGCCGCCCGTCCGATCAGCAGCACCGACGCCCAGCAGCGGCTGCCGCACGAGCCTTCGGCCTCGGCCGATGTTTCCTGGGGGGCGATGGATTGGGGCTCGCCGGACTCGGACATCATCGAAATTTCCTCGCTGCCCCGCGGAGACCCCGTGGTGCGTAAATTGCCTCGTTTAACTCACGGCGGCATTATACGTCGCCACCCCCCGGTTGCAACGCGGTGGAGCGGCGTGCAACGGCGATTTGGCGGACGATTCTCGCGGTGCGGGCAAAGCGATTAGAGCGTCGCAAGTGCCCGATGTTCGAAGGCCCCCGGTCATTGACCGGGGGCTAAAGTGAAATGAGCGTGCTCGACGCAAGAGGGTAGCACCGACAACTGGTTGTCGGTGTCGCGCAGCGACAAGAGGTCGAAGGGTAAATATCCCAGTCCCTCTTGCGGCTGCGCCGCCCAGACAAGCAAGTTGTCTGGGCCACCCCATGCAATCGCATGGCAGTGTTGACGGCCATTCAAGTTACAGCGAGTCGCGTTGTTTTCTTCAACAATGCGCGCCACGCCATTAGCCCCCGGTCAACGACCGGGGGCCATCGAGCCAGCGCGCCGAACAAGGTCGACAATCATCACAGAATCAGCGCCGATAAATCGTCGCTGTCACGCATCACTTGACGCCAGGAAACCACCGCCGGACACTAATGCGGGCGGAAATGAACCACGCGGAGTCTTAGTTCTTCGTGCAGAGACTTCATTTTCCGGGTACGCACCCGTGCGTACCATGAACGAAGGCGGCGCATCAGGCGCGCTCCGCGTGTGCGATTAGATTGATCGAATAATCAGGCCGAGTGGCGGAACAGGCAGACGCACGGGACTTAAAATCCCGTGTCCCGTAAGGGACGTGCGGGTTCGATCCCCGCCTCGGCCAATTGATTTATGAAGAGGCTGCGAGAAGAGGTTACCTCACCTGGGCAATGCACTATGAATGAACCGCTGCAACGTCTTCGATGAGTAAGATCGTGCCAGTGATCCGATAAACCACCGCAAGCAGAGCCACACTATGCTTGTCCTGCCTCGCCATACATCGTCGCGAATCGCTTTAGCTTGCGTACTTACTTGTTGCACAGCCCGATTCGCCGTCGCCGCCGAGCCCGGCTACACGATTCCGTTGGCTGATTTGGCCGACGAGCCCCAGCGGCGGGTGATCGTCGATCGTGAACCGGGGCAGTATCTCGGGCACCCGACGACCGTGTTGCTGGAAGACAACCGCACGATGCTGATTGTCTATCCCAAGGGGCACGGGCGCGGCCCGATCGTTCTGAAACGATCCACCGATGCCGGCCTGACCTGGTCGGCGCGACAACCCACGCCCGCCAGTTGGGATACCTCGCTGGAAACTCCCACCATCCACCGTGTGGTGGATCGCCAGGGCACCAAACGATTGATCATGTTCTCGGGCTTGTATCCGATCCGCATGGCGGTGTCGGAAAACGATGGCGTGAGTTGGAGCGAACTCAAGCCGGTTGGCGACTTTGGCGGGATCGTGGCGATGGGGGCTGTCGAACGATTGCAATTGGGCGACTACCTGGCCCTGTTTCACGACGATGGTCGCTATTTTGTCGCCGGTGGTAAGGCGAAATCGCCGCCCGTGTTTACGGTCTATGCGACGACCTCGTCCGACGGTGGCTTGACCTGGAGCGCGCCACGCGCGATTGCCACGCATGCCTCGGCCCACCTCTGCGAGCCGGGCATCATCCGTTCGCCCGATGGCAAACAGCTCGCGGTTCTGCTGCGTGAAAACAGTCGGCAGTACAACTCGTTTGTGATCGTGTCCGACGACGAAGGCCAGTCTTGGTCCCCGCCGAGAGAACTGCCGGCGGCACTGACCGGCGATCGCCATGTCGGCCGATACACCGCCGACGGTCGGCTGTTTGTCACCTTTCGCGACACGACCCGAGCGAGCACCACGAAGGGGGACTGGGTGGCGTGGGTGGGCCGGTACGAAGACATCACCGCCGGCCGTGAGGGAACGTGTCGCGTGCGGCTGATGAAGAATCACAAAACGGTGGATTGTGCGTACCCTGGCCTCGAAGTTCTGCCTGACGATACGATCGTCACGACGACCTATGGGCACTGGACCGCCGGGGAATCGCCGTACATTGTCAGCGTGCGGCTGAAACTGGCGGAGATCGACAAGAAGTTGGTGGCGCTGCCACGACATTGATTGCTTTCTTGCTGGCAAAGCCGGGAATGCCAAGGTAAGCAGCCCGCGACGAGTTCTTCGTCGAAATAGCTCCTCCCGTCATTCGTGTTCGTGGCGGTGATTCATTGGTCGCCGCAGGGGCGTAGAATGACGGCAGGGCCGCGCAGCTTGCCGGCCAATGCTTAATCAGCGGTGCGTTATGGCGACCGAGCGGGAAAAGATGCTGGCCGGCGAAATGTACGATTCGCTCGACGCCGAGCTTTGCGCCATGCGCGAGCGGGCACGCGATCTTTGCCAGTCCTTGAACGCCTCGCACGAGCGCGACCAGGCCGTCCGCCGCCAGATTCTGATCGAGCTGTTCGGCCAGGGTGGCGAGTCGGTCTATATGCAGCCGCCGTTCTATTGCGACTATGGCACGCATATCGAGCTTGGCGAGCGGGTCTTCTTCAACTTCAATTGCATCGTGCTCGATGTCTGCTCGGTGCAGATCGGCGACTACACCAAGTTCGGGCCGGCCGTGCAGCTTTACACCGCCATGCACCCGATGAACGCCGAGTTGCGCCGCAAGCAAGAGTACGGCAAGCCGATCGCAATTGGGGCCAATGTTTGGGTCGGCGGCGGCGCGATCGTCTGCCCTGGCGTGACGATTGGCGACAAGTCGGTAATCGGTGCCGGCAGCGTCGTGACGCGATCGATTCCGTCGGGCGTCTTTGCCGCCGGCAACCCGTGCCGCGTGATTCGCGAGTTAGGTGAGGAAGATTTACGATAGGGCGTCATGCCCGCCTGCGCGGGAATGACGGAAAGTGAGCGGTTCCGCACTCTCCAAGCTGGGGACGTAGCATTCTTCACCGGCTTCTCGCCTGGCTAGCTCGATGCCAGCAGCCGTCGAGGCGGAGACTTTCGGCGAGCCCATTCGATTGACGCAAGTTGAATTGCCAAAATCTATTAAGTGATCGTGCAAAAACAAGATTTTGAATGTTCAAAAATATTGATTGCATTAGTCATAAAAGCTGGCACAATGACGACGATTCGTGGCAATTCCTGGGTGTTTTCGTCGAAGTGTTATCATGCGTCGGGCGACTTGGCTGGTGGGGCTACTGTTCATCGCGGCTGGGTGTGGGCGGCAGTCGGCGGAGTGGTCGCTGGTGGCAAGCGCGGCCGCCGCCGAACCCGGGGCCGCCACACCCGCCCCGTCGGCCCAGACGTTGATTGTCTCGGGGACCAGTCTGCCAGCGCCGGGGCGCGTCTCGGAAATCGCCGCCACGGTTATGCACCCGGTAACCAAGGTTTACGTCAAGCCAGGCGACCAGGTTCGCGTCGGCGACCCGCTGGTGGAACTCGACGCCGATGAGCCCGAGGCCGATGTCCGCGCCCATCGGGCCGAGGTGACGGAACTGACGGCGGCGCTGGCCCGCTTGCGCGCCATGCCCCGCGGCGAAGAGCGCGCACAAGCCAAGGCCGAACTGGAAAGCGCGCAGATTCACACCCGCGCTTCGCAGGCCTATCTCGAGCGGCTGACCACCCTGCGCTCGCAAGAAGCGATCAGCGAGCGGCAACTCATCGAGCAACAGACGACAACCTTGCGGGCCATCGCTGATCAGCAAGCGGCTCAAGCCCGGCTTGATTACCTGCTCAAGCAGCCGATTGAGCTGGAAATCGCCGAAGCCGCGGCCAGTCTCAAAGCCGCCGAAGCCGAGCTCGAAGCGGTCGAAGCCGAGTTGGAACACTACGTTGTTTATGCGTCGATCGATGGCATCGTCTGCTGGCTCGATGTAACCCCTGGCACGGTCAGCCGGGCCGGCACCAAGGTCTGGGGCGAACTGGTCGATCTGCGTGAAGTCGACGTGCAGGTCGAACTGACGCCCAAGCAATTGAGCCAGGTCGATCTGAGCCAGCCGATCGAAGTGCGACTTGGCGAGTTGGGCACCGTGTGGCCGGCTCAATTCGTCTTTGCCGCGCCGGCGGCCAATCGCACGTCGGGCAAGATTCCCGTCACGCTGCGGGTGAAGAACAGCGGCGAGCCGCTGCGTTGTCACTTGCCGGTGACGGTCGAGTTTCGCCGGTTAGCGGAGAATCGTCCCGTCGAGCGCCCCTCGCAGGCGTCGCTGGCGGCGCAACCCGCCGGCGGCGCCGACGGCCGCTAGGGGAGCATGCGCTGTCCGACGACGGTGTTCAGCGTTAGCATGCTGCGGCGATGGGCCACCAGTGCATCGCGGTACTGGCGCACCAGCTCGTTGTACTCGCGCTGAGCGGCCAGATAGTTGAACATGCTCGTCTCGCCTTGCTGGTAAAGCTGCAAGTTCGCGTCGAGCACCTGCCGCGCCGCGGGGAGCAGTGCCTGTTCCAGCCGTTCGATCGTCGTTTGTGTGGTCTGGAAGTTCTGGAATGCTTGCTCGACTTCCAAGGTCACTTGCCGCTCGAGGGCCCGCAGCTCGATGACCGATTGGGTCTGGTTGATTTGCGCGCGGCGGATGTTCCCTTGGTTCCGATCGAACAGCGGCACGTTCATCGTCACGCCCGCCGCCCAACTAGTGGTGTTCGGCGTGCCGTTACCGTATTGGCGATTGTCCTGCACGGTGAACGGCTGGTAGACGACATAGACGTCTTGCATCCGATTGGCTCGGGCCAATTGGGCGTCGGCCGCGGCGCGACCCAGGCCCAATCGATAGGCCGCCAAATCGGGTCGCACCGTCGTGGCCAGCGACACCAGCTCTTCGCGCACCAGCGGCGTCGGCGATTTCAGGTGCAGATTGCCGCGCACTTCGAGCGCCGCTGCGTCGAGCGTGACCGCGTTCAGTTGCAGCGCCAGCGCACGTTTGGCGTTCTGCAAAGCTGCTTCGGCTTCGAGCAGTCCCAAGCCGGCGGCGTCGCGCTGGATGAGCAGTTGGTTGACTTCGGTGCGCGACTTGATGGTCTGCCGCTCCTGGGCCTTGGCCGCGGCCAGCAGTTTGTCCAGCCCGGTGATGCTGGCTTGGGCAAAGCGAACCGTCTCGCGGGCCGCCAGCACATCGACATAGGCGGTGTACAGGTTATCGATCGCCAAGCGGACGGCGTCTTGATACTGAGCGTGCAGCACTCGTTTGGCCTGGACGGCGACCACCGTTCGCGCGCGGCGCTTTTGGGTGACGTCGAGCGGCAGCGAAAGGTTCACGTCATATTGCGTCTGGCCGCCGGGGCGCTCGACCGGATCGAACGAACCGTAGGGAACCAGTTGCGCGTCGGCGAACATCAACGGGTTGGCCCGCAGACTGGCCGTCAGGATGTCAGCATCAGCTTGGGGAA
Organism: Planctomycetota bacterium; assembly: GCA_018242585.1. NCBI lineage: Bacteria > Pseudomonadati > Planctomycetota > Planctomycetota bacterium. The sequence continues at coordinate 143,555 of JAFEBQ010000012.1, forward strand.
GTTCGAGCTGCTTGGCCCGCAGATCCAGGTTCTCGCGGACCAGAATCTCAATCGCTTCGTCCAGGGTCAGCCCGCCGGCTGGGCCTTCGTCCCCCGTTTGAGTCGGAATCTCCAGCGGGCCGTAAGCCGGAGCCTCGGCGGCGCGCAAGCTGGGGGCTGGCAGGACTTCGGCTTGCGACTGCGAGATGCGATTCCAGCCACCTGGCTGGGCCACGGTCATCGGTACTCGACCGACGGCCGAGCCCACGCGGCCGCCGACCATGCCAGCGCCGGGCTCGAGGGCGCTGGTGCCCGAAGCGCCAATTTCGGGGCCGAGCGACGACGCAGGACGTTCGAACAATTCCAGCTCGGTGGGAGGCTGCGCGCAAAGACTCGCGCCGCGCGCCAACAGCGCGAGCGCGACAGCCAAGCTGATTTTCCATCGTGCCGCGCGGTTCAGCATCAACGATTGATCCGAGAGAAGGACTCTTCATTACGTCCCTCTTTCGACATCGACCGCTCACCAATTTGTAATTAACGAAACTAAAGGTTTTGATGGCTCAAAGATTCTCTGCGCGAAGCGCGGCGGCAAGCTTGCGCCGCTAGCGGGTGATAACAGCGAGCGGCGAATCGAAGTCGTCGAGCGCGCTCGCGCAAAAGAGCAGGCAAGCCCACTCACGCCAGCAAGGCTGGTATCACTTCCCCTTCGGGGACCAGGCGGTGCGGTCGTCCGAGGCGATCGTGAATTACTTCGGCGGGCGAAATGCCTAGCAGGTGATAAAGCGTGGCAATCACGTCGCCAGGGCGCGTGGGGTTCTGCGCCGGTAGTGCGCCGGTTGAATCGCTCGCGCCGTACACGACACCTTTGCCAAAGCCGCCCCCGGCCAAGAGGACACTATAACAGTTGTTCCAGTGGTCGCGGCCAGCAGCCTTGTTAACCCGCGGCGAGCGGCCAAAGTCGCCAAGCACCGCCACGATCGTGCGGTCCAGCAAATGGCGCTCGACCAAGTCGGTCAACAGCGAGGCAAAGGCCCGATCGAACTGCGGCAGCAGCGTTTCCTTGAGCTTAACGAAGTTGTTGCCGTGCGTATCCCACGTGGCGTTGGCGTCAGGGGCCCACGAGATGGTGGCCAGCCGCGTGCCGGCCTCGATCAGTCGGCGAGCTAGCAGCACGCTTTGCCCGTAGATGTTGCGGCCGTAGCGCTCGCGGACCTCGGGCGTCTCGGCGGCAATATCAAGCGCATGCTGCGCGGCATTGGAAGTCAGCAGATCAAACGCCCGCTGCTGAAAGCCCGAGACGTTTTCCAGGGCCGCATTGCGCCGCGGTTCGACGAACGACTCGGCCAGCGACGCCAGCAAATGGCGGCGGTCGTTCAAACGCGGCTGAGTCACATCGTCGCGCAGTGCCAGCTCGGGGACCGAGAAGCCGTCGGCGTTCGGATCGTTCAAGATGAACAGCGGATCGTATGACTTGCCCAACAGCCCGCCATAAAACCCTGGTTGCGGCGGCCCCTTGGCCCCTTCCTTGGTGATGTAGGGCAGACAGACGTGCGGTACCCGCCCGTTCGCCGGTGGCCGCAGATAGGTGAGCGCCGAGCCGATCGTGGGCTGGTCGTCCGATTCGGCCCCGACTAGCCGGTTGGCGTCGCCGCGGTCGTGACCGGTGATGCTGGTGTAGACGGCCGCGGCGTGCGAGTTGTTCACGCTGTGGTGCATCGAGCGAATCAGCGTGCAGCGGTGCATGTGCCGCGCCGAAAGCGGCAGATGCTCGCTGATCGGCGCGCCCGCGAGCGACGACGCGATCGGCTGAAACTCGCCGCGAATCCCCTCGGTGGCCTGCGGCTTCATGTCCCACATGTCGAGATGACTGGGGCCGCCGTTCAGGAAGATCACAATGCAGGCGTCGGCTTGTTGCGCAGGGGCCGCCGCGTTGCGCTGCGCATCGGCAGCCAACAGCCGCGGCAACGACAGCCCCGCCACGCTCAAGCTACCGACCTGAAGCAATCGCCGCCGCGTCAGCCGACCGAGCAGTCCATCACCGTCCATGATTCACCCCTCAAGGCAAAACGATCGTTAGCCTACTCGATTTGCCCGAGACGTGCCAACTTGTCCACGGCCGTCTCGCCCCGAGACCGGGGCGTATCGATTAAGAGGGCTGAACGAATTCCGAAATACACGAATGACGGTGTGGTGCCATCGATGGGGAGTGAAGCGTGTGACAGAATGTCCAATCGCACGGAATGTTTGGACTTTGCCAAGTCGTAATCTACCGTTGCGTGTCAACTGAGCACGTAAGGATCGCTCGGCCGAAGGCGGTTCGTCGCGAGTGGCGAATGTTGTGGGGGCCCAACGTAATCGACCTTCCAAGCCTTCTAGTTTTTGCTTTGGGAAACCGAACATGAAAGCGCTGTGGCAAAAGGGTTGGCAGTTCTTGCGCCGTGATGACGGCCCCACGGCCGTCGAGTACGCGGTGATGCTGGCCTTGATCGTCGTCGTCTGCATGACCGCGGTTCGGTCGATTGGCACCAGGTCCAAAAGCACGTTCCAGAAGGTCGCCAAGCAGTTGCATACGTCGTCGAGTTAGGCGACACACCCCGCTTCATTCGCCGCGATCGATGCGCTAGCCAATCTTCGGCAGCTCAAACCCCGCGCGGCGTTCGCGAACCAGCATGGCGTCGGCCTGGGGATCGCCGACGAACTTCTCGGCTTTCGCGTCCCACTGGAGTCGACGCCCCGCCTCGCGGGCGATGTTCGCCAGGTGGCACGTCGTGATCGAGCGATGGCCGATTTCGACGTCGGCCACCGGCAACTTGCGACTGCAGATACAGTCGAGCCAATCTTGCAGGTGCGCCCGGGCCTGCCAGAGGGCTGTCTGGTCACTCCACTTCTTTTCTTCCGCGGCGACGTCGACCGATTTGAGGATTTCCGCGGCGATCTCGGGCGGGTTCGAGACGACCTTGTTGCGGTTGATTTCCAGCTTGCCGCGCTCGCCGACGAAAACCGCGCCCCCCATCGGCCCGCGATCGAGGATAAACTTCACCTCGACGTCGTTGGCATAGCGCATGGCCACTTGCCCGTGTGAGCCTTCGCTCAGAGGCCAGATTTCCACCGGGCCAGCGCCGTCGGCGCCGAGCGCCCATTGAATCTGGTCGACGCCGTGCGCGCCCCAGTTGGTCATTTGGCCTCCCGAGAAATCACGCCAGGCCATCCAGCCCAGCCACTTCTTGTTGAACGGACGCATGACCGACTGGTTGAGCCACATGCTCCAGTCGAGCCCGGCCGTGACGGGCTCCTCGGCCGGCGCCGGCTCGGGCGCGGCGGCCGGCCCTGGGTAATTCACCGCACGAACTTCCAGCAGCTTGCCCAAGCCACCGTTACGGACAAATTCACAGGCCAACCGGTTGATGGCCATCGAGCGCTGCTGCGAGCCGACTTGCAGCACGCGGCCATAGTGCCGCACGGCGTCGGCCAGCGCGCGCCCTTCTTGCACGTACAGCGACAGGGGCTTCTCGGCGTAGACATCCTTGCCGGCCTGCAGGGCGTGAATGCACGGCAGCACGCGCTGGAACTCGCCGGTGCCGACGATCACGGCGTCGATATCCTGGCGGTCGAGCAATTGGCGATAGTCGGCCACGATGGGCCAGTCGCCTTGCTTGGCCGCTTTGAACGCCTCGGCCCGCGGCACGTTGCAATCAGACAACGCGACGATTTGGGCTCCCTCGGGCAACTGTTCAAGCAGCAACTTGGCGCGATTGCCAACGCCGATCGCGCCGACGCGAATCCGCTCGCTGGCCGGGCCGGCCTTCTCGGCCGCGCGCAACGTCGCGGGGCGGAGCGCGGCTGCGGCCAGTGCCGCGCCAGCCGAGGCCTGCAAGAAACTACGACGGTGAAGCGTGGCGGCGCGTCGTGGCATGGGGGTACTCCCGTGAAAGAGTCTGACTCGTTCCGAGTGGGTTGTTGTTTGACGAACGAAGTGTCGTGAATCCGCGGAAGCAGCGCAACCAAGCTTACACGTGATTTACCGGGCCTCAAAACTTGCTATTGAATCACAATTGGCTGTGCTGCCGGGCGAGAGGCGTAAGGTCGGGCGGGTACCATCGCGCCATGGCGCCGCCGATTTGGGCAACATGCATACTTGCTCCTCACAGACGTGGTCGTTAATGTCCAATCATACCAGGCCTGCGCACCTCGGTTAACGACTCGCCATTCTCCCTTCCTGAGGAGCTTTGTCATGTTTCGACCCACTCGTCGGCAAGTGCTGCGGTATGGCGCTGGTCTGGCCCTGGCGCCATCGCTGGGTGCGCTCGACGCGAATGTACTACGCGGGGCCGAACCGGCGGCCAAGCCGAAGATTGATCCCTACGCCGATGCCGTGCTGATTCCGGGCGAGCCTCCCGCGCTGACGGAAGGTTCGTTTACCGTCGCGGTGCTGCCCGACACCCAGCACTACAGCGAGAAGTATCCCGAGCAGTTCCATGCCCAGACCGAGTGGATCGTCGCGAACCGCCAGCGGCGAAACATCGCCTGTGTGCTGCATCTGGGTGACGTGACCAATCACAATACTGCGCCCGAGTGGGAAGTGGCTGCCAGCGCCATGAGCAAGCTGGACGGCGCCGTGCCCTATTTCATGACGCTCGGCAATCACGATTACGGCGAGCAAGGAAAGTGCGACCAGCGCTCAACCCAGTTTCAGCAGTATTTCCCCGCGGACAAACTCCGCGCGCAGCGCGGCTTTGGCGGCATCTATGACCGTGCGGCCGAGCGGCTGGATAACAGCTATTACTTGTTCTCGGCCGGCGGGCGCGATTTCCTGGTCTTGTCGCTGGAATTCGGCCCGCGCGGCGACGTCATCCGGTGGGCCAACGAAGTGGCTGCCCGACATCGCGATCGGCAGGCCATCCTGATCACGCACGCCTATATGTATTATGACGAGACGCGCTACGATTGGGTCCAGCGCGGCAAGGATCAAAAGTGGAATCCGCACTCGTATCCGCTGGCCGCGCATTCGACGGACATCAACGACGGAGAAGAGTTGTGGCAAAAGCTGGTGGGCAAGCAGGAGAACTTCATCCTCACGCTCAACGGTCACGTGCTGAATGACGGACTGGGGCGAACCGTCACGCCGACCGCCGCGGGACGCAACGTGCATCAATGTCTGGTCAATTTCCAGATGAAGCCCAACGGCGGCGATGGTTGGCTGCGGCTGCTCGAGTTCCGGCCCGATGGCACGACCGTCGAGGTTTACGACTACTCTCCCACTCGTGGCGAGCGGAATGAATCGAGCCAGAATCGCTTCACCATGAATATCGCCGCGCTAAAGAAGACGGTCTAGGCCAGCGTGCCGCATACCCCGACGTTGAGTCATGAGGTCGTCCCGGCGATTCGCGAGGGGGCAAGCTTCGCCTTCCGGCTGGCGAAAACCGCACGCAGAAAGCAGCGAGCGTGGCACGCGCCAAGAAAACCAAGTCGTTGCCCCACGTGGCGCTGCTGATCGAAACCTCGCGCTCATTCGCACGCGACATGCTGCGCGGCATTCATCAGTACATTGCCGAGCACGGTCCCTGGTCGGTGTTCATGGAACTGCGGTCGCTCGAATCGCGGCCGCCGTCATGGCTGGCCGGGTGGCGCGGCGATGGCATCATCACCCGCACGGTTAGCCAGTCGGTGGCCAACGCCATCGAAGCCACCGGCGTGCCGGCGGTCGAACTGCGGGCCACTCGGCTGCGCCACCGCTTTCCGTTCGTGGGCGTCGGCAATCGCGCCATTGGCCGGCTGATCGCTGAACACCTACTCGAACGCGGCTTCCGCCAGTTCGGCCTCTACGCGCTGAACACCGAATCGTACTTCGTCGAACGGAACGAGAACTTCATCGCCACGTTGCGCGCGGCCGGCTTTCCGTGCCAGGTGTTCCAGGCCGGCAGCCGCGAGCAGCCTGCCCAGTGGGAGCGCCAGCAAGACGCCCTGGTCCGCTGGGTGGCCGGGCTCGACAAGCCGGTCGGCATCATGGCCTGTACCGATCAATTGGGCTTTTGGCTATTGGATGCCTGTCAGCGCGCCAGCGTCTCGGTGCCGGAACAAGCGGCGGTGGTCGGCGTCGAAAACGATGAGTCGCTCTGCTCGATGGCGACGCCGCCGTTGTCGAGCATGGCGTTCGATGCCGTCCGCAATGGCTATACGGCGGCCCAGGCGTTGCATCGCCTGATGCGCGGCCAGCGCGTGCCGCGCACCCAGTTGATTCCGCCGCTGGGGGTGCGGGTCCGCGCTTCGAGTGACATTGTGGCGATGGACGACGCGGAACTGGCGGCGGCTTTGCGCTGGATTCGCGAGCACGCCTGCCAGGGGCTGGGCGTGCCCGAGTTGTTGCGCGCGGTGCCGGTGTCGCGCAGCCGATTGGAGCGTGGCCTGCGCGCGGCGCTGGGACGCTCGCCGCATGACGAGGTGCTGAGGATTCGCCTCGACCACGCGCGGCGGCTGCTCATTGAGACGGAGCTGTCGCTCGTCGAAATCTCGCGGCGGTCGGGCTTTTCGCGGGCTTCGTACTTCAACGAGGCGTTCAAGCGGCAATTCCAGACGCCGCCGGGGGGCTATCGGGCTGCCGCTCGCCGTGACAAAATATCGGAATGAGTTTCCGCAATATCGGAATGTCCTTCCGAGTGTTTCGCGATAGCCTAGATCGAAACGCCATCGAGCGCGCCAGTCACGCTACTTCATCCACGCGAGCCCTTCAGTCATGGAAAAAGTTCTGATCATCGTCGGCGATGCGACCGAAACGGTCGACACGCTGTATCCGTACTACCGTCTACAGGAAGCTGGCTTCGAGCCGGTCGTCGCCGGCCCCGAGGCCCGCAAGTTCCAAATGGTGATGCACGAGGTCCGGCCCGGTTGGACCATCACCCGCGAGTGGGAAGGCTATCAGATCGAAGCCAAGATCGCCTTCAAGGACATCCGCCCCGAACAGTACGCCGGCATCTTCTTCTCGGGCGGCCGCGCGCCGGAATACATTCGCGAAGACGAAGATCTGTTGCGGGTCACCCGGTACTTCTTCGAGCATAACCTGCCGATCGCCAGCGTCTGTCACGGCGTGGAAATCCCCGCCCGGGCCGGCTGTGTGAAGGGGCGGCGAATGGCCACCGTGCCCAAGTGCAAGTTCGACCTGGAAGTTTGCGGCGGCACGTTTGTGAATGAAGCGTGCGTCGTCGATGGCAATCTGGTCAGCGGCCGCACGTTTCACGACCACGGGTACTACATGGGGCCGTGGATCAAGCTGCTCGAAGCCGCCCGCGCCAAGAAGAAATAGCCGCGCCGAATCCCGCCCGTAACCCTTCCCCCGATATTCATCCTCCGCTGTAGGAGTCACGTCCCATGACCAAGCACTCGCCCGCCAATCGTCGCCAATTTCTCGGTTCCACGTTGGCCGCGGCCGCCGGCGCGGCGACGCCCTACTTCATGAGTTGGCCCGCCTTTGGCGCCGACGCCAGCTTGCCCAAGTCGAAAAATGACCGCTTTGGCATTGGCTCGATTGGCCTGCGCTATCAAGGTTCGGTGATCACGCGCCAGTCGTTGCCCCACGGGGACGTGGTCTGCATTGCCGACGTCGATAAGGACATCGGCGGCCAGGCGATCGCCTCGTTCGGCGGCACGCTGGTCGAGGATTATCGCAAGCTACTGGACCGGAAAGATGTCGACGTGGTGCTGATCGCCACGCCTGACCATTGGCACACCAAGATGGTTATCGACGCCTGCCGCGCCGGCAAAGACGTCTATTGCGAAAAGCCGATCACGCTGACGGTTGACGAAGGGAAGCTGCTGCGTAAGGTCGTCAAGGAAACGGGGCGCGTGGTGCAGGTCGGCACGTGGCAGCGGAGCGATTGGAAGTTCCGCCTGGCTTGCGAGCTGGTCCGCGCCGGTCGCGTCGGCAAGTTGCACACCGTGACCGTCACGACCAGCCCAAACCCAGTCGGGGGGCCGTTCGAGGTGACCAAGCCCTACGCGAACCTGAACTGGGACATGTGGCAGGGTCAGACGCCCGACGTCCCGTACATTCGCGAGCGCTGCCACTACACCTTCCGCTGGTGGTATGAATACTCCGGCGGCCAGCTTACCGACTGGGGCGCGCACGGCATCGACATCGCCCACTGGGGGATCGGTTGCGACTCGTCCGGGCCACTCGAGATCAACGGCTATGCCGACGTGTTGCCCAACGATCCAAACAGCTACAACGTGCCGCCGACGTTCCAGGTCGACTACAAGTACGCTGGCGATGTGACCTTGAAGATTCGCTGCGACGGGCGGGCGGGCATCTTGTTCGAAGGGGACCAGGGGCGAATCTTCGTCAACCGCGGCACCGTGGCCGGCAAGGCCGTTGACGAGTTGAAAGACAACCCGCTGCCGCACGAGCAGTTCAAGCTCTACGGCTTTGACAACCGCGAACGTCCCGAGCGGACGGGCAAGCTCGACGCCATTGTCAATCACATGGGGAACTTCTTCGACTGCGTGAAGGCCCGCAAGACGCCCATTTCGGACCTGGAAAGCCAGCACCGGGTGGCGACGACGTGTCATCTGGGGAATATTTCCATTCGGCTCCGTCGTCCGCTAAAGTGGAACCCGGAAACCGAGCTGTTCGTCGGCGACGACGAGGCGAACGGCTGGCTGCGCCGCGAGCAGCGGAAGAAGTACGCGATTACGTAATCGCCGCCGGCGTTGCAGCGGTTTCCTAACTGACAACCACAAGCCCAGGGGTTTCGCCCCCTGGGTTTTGCATTTCCCGTTGGACTTGGTAGAGAGAGCTATCATGCGCGCCGCGATCTACTCGTTGGGATTTATGCTCGCCTTCACGTCACTTGCCACGGCACAGGATCCCGCCATGTTGAATCTGCATCTGCGCTCGCGCACCGGCGGGATGAACGCCGAGGCCAAGTCGGAAATCGTCGAGAAGAAGGTCGTCTGGGATCCGTTGAAGACGGCGTTCATTGTCTGCGATATGTGGGACGCCCACTGGTGCCAGGGAGCGGCCGATCGCGTGGTCGAGTTGGCCGGGCCGATGAACCGGATGATCGGCAAAGCCCGCGATAAGGGCTGCCTGATCATTCACGCGCCGAGCTCGTGCATGGACTTCTACAAGGACTCGCCGGCGCGGTTGATCGCGCTGTCGGCGCCGTACAGCAAGCCGCCGATCGAGCTGTCGAAGCTCGAGCGTTGGGGAACCGCCTGGTGCTATCCCGATCCGCAGCGCGAGCCGGCCATTCCGATCGACGATTCTGACATGGGTTGCGACTGTGCCAAAAAGTGCGCGCAGGGGCATCCTTGGAAACGCGAGATCGACACGCTCAAGATCGACACCGGCGACGCGCTGACCGACAACGGGCAAGAGACTTGGAACCTGCTGACGGCGCAAGGCATCGACAACGTGGTGCTCTGCGGCGTCCATTTGAACATGTGCGTCCTGGGGCGGCCGTTCGCCATTCGCCAGATGGTCAAGCTGGGCAAGAACGTGGCCCTGGTCCGCGACATGACCGACACGATGTACAACCACGAAATGTCGCCGCACGTCAGCCACTTTGAAGGGACCGACCTGATGATCGGCCACGTCGAGCGCTACTGGTGCCCAACATTCACGAGCAGCGACCTGACCGGCGACCCGCCGTTCCGGTTCAAGGAAGACCCGCGCGGGAAATAGCAAGCTAGAGCGCTTCTTGCCACGTTCTAGCCTCTGGGTGGCACGCCCGTCCTTCGGGCGTGGGGAAGCACGTACCGGTCCCGATATTTGATTAACGATACCCCACGCCCTGCGCTGCGCTTGGGACGTGCCACCCCCGCTTCAGTCCCCTGAGAGCTGCTCTAACTCGCGCTGTCCTGCGCTTTGGCGGACTTGCCTATTCGTTCCCCTCGACTTCGGCTTGCAGTTCCAGCCAGCGTTCCTCGGCGGTCGACAATTGCTGGCCGATGGCGGTCAGCTCTTGATGCAGCCGGAGCGCTTCGGCGGCGTCGGTCGAGTTCATCAGCCGGGCGTTGATGTCTTTCTTCTGCTCGTCCAGTTTGGCGATGTTCCGCTCGAGGTTCGTGATTTCCTTGCGCACGTCGCGCTCGCTGCGGCGCGGCTTGCCGGCCGGCTTGGCGGCGCTCTTCGGCGCGGTGGCTGGCTTGGACTTGGCTTTGGCGGCGGCTGCCTCGCGCTCGCCGGCTTCGATTTCCTGGTTGACCGAGTAGAGATACGCCTCGTAGTCGCCCCGGTAATTGGTCACATGGCCATCGCGGACTTCGACGATGCACGTGGCCACGCGCTTCATGAAGTGCCGATCGTGGCTCGTAAACACCACCGTCCCTTGGTAATCGAGCAGGGCGTTGGCCAGCGCCTCGACCGTTTCGACGTCGAGATGGTTTCCTGGCTCGTCAAGGACCAGGACGTTGTAGCTGCCGAGTAGCAGGCCCGCGAGACATAGCCGAGCCCGCTCGCCACCCGAGAGGACCGAAATCGGCTTATTCACATGATCGCCGCGGAACAGCAGCGCCGCCGCCATGTTCAAGATCACCTGGTCCTTGGTGCCCGAGGTGGCCATCCGTTCCAGGTAGCTGAGGACCGTGTGATTCTCGGGCAGACTGGTATACACGTGCTGGGCATAGACGCCGATCTGGCAGCCGTACCCCCAGCGAACTTCGCCGGCCAGCGGCGCCAGCGAGTCAACCACGGTACGCAGGAACGTCGTTTTCCCCTGGCCGTTGTCGCCCACCACGGCGGCGCGCCAGCCGTGGTCGAGTTCCAGGTCGATGTCGCGGGCGACTTCCCGCTCGGCGTAACCAATCGCCACTCCGCGGCAGCGCAGGGCGGGGCCTTTGCGGGGTTCGACCTGCGGAGCGCGAATCACCGCCGTCGGGTCGTCGACTTCGACCTCAGCGAATTCAAGTTTCTCTAGCTCTTTGCTCTTCGAGCGGGCGCGGGCGGCGGTGCTGGCCCGGGCGCGATTGCGGGCGATGAAGTCTTCAAGATGCCGCTTCCGCGCCATGACCGACGCGTTGCTCCGCTCGTCGTGTTCGCGCTGGCCTTGGACATAGTCGATGAACGCACTCACCTTGCCGGGGAACATCGTCAACTTACCGCGGGCCAGCCCCAGCGTGTGGGTGCAGGTCGCTTCCAGGAAAGCGCGATCGTGCGAGACGATCAAACAGGCCTCCTGAAAGTGCCGCAGGAAGTGCTCGAGCAGAATCTGGGTGCGCAAGTCAAGAAAGTTGGTCGGCTCGTCCAACAGCAACAGGTTTGGATCGTGCAGCAGTAAGGCCGCCAGCTTGACGCGCGTTTGCCAGCCCCCCGAGAGTTTGGCGACCGGACCTTCGAGCAGCGAACCTTTCAACTCGAACTCGCCGGCCACCTCGCCACAGCGCCAGTCGGGCTGGCCGCTGTCGCGGATCAGGAAATCGAGCGCCGATTCACCGGGCAAGAACGGGTCGTGCTGTCGGAGGTAGCCCAGTCGCAGCTTGGGGTGGCGAATCACCTCGCCGGTGTCGAGTTCCTCTTCTCCCAGCAAAACGCGGAGCAGGGTGCTCTTGCCGGCGCCGTTGCGACCGACAAAGCCGACTTTCACGTCGTCGACGATCGTAGTTTCAGCGCCGTCGAGCAGCACTTGCTCGCCGTAGCTTTTGTGAGCGTCTTTGATTTGCAGCAGGACAGCCATCGTGTGTTCCGTTCCTCTCGTGACGTCATGTTAGACGCCGAGAGTTATTTATCCCAGGGGGCTAGAGGTAGTCGCGTCGTGCGGCGTGCTTGCTAAAGCAGTTCTCAGAAGCATGTATCGTTTGCTTACCCAAGCCGGCGGCTCTGCCGCCGATTTTCGGTGGCAAAGCCACCGGCTTGGTAGATACGCACGCTACAATGAATCGAGAGTCGCTCTAGAATGGCGAGCACCACTTCACACAATGATGACACCACCATGACCGTTGACGTTCACTCCCACACGTGGCAGTACCCCCAGCACTTTACCGACGATTTTCGCCGGCAGGCTCAGCGTGCGCGCGCCGGTCGCGAAGTCGATCTGTCGGTGCGCTATGACGAATATCAAAAGACCGTGCCCCCCGGCACACGCACCGTGGTCTTCGGCGGCAAGGCCCGGCTGAGCGGCGTGTGGGTCGACGACGCCTACGTGGCCAGCTACGTCGCGGCGCACCCCGACACGCTGACTGGCTTTCTCTCGGTCGATCCGACCCAATCGGGCTGGCAAGAGGAAATGTGGCACGGGCACGAAACGCTCGGCCTGCGCGGCATCAAGCTGCTGCCGATGTACGCCGGGTTTCGCCCCGACGAAGCCCGGCTTGATCCGCTGTGGCAATACGCCACCGAGCATCGCTTGCCGGTGCTGCTGCACACCGGGACGACGTTCGTGGCGCAGGCCCCGCTCGAATGCACCCTGCCGCGCCACCTCGACGCGGTCGCCATCCGCTGGCCCGAGGTGCGGATCATCATGGCCCACCTGGGGCATCCGTACGAGGCCGAGTGCGTGGTGACGATTCGCAAGCACCCGAACGTCTATGCCGACATCAGCGCGCTTCACTATCGGCCGTTCCAGCTCTATCACAGCCTGATGCTGGTGCAAGAGTATGGCGTGTGGGACAAGCTGCTGTTCGGCAGCGACTATCCGTTCACGACGGTCAACGCTTCGATCGACGGGCTGAGGGCGCTCAACCAGATGACCGTCGGCACCGGCCTGCCGCGATTGAACGAAGCGGCGATCGAAGCGCTAATCAACCGCGACGCGCTCAAGATTCTGGGGATTGAGTAGAGGATTCCAAGCCCAGGGGCCGCATCTGCGCAAGAAGGTAGAATGTCCCGGTTATCCCCCCCCATAATCCCCTTCGGTAACGATGATATGAAACTAGATTTGGATTGGGGGACAGCAACTCCCGAAGGATACGATTGCGAAAACGGGGTAGCATTGCATGTCCTGAACGTGAATTTCATCGGGGAAGAAAATAGAAACCGAGTGGTGAAATTTGTAGTTGCTAGGGTATTGCACTTTCACAAGCACTTACCCAAAGGCAGTTCTCAGCGGGTCAGATTCGATTTGAGAGGGCAATTGGTCAGCAATAAGAATTTGGATTCTGCGCGGCAAACAATACTTCGCGAAGCTGCTAAACATAGTGTCAGCGTATCAATCGAATTCTTGACGAACTAGCAATGGCGTACAATTTTTCCGCTGAGAAACGTGGTCGCGAGGATCTGCAAGTCCTCCATCAAGCACTAAGGCACTTCGACTTATTCGAATTCTTTCCCATCGAAGTCAGCGACGAACTTTTGACTCTTGGCATTTCGATTCCGTTTAAGTCAATGGGCGACCCTCGATTTGAAGATGAACTGCAAGAAGTGATGACATACTTGGTTTTGAAGCATGAATTCAACATTACCGACCTTTTTACTGGAAATCCGATACTCGCTAGTAACATATCCGGTCTTGCCAAGCAGATTTCACGCTGATCGCGCGGCAAGAGGATAGACTGAGGGAACGTGTTAGTTTTTTGCGAGTCTGAAGCGACACTACGCTTGTTAACTGGCAAATTCATCGTCCGTAAACCGCACGCCCTGGGGAGAATCATTCATGTTCAACTTGCTGCACCGGTTTCTGATTATCGCATTGATCGTGTTGTCACAAAGCCAGGCGGTTCGGGCGGAAGACAAGGCCGCTCCCGAAGTGGCGCCGCGCGCAGAAACGAGCGAAACGATTGAGCTATTCAACGGGCGTGACCTGAAGGGCTGGGTCGGCCACGAGAAGTATTGGTCGGTCCAGGGCGGCGTGATCGTGGGTAAGAACACCGACCCGATTGCCGTCAGCACCTACCTGCTCACCGAGCGCAAGTTCACCGACTTCCGACTGGTGTTCGACTTCAAATTGGTCGAGTCGGAAATGCACTCCGGCATTTCGCTGTGGGGACGCGTGGCGCCCGAACGGGGCGATCCGTACACCTATGCGGGGCATCTGGTGATGTTCCCGTCGGGCTATGGCTTTTGGGATTTGTACGGCCGCTCGATGATTCACAAGAACGCCGAAGTGGCCAAGCCGTTGGGCAAACAGCACGACTGGAACCACATGGAGATTCTGGCCCAGGGCAACCGGATTCGCTTTGCGCTGAACGGCAAGCTGGTTTCTGACTGGCGCGAGCCCGAGCCTGACCGGATCAAGGAAGCGCCGATTGGTTTGCAGCTTCACTCGAACAAAGTGCCGCAAGAAGTGCAGTTCAAGAACCTGACGCTCGAGACGTTCCCGGCGGACAAGCTGCTGACCGTTGAAGGAAAATAGAGCGCTCTTCAAATTTCGTTGTAGTCGTCGATCTAGTGATCGATGTCAGGAAGTGAGTATTCTTTTCCGTAGCCCAGGCGTTCACGCCTGGGATTGCCGCGCCGAAAAATGCCGGTAGCCCGGTTCACCGGGCTTTCACGTACCCCAGCGGTGCGGTCACCGATAAGCCCCGTAGAACGGGGCTGAAATGCTGAAAACTCTTGCGTTCGCCCCAGGCGTAAACGCCTGGGCTACGGAAAAGTGTCAGCGTCATATCGTCACTCACACGTGTCACTGCACAGATGGCATCGATGGATAGATCGACCGGAAATGTGCCAATCTCGGCCGTTATTCCCGTGCAGGCCAGAACCCAGTTGGATCGTCGCACGCCTAGATTCCCGCCTGCGCGGGAATGACGGAACCTGGGCTAGTGCGCGTCTCACCACGTTATCGTGTCTGAGGTGGCACCGATGGCTTGGCCATCGGTGTTGCGCAGCAACAAGAAACTCGATGGGCACGCGCAACCCAAATGGAAACTCGCCACCGGCTCGGGCCGGCGCTCGAGGTTTCTTGTGGCCTTCGGCCACCCAGGTGCAAGCACCTGGGCCACCCACGCAGGCCGTCATTCCCGCGCAGGCGGGAATCTAGTGGTTGCGGTTACCCTCTAGATTCCCGCCTGCGCGGGAATGACGGAAGAAAGATGGGCTCCGGGCAACTGACAACCAACCACGGACAACGGACAACTGACCAAGTCACTTGGCGACCGTATTCGTCGCGGGCGTCAAATAGTACTTGGCGTTCGCGTTGTTCGGGTCGAGCGTCAGAATGCGCTCGGCAAAGGCCCGCACGTCGTTCTGGTTCGACGCCACGCTGACGAACATCTGCTCGGTCAGGATGGCGATGTCGGTGGGGTAATACTCCAGCAGTTGCGTGTTCAATTCCCGCGCCTGGCGGAATTTGCCCTGCATCCGCAGGGTGTACGTCAGCCGCACGCGGGCCGTGTAGTTGCTCGGGTCGATGGCCAGGATGGCGCGGACCGCCATTTCGGTCTCGTCGTACTTGCCCAGCGCCAGCGTCGGCAAGGTGAAGCCCAGCCGCGGCTCGATGGCCTTGGGCGAGATGCGCATCGCGTTCTGGTAATGACGCCGGGCTTCCTGGTAATCGGCGGCCTGGTACTTAAGCCAGCCGCGCCGCACCTCGGCCAGGTAAGTGGGTTTCTTGCCGTCGACGCCGTTCAAAACATCGAATGCCTTGGCATAGTCGCCGGCCCGTTCCGCCTCGTATGACTCCGAGAACGCGGCCATTTCCTTTTCCGACGCCCAGGCCGGCGCGACGGCCAGCAACGTGAGCGCCAGGGTCAGCAGCGTGGCTTTCATCGGTGGTTTCCTTGCGAGTGGTTGACGCATTGGATTATTCGGTGGCGATGGCCGATTCGTCGTGGGCCGAGTCGGCGACTGACACGACGTTGCCAGTGTCACGGCTCGCAGCGGGGCGGCTGCTCGGCTGAGCCGATCGGCTGACAACGTCGGTGTCATCGACAGGGCTTTCCTCGGTGAGCGTGTCGGCGGTGCGGACCAGTTCCAGCCCGCCGGTTTCAATCCACATCAAGCCGTCTAACTCGTCGACTTCGGCCGTGGCTTTCTGGGCGATACCCCACATGGCCGACGTGGCGACGGTTTCGATCACCCCTTCGGCCACGTAACGGTGCGAAGTGTGGGCCAGTGCCGCGCCGCCGAAGAATGGCGCGACCAGGTGGGCCAACGCCCGCCGCCAGCCCGAGGCGACCAGCCCAATGGGCACGACGTCGTTCCATTGCCAGCGCCCGGCGCGGACCAACGGCAAGCTTGGCAGTGCGCGATACATGGCCGCCAGCCAGCGGTCCGATCCATCGAGCCGGTAGCAGTAGAACGTCCCGTTGTGCTTGCCAAAGTACAACCGCCCGCCGGCCGATGACTCGAAGTACAGCGTCCCGTCGACGGCCATTTTGACAGCCAATTCCAGCTTGCCCGCTGGACGATCGTGCTCGAACAGATCGAAACAGAGCGTCTGGTTCAGCAGGTAGTCGGTCGCCGCGTCCAACGTCGGCAGCACGGCGGCCGGCTCGACACGCTCGCCGCATTGCGGCCGGGCGTCGGCAAAGAACGTCTGCTCGGTGGCGTAACGGACGAAGCTGAATGGGACCGTCGGGCTCCCGAGCGGCTCGGCCAGTTGCACGTGAATATGCAAGTGCGGCTGCGGCGAGTAGCCCGAGTTGCCGCACAGGCCGAGCAGATGCCCCGGCTCGACCCGATCGCCGACGCGGACCTTGATCGACTGATAGGCAAAGTGGGACAGCTCGACGTAGAAACCGCGATCGTCCAGGAGCAGCACATAGTTGCCCCAGTTGTGCGTCTTGTTGACCCGATTGATCGGATTGTCGGGCAGGTCGTCAACCACGGCCACCACTCGGGCGCGACACGGCGAGAGGACCGGCTTGCGGAAGCAGTAGTAGTCCTTTAGCTCGGTTCCGTCATCGGCGTGGGTGTTCCCCTCGTGATCGGTGATGACAAAGTCGAAAGCGTGCTGCCAGGGGCCCTTGTGCGTCCAGGGGCCGTCGCAACCTTGCCAGACGCTCCACGCGCCATGGAACGGCAACGCCAGTCCGCGGCCGGCATGGTCGAACCGCGCGCGACGGACCAGGTCGTTTTCCAAGGTTTCTTCCGGCGTCGCGCCAAAGTAGCGCGTCATTCCCTGGTACTGGCAGATTGTCAAGGCATAGACCACGCCCAGCGTCACCAGATTGAACGGCAGCGTATAGAACGGCACGGCAAAGGCGTAGCTAAAGACTTGCACCGCGTCGACCAGCACCATCGACACCGCCACGCCGACGGCAGCGATCAGAAACGACGACCAGCTTGGGACCAGGAATACGCCGCCGAGGGCCATCGCCACGAGCATGAAGTTGAAGTTCATCATGTCGCCGGCCGCTTGCTCGTACGAACCTACCAGCGAGCCGCGCAAGAGTACGCCGAACGCATAGCCCCCCACGGCCAGGAAGAACAAAATGCGCGAGCGCACCCAGAGGATGAGGCTGAAGACCATGCCGATCGGGACGCTGGGGACAAAGAAAATGCAGCCCAGTGTTTTGAAGAACGCCGGGATCAACAGGGGCAGTCCGAAATCACCCGCCAGGTACGGCGCCACGGCCCGGGGTTCGACCGGCAAGCTCGAATAATGGAGCGCCGCCACATGGGCCACGGCGCCGGCCAGCACGAACGGCAGCGTCAGCACCGGCAGGCTGAAATAATAGCGCAGCACGTGTACCGCCGCGGCGGTCAGCATGAACGTCATCATGCCAGCAATGGCGATCAGCACCGCCGTCAGCGGCGTGAGCGACAGCTTGGCCCCCAGCGACAAGCCGACGAGCAACGGGTTGTAAGTGTAAAAGCCGGATTCGAGCAGCCGGCTTCCCATGCCCACCAGCCGGGCGAACAAGCAAGCCGCCGCCACGGCGATCAACCCGCACACGCCGACGTTCCAGTTCAGCAACGTCCCGACCAGCAGCACCAGCCCGACGGTCGCGCGGCTGAGGAAGAAGACTTCGGCATAAGCGCGGACCAGCCCGCTGGCCAAGCGCCAGAGACGAACGAACGGCTCGGTAGCAAGCGAAACGAGAGGCATGGCGAACGATCACCGCAAGGAGAACAGTTTTCAGACGGCCCGCAATTGACGCGATGGCGACAGCTCGGGCGTTAATCGCTCGGGCAGCAGCTCGCGCCGCTCGATGTCGGACAAATCTTCGTGATGGCGGATCAACTCGACATCGCCATTTTCCATGACCATCACCACGTTGGGGCGATACTCGATGAACTGCAACCACTGGGTGTTGTTGTAGGCGCCGACTGGCGAGAAGACGAGCCGGTGGCCGCGGTCCAGCGGGGGCAGGCTGATCCCTTCGTCGATGGCGTCGATGTTCATGCACATGGGGCCGTAGACGACGCTGGTTTCCTGGGGGCCGGAAACTTCGCGATCGACCTCGACGTGGAACTTGTACCAGAACGACGTGAAGAGCAGATTGATTCCGGCGTCGGCCACATAGGCGCGCGTGCCGTCGGCCAACCGCTTCGAGGCCTGGATCGTCGTGACCAGGTAGCCCGCCTCGTCGACCAGCGTGCGGCCGGCTTCGACGATCAACCGCGGTCGGTGCCCCGGAGCCAGCGAATTGGCCAGCGCGTCGCAGACCTGCTCGGCATAGTCGTCGATCGAGGGGACCGACACATCCGGAGCCAGGTACGTCCCCTTCAGCTTGCTCCGCGAGGGGAAGCCGCCGCCGATGTCGAGATATTCAAGTTCGAAGCCGAACAGGTCACGTACCTCGTAACCAAAGCGGACCATCTTCTCGACCTGGCGCGCGTAGGCCGTTTCGTCCATCACGAACGTGCCTAGATGACAGTGCAGGCCATTGAGCCGCAGGCGGCCGCTGCGCGCGATGCGCTTGACGGCATCCATCGCCTGGCCCGATTCCAGATTGAAGCCAAACCGGGACCATTGCGGATAGATGCCGACGTCCATGTTCAGCCGAATGCCCACCGAAATCGTCCGTCCCAGCCGCGTGGCAATGCGATCGAGATCGTCGATCTCGTCCAGGTGGTCGACGTTGATCGTGGCCCGTTCGGCCACGGCGCGCATTAATACATCGGCCGGCTTGTAAGGGCCGTTGAAGATGATCTGCTCGCCTGGCACGCCGAGTGCCTTGGCCTTTTCGTACTCCATCTTCGAGACGATCTCGGCGTGGGCCCCTTCCTGGTGCATCAGGCCGCAGATCGCCTTAAGGTAGTTCGTCTTGTACGACCAGCCGAAGGTGACGTTCGGATAGCGGGTAGTGAAGGCGCTGTGCAATTGACGGTAGCGGCGGCGCAAGGCCCGTTCGCTGTAGACGAACAGCGGGGAGCCGTACTTTTCGACCAGCTCGGAGATCGCCACCCCTTCGATCGCTTTGCGCACGCGCTGGTTGCTGCGGCGCTGGGTGCCGAACTTGTTCATCAGCCGGCTTTGCAGCTTCATGATGAACGGTTTTTCGTACGTGGCTTTCATAGGGAACCTCCGCGCATCATCAGGCTTTGCAACCGCTGCATATCGGTGACCATTTCGTAGGTGTAACGCATGAACAACTGGCCCGCTTCGTAGTCGGGCAACTCGGCCACGGGCATGCCGCTGGCGTGGCGGATCATCCGACCGGGCAAGTTGATCCCCACGCCGGTGGCAAAGTACGACCAGGCCGGAAAGCGAGGATTGATTTCGATCAGGTACAACTCGTCGTCCGACGGATCGAGCATACATTCCAGCTCGAACGGCCCGCGCCAATTCAGCGCCGCGACCAACCGTTCGGCGGCTTGCTGCAGCGCGGCATTCTTCAAGGTGACCGCCGACCAGACTTTGCCTAGCGACGTGAGCGAAACCTTTTTCATCGCCACCGAGCCGAGCAGACCGCCGCGTCCGTCGCCGACGCCGACCAGGTTCACCTCTTCGCCGGTGATCACCTGTTGCACAATGACCGGGTAGCCCCACTCGGCGGCGATAGCGCGGAACTTGGCCACGGCCTCGAGCGCGGTGTACGCCCGGAACGCCTGGTAATAGGCCCCTTTGACCATCACCGGATAGCCGATCTTTTCGCAGGCCTCGTACAACATCTCTTCGCTCGACACGACAGCCGTCTTGGGAACGGCCATATCAATGCGGGCGGCGATCTCGGGCAACTTGTCCTTGCCGCGCAGACGGAACTGCGACATGGTCGGCAAGAAGGTTTGAATGCCGTTCCGCGCCAGCTCGTCGGCGTACTTGATGTAAAGGGGCAGTTCCACGTCGAGATTTGGAATCACCCAGTCGAGCCCTTCGCCGGCTTGGATTTCGAGCAACCGATCGAGGAACTCGCGTCCCTCGGTCGAAGGGTAGGGAAGCGTGAACGAGCGGTCGAACAGCCAGTCCATGTAAATGCCGGGCTCGAGCGCGTCGTACGCCAGCCCGATCAGCTCGACGTTCAGCTCGCGATCTTCTTTCAGGCTGCGGGCGATGCCGGTCCCTGGCCCCGGGTTGTCGGCGGCGTTGATGCCCGAGACGCCGATTCGCAACGTGCGCATGATGCGGACCTTTACAACGGGTGTGTTTACAGCAGGTGGAGCGAACGGAGCCGGACCATCAGGTCGGCGACGTCGCGGGTGGCTTCGGTCTCGGAAACTTCAAACCGGGTGGTCAGCGCGGCCACGGCGTCGGCTTCGTCGCCGCCGTCGCGCAGCGATTCGAGGACCGCGACCGCCACCGGGTTGGCGACAAAGCTGTCCCCCGAAGTCGGGTCAAACAGGAACCCATCGGGGTTGATCGTCAGATGCGAAAGTCGCGTCGGGTTGCTCATGGTTCAGTTCCTGGTTCTGTCGCCATTTATCCACCCGGGGTGCCAACGGGCATTCACCAAGCCGGCGACTCCGTCGCCACTTTTCGGCGGCATAGCCGCCGGCTTGGAAGAAAAGTTGGGGATGAACCCGGCGCAACCCCTCAGGGTGGGAAACGGGGGTGGCCGCCGGTTGTCTACTGGCGGGGCAGACTTTTCCGGCCAGGATGGCGGAACTTAAAGAATTGGGGTCATTCGTCCGGTTTTGGTCGGTCGCCCGAGGTCCGTTGGGCGGACTCTTGACCGGCCCCCAGTGGTGTGGTCAGATTCTCGCTCCGCACACGTTTTCCTGCCCCACATCGCCCGTCTTACATAGGTTCAACTGCTGATGGCCACCGCGATCGAACGTCCCTGGTACAAAGAACTTACCGGCTATCACTGGTTCGTGTTCGTGGTGGCCGCCCTGGGTTGGCTATTCGACTGCTTGGATCAGCAGTTGTTTGTCCTGGCACGACCGGCCGCCATGGCGGAGTTGGTCACGGGGATCGACGATCCGAAGTTACTGGAAATAGCGCGACGCGACGCGGGCAACTGGGCGACAAGTCTGTTTTTGATTGGCTGGGCGTCGGGTGGATTGTTCTTTGGCGTGCTCGGCGACCGGATCGGCCGCGCCAAGACCATGATGTGGACCATCATCCTATATTCACTTTTTACCGGGTTGAACTCGTTTGCCACCGGGCCTTGGACGTTTTCCCTCTTTCGTTTTCTGACCGGACTCGGCGTCGGTGGTGAGTTTGCCGTCGGTGTCGCGCTGATTGCCGAAGTCATGCCGGCGCGCGCGCGACCCTATACGCTGGGATTATTGCAAGCGCTTTCCGCGCTCGGAAATGTGAGCGCGGCACTGATCAATATGGGGCTCGGCGTGGCCGAAGAAGAAGGTTTGGTGACCAGCCCGTGGCGGATCATGTTTCTGGTCGGCGCGGTCCCGGCGTTGTTGGCCTTGGTCATTCGCAGTAAGCTGAAAGAACCCGAGCAATGGCAGAAGGCTTCGCATGACCAGGCGGTTGCCAAGCAGCTTGGTTCGTACTCCGAACTGTTTACCAACCCACGCTGGCGCAAAAACGCGATCATTGGATTGTTGCTGGCGTGTTCCGGGGTCATCGGCTTGTGGGCGGTCGGCTTCTTTGCGCCCGACCTGACGCGGTATGTCCAGCGCAAACGCGTCGCCACCGAAGTCTATACCGAACTGGCCGCCAAGGCCGACGCTGGCGACAAGAAGGACGTCGCCGCGAAGTATCGGCAATTGATCGATCTGGAGCGGGCGGCGGCCACGTCGGGATACCAGGTGCCCGAGGAGTTAAAAGCGGCTCGGAACGACGCGGAGCCAATCGTGCAAGGACGCCTTTCGCGCTGGGCTAGCTACACCTCGATCATGATCAATATCGGCGCCTTTTGTGGGATGTTCGGGTTTACGGCCTTGTCCCAAAAGATCGGCCGCAAGCCGACGTTCGCGCTGGCGTTGGTGGCGGCGTTTGTCAGCACCGCTTCGGTGTTCTGGTTCCTCAGCGAGTTTTGGCAGATCTTTGTGCTGGTGCCGATCATGGGCTTTTGCCAGTTGTCGTTGTTCGGCGGTTACGCGGTCTATTTTCCGGAATTGTTCCCGACGCGACTGCGCAGCACCGGCACGTCGTTCTGCTACAACGTCGGTCGCTTTGTGGCCGCCGGTGGGCCGTTGGTTAAATCGCAGTTGGAAAGCGCCTTTCGCGACACGCCCGAGCCGCTCCGGTATGCCGGCGTGGCGATGTGCGCCGTATTCCTGATCGGCTTGTTCGTCCTGCCATTCGCTCCGGAAACGAAGGGACAACCGCTGCCGGAGTAATGGGTTCATTCTCTACAGCATCGAAAGAGTGGCACTGACGGCAAGCCACCAGTGGCACTCCCGTCACTGTTCGATTTGCACACAAACTGATTCGCACTAAGGACTTGTTTCCTGGTGTGATCGCCCTCAACTCGTCTTGTCCCAGCCTGGGGGGGCCAGTAGAATCCGCCCCCTAGCTGCCAACCCGCCGGGTGTTGGCACTGCGTAGGAAATGGATTTCCTCGTAAGGGTCGGACATGTCGGCTGATAACTCTGGGCCGCACAAGGGCTCGTTCCTGACGGCGCCCTTGATGCTCTTCACGCGCCTCGCGCTGCGCTATCCCGTCGCTACTATTGCGCTCTCGATTGGCTTGGCGCTGGTTTGCACAGTCTATAGCGGCACTCGTCTGGGCTACCGGACCAGCCGCATCGACCTGATGAACCCCAACAGCGACTACAACCGGCTCTGGAACGAATACATCAACGAGTTCGGCGACGAAGACGACGCCGTCATCGTGGTCGAAGGCAAGAACCGCGATGCCGTGGTGCCAGTGCTGCAGGAAGTGTCGCAGCGGCTGTCGCGCGAGCAGCGGTTGTTCCATGCCGTGTTGCATGGCGTTGACCTGGAGAAAATACGCTCCAAGGGCTTGCATTATCTGTCGGCCGAAGACTTGGCTGGCATCGAACGCTTCTTGGACCAGTCGGGACCGATCATCGACGGCAACTGGGCCCAGTTAAACCTGGGCAACCTGGCGCAAGGCCTGGCGATGAAGCTCAATATGCTGTCGGCCAAACCCGACTCGCCCGAGCTAGCCGCCACGCAAGAAGAAGTCTCGCGCTTGGTCGACAGCCTGCAGACCATGCTCGCGCAGCGCAAGAATTACATCAGCCCCTGGCCCGGCATGCCTTCGAGCTTTGCCACCCTCAGCGAGTTGAGCGCTGAATACCTGCTGACCAACGAGGGGAAGCTCGGTTTCGTACTGTTGCGTCTGGCACGCAACGAAGACGGCTTTGCCCGCAATGACGAAGCCATCGACGAACTGCGCCGCTTGATCACCCAGATTGAAGCTCACCATCCCGGCACGCGCCTCGGTCTGACCGGCTTGCCCGTGATGGAAAACGACGAGATGCGGTCGAGCCAGTCGTCGATGATGTGGGCCAGCTTGGTCTCGCTGGCCGGCGTGGCCATTCTGTTCATCGCCGGTTTCGGCGGCATTCGGCATGCGTTGTTGGCCAACCTGATTCTATTGATCGGCATGGCCTGGACGTTTGGCTATGTGACGTTGTTCGTCGGGCACTTGAACATCCTCAGCGTGTCGTTCACCTCGACGCTGATCGGCATTGGCATCGACTATGGCGTGCATTACGTCGCGCGCTATTTGCAGTTGGCCGGCCGCTTGCGCGATCCGAAGAGCACGCTGCTCGAAACCAGTCACGGCGTCGGGCCGGCGATTCTGACCGGCGCGTTGACCACGGCGGTGTCGTTCTTTGCCGCCGGTTTCACCAGCTTTACCGGCGTGGCCGAACTGGGCATCATCGCCGGTGGCGGCGTGTTGATCTGTTGCGTGGCCGAGCTGTTGATCCTGCCGGCGGCGATCAGCCTGGTCGATCGCTCGGGTATCGGCCGTAAAATGCCCGAGCCCCTCGAAGTCCATCGCTGGATCGAGCCGGTAGTCCGCAACCCGCGGTTCGTGCTCGTGGCGACTGTCGCCTTCACGGGGCTGCTGGCATGTGGCATCACACGACTCTGGTACGATCACAATTTGTTGAACATGCAGGCCGAAGGGCTCGAAAGCGTCGAGCTCGAACGCCGCCTGCTGGAAGAATGCAATCAAAGCGTCTGGTTCGCCGTGTCGATCGCCGACAGCCGCGAAGAGTTGCTGGCTCGCAAGGAGCAACTGCTCAAGTTGCCCAGCGTCGAGCGGACCGAGGAAATCGTCTCGCTGTTGCCCAGCGATCGGGACGTAAAGCGCCCATTGATTGCGGGCATTCAGAAGCGGCTGGCGTCGCTCCCCGAGCGGCCGCCGTTGATTCCCGTCGATCATCCCGAGGAGTTGGGACGCGGCCTGGCTCGCCTGCAGCAATGGTTCGCCGATCATCGCGAGCCGCGCGCGGCCCGACAACTCGAACAGGTCCGCGACTCGCTCCGCAAGTTGCCGCTTAACGATTGCTACAATGTTCTTTCACAGTTCCAGCAGCACATGGCGGGCGATCTGCTCAGCCGGCTGTACGTGCTGCGAAGCATGTCGAATCCCGAGCCGCCGCAACTGAGCGACCTGCCGCAAAGCCTGGTCCACCGCTTTGTCGGCCAGCACGATCGCTACCTGCTCAAGATTTTCGGCCGCGGCAATATCTGGGACTTCGAGGCGTTGCAACGCTTTGTCCAGGATGTGCGGAGCGTCGATCCGCGCGTGACGGGCAATCCGCTGCAAGCCTACGAAGGCACGCTCGAGATGAAGGGAAGCTACGAGCGGGCGGCCATGTTTGCCCTGGTGATCATTTTGATCGTGTTGTGGATCGACTTCCGCAACGTGGGCTATACGTTGCTGGCCGCGCTGCCGTTGACGATTGGCGTGCTGCAGATGTTCGGCATCATGGGCTTGCTGAACGTGCCGTTGAACCCGGCTAATACGATCGCCCTGCCGCTGATCTTGGGCATTGGCGTTGATTATGGCGTCCATCTGATTCACGACTACCGCGAACAGACCGGGCGATTCCGCATGTCGCCGTCGACGGCGGTGGCGGTGCTGGTCGATTCGCTGACTACGATCGTCGGGTTTGGCGCGATGATGATCGCCACGCACCGCGGGCTGCAAAGCCTGGGGCGCGTGTTGACCATCGGCGTCACCTGCTGCCTGTTCACGTCGCTGGTGATGTTGCCGGCGCTATTGAGCTGGATGAGCTGGAAGCGCGGCGGCGAGGACGAGGCTCAGCCAACGCCCGAGCCGAAGCGATTGCGGCACGGATACGCCACCGGCGATCAACACCCCGGCGAACATGCCGACGAGCACGGCCATCCGATCGTGGCCGACGGACGCGTGGTGGGGCGCGAAATCAGCTTTCCCGAGCGCGAAAGCAAAGTCTAATCGCGAGCGCGGGCAGAATAAATACGCGCTTTAATCGTTGATTCGCCCGGATCGACTGCAATCAACGGCCAGAGGAAAGATGCTATGCCCCTTGCGACTGCGCTGGCGGCAAAGCACAATGCCTTTCCCGTGAATGCACTTTACGGCGCATCGCCCTTGATGAGCACGAGGGCCGCATCCATCCTTCTGACCAGCGGAAGTTCCCATGGCTGACAAGACCGGCGTGATCCTCAGCGGCCTGGCCGACGAAGCGGCAAACCAGAAAACGGCCGTGCAACAGTTCGCAGCCTTTGCCGCGCTGGGGTTGCAATACTACAGCTTGCGCTGGATCGACGTCGGCGAAGGCATCAAGAACGTGATGCAACTGACGACCAAGGAAATCACGCAGCTCCGCCACCTGGAAGATGAGTACGGCCTGAACGTGGCGTCGATCGCTTCGCCGATCGGCAAGATCAAGCTCGTCGACAAGGAAGATGGCACCAAGAACACGTTCGTGCCGTTCAAGAAGTATCTGGCCAAGGACGTCAAGCGCGTGTGCGAGTTGTCGCACGCCTTTGAGACGAAATTGATCCGCGGCTTTTCGTTCTATCCACCTAAGAATGAAGATCCCTGGAAGTACGTCGAGCAAGCGGCCGACTATCTGGGACAAATTGCCGAAGTCTGCCATCGTAGCGACCTGACCTTTGGTTTGGAAATCGAAGCCAACCTGGTCGGGCAGACCGCCGAGTTGCTCGTGGCGCTGCAAAAGAAGGTGAACCATCCGGCGATGGTGATGATCTTCGATGCGGCTAATGTCCTGTGCCAGGGCTACACCACGGCCCAGACATTTGAACAGTACACGTTGCTCAAGCCGTATATTGGCTGGCTGCACATCAAGGACTACAAACACCCCAAGCCGCCGGAGCGCGTGGGGCACGTCGACGAGGACGCGATCAAGAACTTTGTGCCGGCCGACCGTGGGCACGCAGGCCACGAGTTGATCTTGCGCGACTTTGCCGAGCTGGTTCCCAAGCTGCACGCCAAACTGCATCGCCGCGGGATTCCCGGCGTGTTCCTGGACTTGGAGCCACACGTCAAGGGTGGCGGCCAGTTCGGCGGCTTCAGCGGCCCCGATGGTTTTGGCGTGGCGCTGCGCGGTCTGTGCCGGGTGCTCGACTTTGTCGGCCTGGACTACCACCTGCGCGATTTCGGCGACATTCAGGACGCGCGCGGGTTCTAGGCCTTCTGATCGCGCTTCAGCTTCAGCGCCATGTTGAAGTACTTGCCGCCCCACAGCAGCGTGACGACCAGTCCGGCCAGCATGCCGTACAAGGCCATCGGGTGTTCCAGCACAAAGTGAATTCCCGCGGCGGCCGTCGTACACAAGCCGCCGACCAGCGCCAACAGCAGCGTGCCTGATTTCTTGCTGGTGATCTGTTGCTTGCGGTGAGCGCTGATCGCGTTCTGGGCGTTCATATTGGCCAGTTCGCGCATCGCCGACAGGTTAGCCGACATTTCGGGCGGCAGGGAACGGGGGGCCATCGCCCGCGGCGTCAGCGGCGCGTCGTTGTCGACGTTCGCTTCGGCCACGTCGGCAGGTTCGGGCAGTCGGGTGCGCGGCGCCGGCTTGGGCTCGGTAGGCTTGCTGCTGGGCTCTGATTTAGCGGCCGATTCCGACTTGCTGGCAGGCTCCGGCTTGCTGGCGGGAGCGGTGCTCGCAGCCGGTTGCGTTGAGCGTCCCCCATTGCGCGCCAACAACTGGGCCATGTAATTGCCGATGTCGTCTTCTTCGTTCTCGACAAGTGCAGCCGGAGCGGGCGCGACGGCTGCGGGTTCAACCGGCATATTGCGTTCGCTGGCCGAGCGGCGTGCGCTGCTGATCGATTCGAGCGACACTTGCCGCTGACGCGACGGCTTGGGTTCAGAGACCGCCTCGTCGTCGAAGTTGACGCCGTATTTGGCTAACAACGCGGCGCTCGACAGCCCCGAGCATTGGCCAGATGTGTTTTCGTTCGCGGGTTCTTCCGCGGATGGTTCGCTGGTCTCGTCGGCTTCGCTCGTCGACGGCTCCTCGTCGGTTTGCGCTGTGGCGGACTCTTGTTCATCAACAACACTCTCGGTCGCGGGTTCGTAACCGCTCGACGTGTCGTCGCCGAGCGTCTCTTCGTTCGCCACGTCGGCTGCCGCAGGCTGCTCATCGTCGAAACCCTGCGGCAATTGGACATCGTCCGTATGGTGGGACGATTCGCGCAATTGGCGGATGATCCGCTCGACGTCGGCCGCCGGGTCGTAGCCTCGCTCCGCCGATTGGCCGACAGCATCCCCTTCGGAGCGAGCGATCTGCACGCCGCGGTCCTCGATTGTCTTCTCACGCGCGGCCAATTCGGTGTCGAGCCGTTGGCGGCGTTCCTCGAGCGTCTGCTGCAACGATTCGAGCTGCCGTGTCTGGTCGGCTAGTTGTTGCGATTGGGCGCTCAGTTGCTGTTGGCGCAGCTCCACGTCGGCCCGCTCGATGGCCAGTTTTTGCTGTGTGTCGGCGAGCTCTTGCTCCTTGGCCGCCAGCGCCGTCGTGTCGACTGGTGTGCTGGCGCGCTCGGCCAATTGCTGGCTCCAATGTTCACGCTCAAGCTGAAGCGTCTCTTGCGCCGTTAACAGCTCGGCCGCGTCCCGCGCATAGGCTTCCTCGCGTCGGTTCAATAGTTGCTGCTGCTCGTCCAGCGTGGCTTCCATTCGTGTCAGTTCGGCCTGGCGGGCTTCAATCGCAGTTTGGCGTTCGGCCAACTCTCGCTGTTCGGTGGCCAGAGTTTCGTGAGCGGCGGCCAGTCGCGACTGTGCCTGTTCAATTTCGGTACGGTTGTTGGCCAGTTGCGTACGTTCGGCCACTAGCGCCTGTTGCTCGGCTTCGAGCGCGCCACGGTCAGCGGCCAGTTGTTGTTGCTGCTCGGCTAGCAGCCATTGCTGATCGGTTTTGCCCACCTGCTCTTCGGCGAGTAACTGACGATCGGCCTCTAAGGCAGCCCCTTGGCTTTGCAATGCAGCTTCCCGTGCGGTCAATTCCTGCTCGGTTGCCGCACACGCCTGTTGACGCGATTCGAATTCGGCCACTTGGGCAGCCAACGAACGCTCGCGCTCGGCCAAGGCCGCTTCGCGTTGTTGTGAGGCCAGCGTCCGCTCCACGTAGTCGTGCTCGGCCTGTTGCAACGAGCCTTGCCGCTCGGCCAGCGGCGCCATGAAGGCCGACTGCTGGGCCAGCAGTTCGTTGCGCTGGGCTTCCAGCTGTTGCTTGGCTTGCTCAAGACTCGCCGTGTCGCGCTCGTGCTGCTGGTGACGCTCGTCGATCTCGCGGGACCAGCCGTCGAGCTGGCGCTGGCGCTGCGCGACGTCTCGTTCCATCCCGGTCAGCTTGTCCTGCTGCTGGCGCAGGGTTTCGTCCCGCTCCAATGTTTGGACCGTCCAGGCAGCGCGTTCTTGTTCCCACTTGAGCCGCGCTGAGTCAAGTTCGGCCCGCAGGCGCGCGACGTCGGAACTCAGCGCCAATTGCGCTCCCTGGGCTTGTTGCTGGTTGGCCAGCGCCGCTTCGCGACGCGCCAATTCAGCTTCATGCTTGTCGAGCTCTTGACGCAGCGTGTCGCACTCGGCGCGGCGCTGTTCCACCTCGAGCTGCTGCGCATACCAGCCGGCGTTAAGCCGTTCACGCTCCGCCAACCATTGCAAGTGGTCCTGCTCCCAGACGCGTCGTGTGGCTTCCAACTCAGTGGACTGGCAGCGTAAATGTTCGGCTTGCTGGTTCAGGTCGTCCTCGCGGCGTGTCAATTCACGCCACGTCAACTCGGCTTCGGTTTGTCGGCGCGAGATGGCGGCCTGTTGTTCGCCCAGAGTCCGCTCGAATTGCTGACGATCGGAGGAGATGGTCGTCTGGGCCATCGCCAACGCGGCGAACTCGGCGTCGAGCTGCGTGTGGCGCGCCACAAGCTGCTGATGCCGGGCGTCGAGTTCGGTCTCGCGGACAGTCAATTGTTGTGCTTGCGCGGTGGTCCGCTCGGTTAATTGCGCCGCGTCCTGTTGCAACTGCCTCCGATGGGCGTCAAGGTCGACCCGGTGCAAGGCCAACTCGGCCTTCTGGTCGGCCAGCGCCGCGCGCTCGGCTTGCAACGCGGCCATTTCCTGGGCAATCTGCTGGCGGCGCGCGTCCCAGTCGGCCTGACGATGTTTCAACTTGCGCATCCGGTCCAGCAGCCGGCGCATCCGCCCGCGGGCCTGTCGGCGGGTCGTTTGCACGACTTCGGCCAATTGGGCCACCTGCCGCCGCGCGGATTCGGGATGAAAGGCCTCGTGGGCGTCGCTGGTCACCACTTCGAGTTCAACCGCGCCGAGTCCGATCCGGTCGCCAAGTTGCAACAGCCCGTCGCCGAGCGGCCGCTGGTTGAGCCGCGTGCTCCCCTGCCAGTTGCGAATCACCGTCCGTTGCTCGCCGCGCAGGATGACGCACTGCAACCGTTCGAGGCCGGCGCCGCGCAGGCGCAGCGTGCATTCTGGCCCCGAGCCGACCGTGCATTTGGCGGCGCTCAGTTGCACCGTCTTGCCGCGCTGCGAACCGTTCATCACGCGCAGCGCCAGTGGCGCCGGAGGGGCGCCAAGCATCGAAACCATCGACGTGTTCGATTGGACCATGGACTTTTGCCTTTGTCGGACCTGGACTCGGCTGGCCGCGCGCGAGCACGGCTACCTATTTGGGGGTCGCTGCGATGCCGAGCGGCCGAGGGCCTTTGCAGGCCCAAGGTTTACGCCGTCACCGCAGATTGGCCGAACCGCCTGCCCGAAGCTTGTCGGGCGCACCTTCCGGCCTGGGGCATGTACCTTACGCCAATGGCAAAGTCAAAACCGGAATGGCATAAGCACTTGCGCATGGCCTGCAACGACGTTTTGCTCGCTGACGAGCACCCCCGGCGGGAGCCCTTTGATCAAGAATGGCAAAATCGGCTGCATAACTAGGCGGATTTTGCCGATTATCCCAAAGCCAACGATGAACCAAGCTGTAGCGTGGGCCAGCAATGGCCTCAAGCAGCTTTGTTCAGCGGGCACAAGTGTCCAGTCGTGCGGTCGACATTGTGACAACCGTTACAAGCGTCGCGGCAGCCGACGCAACTTGCCTCGCGACAAGCGATTGGCTCGTTTGCCAGGCGACGCTGGCGTGCGCTGACGGACTGTCCCACCGGTGAGAACCGGCAGGGCTGGAACTGCGTAGTATATTTGCTCTGCGGATTGCACCAGGCGAAACGCCGTGGGCAGTTTGCCAGAGGTTGCGGAACTTTACAGGTCACCGTTTTCTCTCAAGGAATGTTCGAGGCAGGCAGATGCGGCAGGGGGGGCAATCCCTGACAGTCGGCCAGATCGGACAGAATCAGGACCAGGTATGGCACGCAAAGACGCGATCATGAACATGCGCGAAATCCTGCTAATGCGCCGCGATGCGCTGCGACAAGCTTTGGCCGGCGACCTTAGCCTGCTCAACCAGTTGCGCGAGCAAACCGCTGGCGACGTGATCGACTTCGCGCTTGACTGTGCCCAGGACGAAATCAACTCGCAGCTCGCCGAAGTGGAAAGCCGCGAATTGGCCTACATCGAAAACGCGCTCGAGCGGATGCGCACGGGCCAATATGGCGTCTGCGAAGGCTGCTCGACCAAGATTCCGGTGGCGCGGCTCAACGCGCTGCCCTATGCCACGACCTGCATCAAGTGCCAGCGCGAAGCCGAAGAGCGCGGCGAATCGGACCAGGACGGTCGCGACTGGGGCCGTGTTTCGGACGGCGGTGGCGACAACGATGTCTCGGTCAACGACCTGGAAATCGATGTGTCGTAACGCCGACCGGCAGTTGTAATCTTTCTCCGGTCTGTGGCGATATTCCCGAGCCGGCGAGCGGTCTGCCATGATTTGGCGTACCGGTTGCCGGCTCGAACTTTTGGTGGCGACCGGCGATAACAGCCCCCTCCGGGCCACCTCACCCTCGATTCACGCGGGTTTTGGTGTATGCTTATCGCAGCTAGCCGTTCCTGGCCGGCGGTTGCGCCGTGCCCCAAGTCACCAGTCAAGCGGCTGCCCAAGCTGCGGAGAGTATTTCATGGTTGGGCTTCCCCGTGTCGTGGTTCAAGCGATTGCGCGCCCGGCGGTCTTTGCCGCGGCCCTGGCCGCCTCGCTGTTGGCCAGCGCCAAGTCGCCGGCTCAGGCGATCCCGGCCACACCGGTCGCCGAACCCAACACAACCCTCACGCCGCAACAGCGCGAGGCCATGTTCGCCAAGCTAGCCAAGGAAGTCGATGAGTTCGAGCGGCAGCAGAACATCCTCAAGACGGTCGTCAAGCTCGTGTCACCTAACGTCGTGCATATCGACGCCGAAGTCCGCGAGGCCCCCAACCGATCGTACCAGCGGACCCTCCAGGAGACTGGCTCGGGCGTGATCATTGAACTCAAGGGAAGCTTCTACGTGCTGACCAATCGGCACGTGGTCCGCAACGCCAAGCTCGAAAACATTGTCATCCGCTTCGACGATGGCCGCTCGGCTCACCCGACCAAGGTTTGGACCGACGCCGACACCGACATTGGCGTGCTGGCGATCGAGTTCAAGAGCCTGATCCCCGCGCGCATCGGCAACAGCGACATCCTGGAAATTGGCGACACCGTCGTCGCCGTTGGCAGCCCGTTCGGCCTCAGCCATTCGGTCACCACCGGGATCATCAGCGCCAAAGGCCGCCGCGACCTTGAACTAGGCGAAGGGGGCGTCCGATTCCAGGATTTCATTCAGACCGACGCCGCGATCAACCCTGGAAATAGCGGCGGGCCGCTGTTGAATCTGCGCGGCGAGTTGGTGGGCATCAATACCGCCATCGCCAGCAGCTCGGGCCATTTCGAGGGAATCGGCTTCTCGATCCCCGTGAACATGGCCATGATCGTGGCCCGGCAATTGACCGAACACGGCGTCGTCTCGCGGGCTTACCTGGGCGTGCGACTCGATTCCAAGTTCAACGCCAACGACGCCGCCAAGATCGGCCTGCCGCGACTGCAAGGGGCTCGGTTGCTGCGGATCGAGCCAGGTTCCCCGGCCGAGGCCGTCGGTCTGCAAGAAGGGGACGTGATTATGACGTTCAACGGCATCCGCGTGGAAAGCGACACTCACCTGGTCAACCTGGTCGGGCTGACGGCGGTGGGCACCGAAGTGCCGATCGCCGTCTTTCGCGATCGGAAGCAGTTGAACATGAAGGTCCGTGTCGGCAACGCGAACCCCCAATAGCCGGCGCGTAGGCCACGGTGTTTAAGCCACGGCGTTTAGTTGCCGCACCAGCGAGTCCAGCAGCCCGGTGGCGTCGACTTCGGTGGCGACGTCAAAGTTCACCCGCCATTCGCGCTGGGGCCGGCGATCAAAGACCGTCATGCCGCGGGTCAGCTCGCCGTGCAATTCAACATCGCCCGCCATTCGCTCAAAGGTGAACCGCTCGGGCTCAATCAGTGCCCACAGCGCCACCACCCCGGGCAGCCAGATGCTCTCCATCCCCTGGTCTTGCCGATAGGCGCGAAACGCCACGGGGAGCAGATTGCGCAGCACACGTCCCAAGTTCGTCGTCAAGTCGGGCAGTTGGTCCAGGCGGTCGAGCCCAAACGGCACGCGCGTGGTCACGTCGCGCGGCACCAGCAGCTTGGTCAGCCGAGCGTGGAACAGATCGCGGGCCGCGACGGGATCGAAGAAAATATTGAACTCGGCAGCCGGTGTCACGTTTCCCGGCGCGGCCAAGGCACCGCCGCCAACGACGGCCCGGTCGATCATGGCGGCCAGCGTGGTATCGCGGCGCAGCGCTTGCCACACATTGGTTAGCGGCCCCAAGCAGACCAGCGACACTTCGTCCGGCGCGCGGCGAATCTCCTCGGTGATCACCTTTTCGGCCGGGTGCCGATGATGCAAGTCGGCCACCGCCAGGTTCGCGCCACCGAGTCCATCGGGCCCGTACTGAGCGCTTAGCAAGCGAGCAGCCGGCGCGGCTTCCGGTTCGCTGGCGGCGCCGATGCGCGGCCAGCGGGGGGGATCCAACTGTTCGACCAGCGCCACTACATTGCGGGTCGCTTGCTCGGCGGAAAGACTTCCCGCCACGGCCGTCACGGCCACGACGTCCAAGCGCGGATCGGTCAGCGCCACGGTCAGCGCCAGCGCGCCGTCGACGTGGGGGTCGATATCGAGAATCACCTTCCTTCGCATCGTTCGGACGATCTCCGTATCACGATTCACCCCCGGCTGGGGCGGTTCGGCGCGTCTGGTGGCTCGGCATGCCCCCAGAAGGGCCGCCTGGGCTCGACGCATTGTATAAGAGGACACCGGCCCGTTGGAAGGAAACTTGCCCCGGTTTTCGCCCCCGACTTGACGTGCAAGATGGAACGCTTATTGTCGGTTGAGGGCCTTGGCTACCCACCTGCGGTTCCTCATCAACTGACCCCGCACCCGCCAGCGACCGAGCGCGCATGACCGTCAATTCACGGCAGATTTTAGATCGCGTCAACGCGGGAGGGCACCTTTCCCAGGCCGAAACGGCCGACGTGATCGACTCGATCATGCGTGGCCAGTGGCAGCCCGAGGCGATTGGCGCGTTGCTGCTGGGCCTGCGCCAAAATGGCGAGACGGCCGAGGAAGTGACCGGCGCGGCCGAGGCGATGCGCCGACACATGACCCCGCTGGAGTCGCGATTTCGCAACCTGGTCGATACTTGTGGCACGGGTGGCGATGGCTCGGCCACGTTCAACATCAGCACCGCCGCCGCCCTGGTCACCGCCGCCGCCGGCCAGCCGGTGGCCAAGCACGGCAACCGTCGCGTCACCAGCCGTAGCGGCTCGGCCGACGTGCTACAGCAATTGGGCCTGAACATCGAGGCCGGTGTGGCCGAGGTCGAGGGACTGTTAAACGAACTGGGCATTTGTTTCTGCTTTGCCCCGCTTTACCACGGCGCCATGAAGCAGGTGGGAGCGGTGCGCCAGAGTCTGGGCGTGCCGACGATCTTTAACATCCTGGGACCGCTGGCCAATCCAGCCCGGGCGCCGTTTCAGGTCGTGGGCGTGGGGCGCGAGGCATTGCGCCCGCTGGTGGCCCATGCGCTACGGAAGCTGGGCACGCAGCGGTCCCTGGTCGTCCGAGGCGAGGACGGGCTCGACGAGGTAACTTGCTCGGGCACGACCCGCGTTTCTGATGTTACGCCCGAGGGAATCAAGGAATTCGTCTGGCAGCCAGCCGATTTCGGCCTGACCGCCAGTCCGCTCGACGCCCTGCGCGTTGATGGACCGGAAGCCAGCGCGGCCATGATCGACCGTGTGCTGCGTGGTGAACGCGGCGCGCCGCGCGATGTGGTGGTGCTGAACTCGGCGGCGGCCCTGTGGGTGACTGGGGCCGAGCGGAGCTTGCCGGCCGCGGCTGAACGCGCCGCGGCGGCCATCGACACCGGCGCGGCCCACGCCTTGTTGACGCGGCTGGCCAACCGCTCGCATGGACGTTAAGCTCGGCGGCATTGCTTTTTTCATTCGCCCAAGGCAGGAACGACGACATGTCCAAGCCAACTATCCTCGATCGGCTGCTCGAATCGGGCATTGTCGCCATTCTGCGAGCGCCCGACGGAAACAAGCTGGCCGACGTGGCCGAGGCGCTGTACGCCGGCGGCGTGACGGGTATCGAAGTCACCTTCACCGTGCCACAGGCGCACCGCGTGCTCGAGCAAGTCGCAAGCCGACTTGGAGATAAAATTACGCTTGGCGCCGGCACGGTGCTCGATACCGAAACGGCGCGGATCGCGATCCTGTCAGGGGCACAGTTCATCGTCACGCCGGTCGTCCGTCCCGAAGTGATTACCATGTGTCGTCGCTACGACAAGCCGATCATGCCCGGCGCGATGACTCCGACCGAGATCCTGACCGCCTGGGAAGCCGGGGCCGACGTGGTGAAAGTCTTCCCGTGCGATAGCCTGGGACCAAGTTACGTCAAAAACATCCGCGGACCATTGCCCCAGGTGCGACTGATGCCGACCGGCGGCGTGACGCTGGAAAACATCGGGGCGTTCATCAAGGCGGGGGCCTGTGCCGTGGGGGTCGGCTCGTCGATGGTCGAGGCCGACGCGATCGCCCGGGGGGATTTCAAGCGGATCGAAACGGTGGCCCGCGAGTACGTGGACGCGGTTCGCAGCGCCCGGGGCTAATTGCCTTTCGACAACCGTTCGGTGCGCTGCTTCCGCCACACCCCATTGCCAGCAGCTATCACCATTCCGTAACACCCTACCCCAGCATGGTTTGCGCCGCCGGCAAACTTGCGTCAATCGCTTCCCTCGCCTCAAGACGCAGGCTTTTTACGTCCGATAAATAGAAGGAGATAGTATCGGCATTTTGGGGGTGAGTGTATGCGTCGGCGGGCGGCCCATTGGTTGGCTTTGGCGTGCGTGGCCGCGTGCTGCGCCAGCGCCCAGGCCAACGGCCCGGTGCCGATACGAACCCGGACGGTGCCGATCACCTTCAACTTCGACGCCGCCCGGCCGACCGCACTTCCGACCGAAGTGCAATTGGACGTCTCGGAAGACCGAGGCGCGACCTGGCGGTTTGTCGAGCGCGCCCGAGCCGACGCCCGGCGCTTCATTTTCCAAGCGCCACACGACGGCGAGTTCTGGTTCGCGGTTCGTTCGCTCGACGCCCAGGGGCGGTTGCATCCCGAAGGCCAGCCGCAACCGAGCTTGCAAGTTCAGATCGATACCGAACTGCCGCAGATCGAACTCGACGCGCGGCGCGGACCCGCCAACGAAATCGAAATCCGCTGGCGGATTGTCGACGCTGATTTGAAGCGCCAATCATTCAAGCTTTCCTATCAGGCGGCGGGCGCGGCCGGCGAAGGTTGGCAGCCGATCGCCGTTGACCCGAACCGCTATCAGAACACCGGCGACCGGTTTACCGGCGAGACGACGTTGTGGCCCGATCGGACCCAGTCGTTGTCGATTCGCGCCGAGATTACCGACGTGGCCGGCAACCGGGCGATTGCCCAAGCCGAGGTCCAAGCCGCCCCACGCCAGCCAACACAAGTCCCCTTGGCACGCAACGGCGAGCCGATACAAACCGGGCAGCGTCACGTCGCCAGCGGTGAACCAATCGCCGCGCCGCGACCGGAAATGGGCCCGCGCATCGACGGCGAAATGATCGGTCGCGGCGTTCCAACGAACAACGTGCCGCACCTGCCGCGGACGTTTCCCGTTTCAAATGGCAACGATCTGCCGACGCCGACAACCAGCCAGCGCCCGGCCAACGCGCCGCTCGCGATCACGCCGAACAATTCGGGCTGGTCGCCGATTCGCTCTGAGCGGGCT
The DNA here is from genome assembly GCA_018242585.1 of Planctomycetota bacterium. Lineage (NCBI taxonomy): Bacteria > Pseudomonadati > Planctomycetota > Planctomycetota bacterium. The sequence goes on from JAFEBQ010000012.1 coordinate 180,446, forward strand.
TCGCCCACGGGGGACTTGGGACCGATTCGGATGTTGCCTGCCGAGGCACAGGCCGATCGCGCGGTTGAACTGTTGCCCGAGCCGCCGGCCAACCTGGCTGGGCCACGATTGTCGGGCGCGCCGGCTGCTTCGCAAGGCTCACACCTGCCCGCCGGCGTTCACGCGCCGATGGTCAACAAGCGGCGTTTCGAACTGGCCTATGACATCGCCAGCGTCGGCCCCGAAGGCGTGTCGAAGGTCGAGTTGTGGATGACCCGCGATGGCGGACTGAATTGGGATCTATGGCAAGCCGACGACGACAATCGCTCGCCGATGGTCGTCAGCGTGCCCGAAGAGGGAACGTACGGATTCCGCATTGTCGTCGAGACCGCTTCGGGCTTGCGCAGCTCGCTGCCGCGTAGCGGCGATCTGCCCGAGATTTGGGTCGGCGTCGATACGACCCCGCCCGAGGCGCAATTGGACGTGGACGTGGCGTCGATGACGGCGCGCCCCGGTGAACTGACCATTCACTGGCACGCGGCCGATCAGCAATTTGCGGCGCGGCCGATCAGTCTGGCCTATGGCCCCACGGCTCAAGGCCCGTGGACGACGATTGCCGCCGGCCTGGAGAACACCGGCAAGTACGATTGGCGGCTCGACAGCCGGGTGGCCGACGAGGTGTTCATTCGCCTGGAAGTGCGCGACGAAGCCGGCAACACAACAACCGTAGTGACACCCAAGGCGGTGTCCATCGAACGGGTGCGGCCGCAAGCCCGGCTGCTGAACGTCCGCCCGGTGATCGACGCCACGGATAAGTAGTTCGCTGTGGCATCAAACGGCGGGCGTACGCTATCCTAAGGCATCCTGCGCCAATCGCTCGTTAATTAGCTGGCCCCCTGCTCAGGGCCTCTCTTCCGCGGGAACCACTCCAAGAATCGCGCTACCAAGTGTCACGTCCTCACAAACCTGCACCCTGCCCCCCCGCACCGCCGGTTGATTGGAACCTTTGGCTACCGCGAGGGGTTCGCTTTGCTGCCGTCTTGGGGCAGGTGGCCACGGTGGCCGTGACGTGGGACTTGTGGCAGGTGCGCGAGTTCCCGCCGATGTTGCCCCTGCTGCCCCTGCCGCAGGTCGGGTTTGCCTTGCTGATGATCGTCACGGCGCTGTGGGTTTTGGCGCAGCCGCGCTGGGGCATGGTGGCGCACCTGGCGACGATCGTGCTGGCGATTGTCTGCGACCAGACGCGCGAACAGCCCGAGATCATCTCGATGGCCCTGGTGATGCTCGGCACGCTCGAAGCTCCGTCGGCGCGCTTCGTCGGTCGGGCCCACCTGATGACCATGTGGCTGTGGGCCGGCGGGCACAAGCTGCTCAGCGCTGGCTTCTACGATAACGTCGTCCCCTACCTGATGGACCCTTGGCTTGGAGAAGTCTCGGACGACCAAACCCGACCGCTGGGCATCGCCATGGCGCTGCCCGAACTGCTGTTCGGCGTGTTGTTGTGGTGGCCGCGACTGCGACGACCGGTGGTCGTGGCGGCCACGCTGTTTCACCTGGGCATCTTTCTAACCTTATCACCAGTAGGCTTGTACTGGAACGAATCGGTGTGGGCCTGGAACCTGGTGCTCGCCGTGGCTGGCTGGGGATTGTTCTGGCCGTGGCACGAGCCTGTGATGGTCGACTGGCGGCATGTGGCGCGGTGGGCTCAAGTCGCCGCCGTGCTGCTGCTGGTCTCGCCGATCGGCTATTACTTTGGCGTGGTCGACGCTTACCTGTCCCACTGCCTGTATTCGGGTAACACGCTCCATGCCGAGACAGTAGGAGCTGAGCCGGGCTTCGTGTTGCCCGGTGCCACGTGGGAAAAGCTGGCCGTGCCGGTGTCGCCGAGTTACCGCAACTTTCGCACGTATTTCCAGCGGGCGGGCAAGCCGGGACAGACGCTGCGGATCACCGACCCACGCTACTTCGCCGATTGGTGGGGCGGGCGCGTGCAAGAAGTTCCGCTCGATGCGCCGTCGGAAAACAAAGACGCGATCAAGTGAGAGCGTAATCACTGGCAAACACAAAGCCCCCGATCATTGACCGGGGGCTAATGTTTTGGTGCTGAGTCGGCGAAAGGTTCTGCAACTCGCGAGCCGACTACTTCGACAAGATGCCCAGTCGCTTACGCTGGCTATCGGTTAGCAACTTCAGCGCCTGGTCGCGGGCTTGTTCCAAGCGCGAATTGGCTTCGACGAGCAACTTTGCCCGATTACCGCGGCGATCGACTTCGGCCTCGCGCTTCAGCGCTTCGGCGTCTTCCAGGGCCTTTTCCACCAGCGCTGGCAGTTGCCGCCGTTGCTCGGTCGTAAACTCCAGGCTGTCGGCCACGCGCGGCAGCGCCAAGGCCCCCATGCCCAGCCGGCGATACAACTCGGCCGAATCGGCCGTGGGCCAGCGGCTGGCATATTGATTCAACTTGGTCAGCGGGCTCGAGGCTGCGTCGAGAATCGTGTGCAACCTCAACTGCTGATCGACGCGGAGCAATTCGACTGCGTGATTAAACAATGTTTGCGCATCGTCCTTCGAGTCGCCGCTGGCCAACGCACCAATTGCCCCTTGCTGGGCGCTGGTCAGATCAAGTATCCGAACCATTTCGTCATTGAGCAGATTGACCACATCCGGACCTTGTCGCAATCGGGCCCGCAGTTCATCGCTCATGCCGTTGTAGGCCGGCAACGCTTGCTTGTCGCTTTCGTTTGACTTCGACGGCCCAACATATTGCTGATAGGCGAACACCACGGTCAGCGCCGCCAACATGCCCAGCGTGGCGATCGCCAGCCAGGTTCCCTTGCGACGGGCCACCGGGATGCGGTTCGAATCAGTGATGTCGAACGTGGTGCCGCGTTCGTCATAGCTCAGCTCGCGAACCAGTTCGAGCCCAATCCGTGTCCGTGAACCGTCGCGTCCAAAGCGGGCCACTCGCACTTCCAGCCGGCGGTCGCCGACCTGGAAGCGCAACACCTCGCCGACATTCATCTCGTTCAAGTGATCAGCGGCCACCAGAAAGCCCGTGGCCGATTCGTTAACGACACTGACCGGAATGGCCTCTTTGCCGCGAACCAGCGTGCCGTTCCGCTGATTCGGTGGCAGTGGCGATCGAAAGGCGCTGCGGCGATCGGGTTGGGTAGCCATGATCTTCTGCCCGGAGCTCGCGCTTCGGGCCTGAATCAACAAAGAATCCGTGGTCGTTTTCGTCCACTAGTCGACCTTGCTGTCTTCACGCAAGCTCGACTTTGGACAAACGTAGGTCACCACTGGCGCCGCATTCGACAAACCAGATGGGGTGGTTTGCTTTTGCCGGCGAGAAACCGCCGCCCGTCGCTAATGTCGGCACAACCGGCATCGGCGGCATGACACTTTGTCGTTGCTCGGTGTCTGGCGACACGCCAGCCTGCATTCTACCGACTGTTGGGCGGCAAGCGAGAATGCCCCGCCGCGCCAGGCGCGCTTAGCGCCGCGTGCGATCAGCGCCGGCTGCCTCGATATGCAGCGGCAAATACCGGTAATAGACCTCGAAGCAGAGCGCCCCCAAGGCCGTCGCATAGACCCGGCCGCCGTGAGCGCCCCAAGTCGGGTCAGGATCCCAACTGCCGGCCAACGATCCGTCGCGACGCTGCAGGTCGAGCAACCGTCCGGACAGAGCCTGATTCCAACGACCCCAGCGCGAATCTTGCAACTGATACAACCCTAGCGTCGCGTAGTACCAGTAATAGAAGTTGGCCGGCGACGTGCCCGGCACTTCCTCGATCACAAAGTCAGCCGCCTCGGCCAAGGACGCCGGGCTGTTGTGGGATCCCAGGAACACGCGGCAGACGAGTCCCTCGGCCGTCATGGTGCGGCTCACCTGTTCGCCGGCGCGATAACTGGCTAGTCCGCCATGCTTGCCGGTCGAAGCGCTGGCCAGGAATCGCTGCATCAATTCTCGCGTGCCTGCCCCCAATGGTATACCTGCGAGGTCCGCGCTCTTCAGAAACATCAACTGCCAGCCGAACTGGCTCATATCGCCCACGTCGCCGGCCCGGTAGCGCCAGCCGCCGGTGGCCCTATTCTGGCTAGCCACGGTGTAGGCCACGGCCCGCTGTACCGGCGCGGCCAGGCGTTTATCGCCGGTCATGGCGTACGCTTCGCTCAAGGCGAGCGCCGCCATGCCGTGACAGTACATGAACTCGTAAACCGCGGCGTGGCCGCCCAACTCGCCGCGTGGCCCTTGCATCGCGATCAAATAGTTCAGGCCGCGAGCAACTTGCGGCTGGTATTCGCCTTGGGTGTGGGTCTGGCCAGAACCCAGGAACGCCAGCAAAGCCAATCCCGTGATCCCGGTGTCGGCCTCGGCCCCCGCGCCGCGGCGGTCTTGCCCTAGCAAGTGCGGCTCTTGCCCCGCGCCAAACCGGTCGGCGTCCCAGCGGCCGTCGGGGCTTTGCGCCTTGGCCAACCAGCGCAATGCGGCGCGAACCGACGCCTCGGTGTCCTCGGAGCCGCCGCTCTGTTCGGCCGTGGCGGCGCGGTCGGGCGAGAAGCGCAGATCGTAGATGTGCGGCCGGGCGTGGTCCGGTGTGACCGGGCCAGCCGTGACTTTGGGCAGCGACGCCCCAGCCGCGCCGAGCATCTGTTTGACGAGCGGGTCGTTGGCCAGCGGCGCTGTCGGCTGCTGATTCGACGCGGTCTCAGTGGTCGGCGCTGTGGTCGTTTCAGTCGGCGCTGGTCCAGGGCGATCGTTCGGATCGATGGCCGGCGGCGGCGCGGCCGCGGTCATGGTGGGACGCAATTCCGGCGTCGTGGGGGCGGGGCCCAGGTCCGTCGGCGCAGGATCGGGCCGCGTCATCCGCGTGACGTCAGGCGCTGGCTGATCGCTCGCGGCACGCGGCAACTCGGCCGGAGTCGCCGTCGGTAAGTGGGCCGCCGTTTTTTCGGGCACCGCGGCAACGGCTGTGGCCGGCGGAGCGGGGGTACGTTCCGGAGCTTCTAGCGGCGGCAATGTAACCGTCGGCGCGGAGGTAGCAATCGCGGCAACCGATTCAACCGCCGGGCGGTGTGCCGCGGCCGGTAGTGCCAGGGCCGCGTCGGTCGTCGTCAGACGTTCGAGCGTTTGCTCCGCCAGGTGTGGAATCTCTTCGGTCGAGAATTGCTCCCAGGGTGCTTCAAGGTCGGCCCCATCAAGGCCCGATGGCTCTGATGTCCCGTGTAAAGCGACCGTGGTGTACGAAGTGCCCGTGCCGGGCGGGTTGGTGGCAATGTGAATCGTGGCGGCGTATAGCGCCAACATCAAGTGAACCAGCAGGGACAGGGCCACGCACTTGTGCAGCGGCTCGGAGTGTCCCCAGCGCGTGAGCATGAGGACGACCAGGCCCGCGGTCACCAGGCCCAAGACGCCCCACAGCGCCAGCCAACCCCAGCCCAGGTTGACGGCCAGCAAGCTCGAGATGTGCAGCGCGGTCGGCATCGGTTAACGTCGTTCCTGGCTCAGTCGAACCGAAATCGCCAGCTCGGAAATCCCCGCCCGCTTGCAGGCGTTGAGCACTTCGGCCACGTTCTGGAACTGTCCCTGGCCATCGCCGCGCACCAACACGCCCAGGTCGTGATATTGCGAACGGGCCGAAGCCAGCGTCGCCGTCAACTCGTCGAGCGTGACCGGCTGACGATCGATGACGATCTGGCCATCGCGATAGACGTTGACGACTTTCTTTTCGGGGGCCGGCGACAGCGCGGCATGGTCGCTCACCTGGGGCACGCGCAGCCCGAGCTTCCGCTCCAACTCGGTGAACTTGGTGCCAGCCATAAAGAAGATGATCAGCAGGAACATCACGTCGAGCATCGACGTCAGGTTCAAGCCGGGCGCTTCGTCGACATGAGTTTTCAGCGGCATGGTCGTAGGCTACCGACGCGGAGGATGGATATTCGGTTCAGTGCGGCGCGCGGCAATGTGCCTAGGCGGCTTCGCGGCGCGAGCGGCTGCTTTTGGGCGTGGGGGTGCTTTGCAGCCCTTCGGCCGAGATGATGTGGACCACGTCTTGTCCCAGCGAGTCGATCGCCATGACCAACTGGTCGACGCGGCTGATGAAGAACAGATAGCAAGCCAGGGCCGGAATCGCCACGCACAAACCAGCAGCCGTGGTAATCAGTGCTTCGCTGATACCGCCGGCCAGCAATTCGGGCCGTCCCATCGCGTCGGACGAGGCGATCTCGTTGAACGCGCGGATCATGCCAAATACCGTGCCTAGCAGACCCAAAAGCGGGCTGATGGTAGCCACGCCGTTGAATACGCGGACGTATTTGCGCAGCCCGTTGACCGTGCGTTCCCCTTGATCGAGGACCGCTTGTTCAACTTCCACACCTGGGCGACCCCACTTGCGAATCGCGGCGCCAAACACCTCGGACACCGGGCTGCGGTTTTCCTGACACAGTTCCAGGGCTTCGTCCCGGTCGAGCTGCCCTTCGCGCAATTGGTGCAACAGCCGCTTGACGAACGGGCCAGGAATGACCCGCGACCGGCGCAGGGCCAGTCCTCGTTCGAGCGTGAACACCATCGTCAGAATCGAACAGAAGAAGATCGGAATCATCAGCACGCCGCCGGCCTGGATGATCTCGAGCAGATTCTTCGATGGAATCGAGCCGCCTGGCGCACCGTCGGCGGCCGCGGCACCCGGCGCCCCGTCGGCCAGACCGATACCCGTGTTGGCCAGCAAGATCGCCAGCGTCAGCGCCAGCGCCACGCCGTAGCGAATCAGATCCGTGCGGCGGTTGCGCGTTGGTTGTCGTGATTTCATCGCAAGGCTTTCCTCGTTTTCAAACAGACGATGCAATTGGAGTAAAAGCGTTTAACGCTTCTCGCCGGGTTGCTGGCTCGATTGCAGCAGCCGGGCCGCATCGGCCTGGTAAGGTGTGTTCGGGTAGTGTTTCAACAGGCGGACATAGCTTTCGACAGCCTGGGCCGATTGGCCCAGAGCGGTGTAACATTTACCGGCTTCGAGCAGGGCGGCAGCCTGCCAGTTGGGGTAGGCGTAGAGGATTTCCACGCGCAGGTATTCGCGAAGCGCTGACTCGTAGTTCTTCTGATGAAAATAAGTCTCGCCGATCATCCATTGGGCCATGGCCGCCGTCTCGGTTCGCGCGCCCTGATCGGAACGGACTACTTGCTGAAAGGCGGTTCGGGCTTCGTCGAACTGGGCTGCCGCCGCCAGGCAGCGACCGCGCACGTAATCCAACTCGTAACGAGGCTCGAAGTCCGGGCGCTCGGCCAGCAAACGATCGGCCAGCTCGCGGGCGTCGTCCCAACGCTTTTCCTGGGCGGCGATTTGCGCGCGACGCAGCGCCGTCATGTCGGCCGACGTATCGTGGGCCGGCTCTTTGGCCAAGGTGTCGAAGGCTGACGCGGCAGCCTTGATATCTCCCCGGCGGTACGAACGCTCGGCCAGCCAGAATCGGGCTAGACGTGCCAGTTGTACATCGGCAGTCTGAGCGGCTAGTTGTTCGAGTGGCTCGGTTGCCTCGTCCCAGCGGCCAGCACGAATGGCGCACTGTACCAGGAGGTACTGCGCGTGACGGCGAACCGACTCGCTGGGGTTCGCGCCCAGCAACTCGCCCAGCAGTTGCGAGCTGCGCACTTCATCGCCGGCCTGCAAGGCGTGCTCAGCCAGGCGGTAGACCGCATCGTGCCAGTATTGGCTGTCGGGAAACTTGACGTGCAGTCGTTCGAGCGCGCTGTCGGCCCCCTTGGCATCTCCCGCCTGGCGACGCGCCCAGGCCAGGCCATACAGCGCCGTGTCATGCTGCGCGGCGGCCGCCGACAGATTCAGCAATTGCTCATAGAGTCGCGCCGCGCGCTCGCTGTGTTCGAGTTGTTCTTCCAGTCGCGCCGCCGCCAGCAAGGCCGCCGGAACCCGCGGACTCGCCGGATCACGAATCGGCACGTTCAGGTAATGCTCAATCGCGGCCGCATGTTGCGTTTGCTGCTGGGCAATGTAGCCGAGCATGAACTCGGCTTCGGCCGCCTGAGCCGCCGAACCAAGCTTGGCCGCTTCGATGAACAACGGCCGGGCTGCGTCAAGCTTGCCGGCGTGATAATGCTGCCAAGCCTGGCCCAATAGCCCCTTGCTTCGCGCACTCGGCGCGCGCTCGGGAGCGGCCAGCCAGGCGAGCCAGGTCGCGGCCTTGTCGGTTTGGTTTGTTTGTTGAGCCGCTTCGGCCAGCGCCTCGGCGGCCGGCGTCAGGCGCGCGCTTTCGACTTGCATTGCCTCCAGCGACTTCCACACCCGCTCGGCCTCGTCAAGCCGGCCGGCGTAAGCCAGCGCGACACAACACTGGATATCGATCGTCGCGCGGTCGGGAGTGTTGATCGCCCAGTCGGCGTCGAGCAGCTTGTGGCAAGCCGCCAGTTGTGCCAGAGCCTCGTCCCAGCGTCCCAGGTCCAAACAAGCCCCGGCCCACAGATTCAACGCCTGGGCCTGCAGGGCGCCGGCCGAATGACCGGCGACGTCGGCCGCGATTTCGCGCGCGGCCGAGGGATCGGATGGGCGCCAGATGTGGGCGGCCAAAAGCTGCCTCGCCGGCCACTGTGACACCGGCAGCGAGGGTGACTCGCCGATCTCCTGCAACCGAGCCAATGCTTCGTCGGGCCGGTGCCGTTGAATCAGGATTTGCACGTCGAGTTGATCGGCAATCGCCGTCAGGTTCGGATCGTTAACGGCGGCGCGCAATTCCTCGGCCAGCAGTTTTGTCGCGGCAAAGTCGCCGCGGCCGAGGGCCAGGTTCACGCGAGCCAGTGCCGCCGCGCAGGCTTCGGCGCTATTGGGCCAGTCGCGAGTGACCCGGGCAAAGTGCTTGTCGGCGGCGTCACGCTGGCCAGCGGCCAATAAGGCCTGGGCCGCGCCGTGGCACAAAGCCGGCGCCAAACGATGTGGCGTATGCTTTTCCAATGCGGCCAGCCAGGTGGCTGCCGCGGCCTCGGACTCCCCTTCAGCCAGCAGGATCGAACCGAGCCAGTATTGTGCGTCGACCGAAAGCGTGGACGTACCGGGAACCTCGGCCAGCGTCTGACGCGCGGTGTGGTACTTGTGCAACTGGTACAGCGATTGGGCCTGACCCAGCCGGGCGCGATCGACGCTCGAGCTGCGCGCGAAGCGTTGCACCACGTCGGCGTAAGCGCGCTCGGCCGCGGCAAAGTCCCCCGCCTGGTAAACCATGTCGGCCTGCATCACCGCGGCGTCGTCGATTAAGTGGGACGGACCATGCCTGGCAATGTCGGCGATGAACGTCCGAGCCTCGGCCAAATGCTGCTCTTGCGATGGCTGCTCGCGTACAAAGACTCGCGCCAGTCCCAAACGAGCGTCAGGTGCCAGCGCCCCCTTGGGAAAGCGCTCAATGGCCTGGCGATAATTTTGCTCGGCGTCCGTTAGCCGGTCGAGTTCGAGATTGGCGTCTCCCAGATAGACCAGGGCGTAAGCCGCCAGCGGGTCGTCATTCCAGCGTGCCAGCCAGGCCGACAGATCGCGTTCGGCGGCCGACCAGCGGCGGGCAAAGTAGTTCGATTCGCCGGCGCGGAACAACGCCTTGCGGGCAATCACATCGCTTTTGGTCGCGGCGGCCAACTCGTGAAACAGCTCGATCGCTTCGTCCCAGCGCCGTAGTTGCACCAAGGACTCGCCCGTGAAGAACCGGGCGTCATCGGCCAGCCGGTGCGCGGCGAACTGTTGGCTGAAGTCTTGAAACTCGGTCCAGGCCAACTGCCAGCGATGGGCCTCGTAGTGCCCGGCCGCCACGCGGTATTGATCCTCGGCCACGTCGGCGCGGGCCAGCGCGGCCAACAGCCAGCCGAGAATCGCGATCGCGATCGTGCGATGGTTGGCAGGCATGATCGGCAAACATCCGGTGATTAAACGACGAAACCATGCTCCACATTTCGCGGAGCATGGTATCGGTCGAAAGCTTTCGGCAAAAGGCCGAAGCGCGGCCCGCTAGCAACGAATTGCTGGCTTACATGCCGGCTCCCGGGCCTTCGTCGACGTTCCCCACCATGTGCAGGTGGTTGTGGTCGATGTAGATGACTTCGCGAGAATCTTCGTCGACGTGGGTGTTGGGCAAGGGCCAGCCCACGCGGGTGACTTGCGTGTAGTAGATGGTGCACTTGTAGTGTGCGTGGTGCTGCTGGGCCGGCCCGATCAGCGGGTACACCCGTGGCGGATCGATATAGTCGGCGATCGGCTCGATGGTCATGCGCACGTTGTTACGCTGGATTTCAAACAACAGCGGCGTGCCGCCTTGCAGCGGCTGGGCCTTTTCCAAAGCCCGCATCACTTCGTCCGGCGACGGCGGATCGAGCGCCACGGCAGGACCGCCAGCGGTGATCGGCCCCAGGATGGGCACGCGCTCGTAGCGTTCCTTGTTCCAAAATTTGTCTTCCGGAACCTTCTGCCAGTACGGGCTAACCGGGATCGGAAAGGGGAAATGGACGACCGGCGACGCCCCCAGGGTGTTGAACGGCCAGGTGCAACCACTCGAGGTGGTCAACGTAGCCGCCGCCAAGAGCAGCAAGGCGAAGGTGAATCGTTTCGACATGGGCAAGCCCTTGACTCGTGAGCGGTGTGGGGACGGTTGTTCGCTAACCCCTTCGGTCGGAGAACGCTCGTTCCGGTCAGGCGTAACTATCGGCGCTGGTGGTGACGATCTTGCGGATTATTCCGAAAAATCCGGCAAAACCTCCGGCGTTGACTGCTAGCGGCCTCGGGTCGAACAAAAAAGCCTCGGCCGATCTGGTGATTCGGCCGAGGCTTCCGTTCGTTTCACACGCGCTGACATCGTTTAGTGATGGCAGTGCTTGTCTTTGAAGTCCAGGAACCACCACCCGTCGTCCCATTCCAGCGTGACCTTGCGCCAGCCGAGCGGCACTTGCGGATACGGGTAGAACGGTCCGATGTACGGCCACGCGGCGGCCGAGTACTGGTTCGGATAAGTCACCGCGGCGTAGTTCGGGTACGCGGCATACGACGGCCAGGCGTAGTTCGGCATGTGGGCCTGGTCGGACATGGCGCCGGCGCCACCCATCGAGCCCGCGCCACCGTAGGCGCCGCCACCCATCCCGCCGCCAGCACCACCATTGCAGGTGGCACAGGGAACTGGACCGCCGCCCACGTAACCGTGGTGGCGAATGCCGGTCTGCTGGACGGGAACTTGCTGAGCCCCTTGCGGCACGCGACGAATCGCGTTGGTCGCCGGCGTGCTCACGGCTTGAATGTTGCTAGCGGTCTGTTGCACCTGGCCGTTCGCACGGCCTTGGCCGGCCGGTCCACGAGTGACCGGCGCGGTGGCAAAGCGGCGCGAGTTGGTCGGAGCAAACTGGGCGTTACCCGAGCCGGCCAACGGGTCGCGAGGCTCACTGTAGTTGCTTTCGGCGGCAGCCATGGTTGGCTGGCCAGCGGTGCGAGCACGCGATTCCTGGTGAGCAACGATCTGGCCAGTGGCTGGTTCGCTGATCGGCTGGGGCTGCTTGTTGTTCAGGCCCAGGAAACTCATCGTCGATTGCTTCAGCGAGCGCGGCTGGCTGGGTTGGCCAGCTTCAGCCACATTCTTGGTCGGCCGAATTTCCAAGGCCGGCACCACTTGCTTGACGTAGGGCAGTTCGCTGGCCAGCGAGACGGCCTGCTGCATTTGTTCCTGGCTGGCCACGCGGCCGCTGATCCAGGCCGTGCCGTCTTCGTATTGCACTCCAATGCTGTAATCCGAGAGCCGGCCACTGGAGCGCAGCGCTTGTGCAATACGCTGAGCTGTTTCCGGATCGGCTGCCATCGCACCACTTGGGGCGAGGCCGGCCAGAGCGCTGAGCGCCATGCCGAGGAACAAGCGTCGCATAACCCCCTCCTTGAACGAACGGTTAGTCGCCAAAATTGTCGAGCAACGCGGCCCGGACTCTCCGGGCTGCCGCCGGCGATTGGATTCAAATCGCGCGAGCGGCGACGGGTGTTCCCGGCGCTGGCCGTGTTGTTGCCTGTCTCGCCCTATGCGGTGATCCATGCGCCGTAACTCGGCGCGGACTATCGAGGCTGCGCGTCTGGCGCGGTGGCCGACGATCGACCGTAATCACTCGCCCTGCCATTGCAGACCCGTGCGGCCTGGCCCGGCATTCAATTCGCCGCGCGATCGAGTGCTCGCCGCGCGTCGTGTTATGCCGAACTTACCGCCTGTACGGGCTAATAATGGTTTTCGGTCGCGGCTTGGACGTTTGGGAATATTTTTTTCGGATTTACCGAGTCAGCGGGTTTTACCGTGCATGCTCGGTGCGTGTCGGTGCGCAAGAGACGACGGGGATTGAAGTTGGCTACGAAACGCCGCGCCGCATGAAACGGCAAACAGAGACGCTAGCAACCCGATGAGCGGGTCAAGAGGCAACGTGCTAGCGGCGTTAAACTAAACGCAAGTTTCCACGCCGCGTGCTGGCGCGCCGAGATGAAACGCGCATCAACGCCCGGCGATCAACGAAACACCGGGCGGTATCTCCGCCGTGATCTCAGCTCACGAATTGCTTCTGCTGCGAAAAGTCCCACGTGGCGGTGAGGACCATGACGCTCAGGGTGGCGCCACACGAAATGCAGGCCCCCGGCCCGAACGACAGTGACAGCACCGTCAACGTCGCGACCAGGCTCAGGCAGAGGAAAAACAGCCGCTGGGCGAAGCCCTGGACCGATGAGCCTTCGCTGACGCGGGCCCACCAACCGGCGAATAGGCCGGCGACTTGGATCAGGACAAAGCCGTACAAGTACGTCTGCGCGGAGAAGGTCGGCATGCGAATCATTCGCTCCGAGAGGCAGGCGGCGCGCCAGCGACCAGAACGGCCACCGAAACGCCATTTGAGGCGGGGACGACATCCATGTCGTCGTTCGCCGCCACAATAATGCAATGACTGTGCCAATGTCACTGCTGGCATGGCGCGGCGAGCAATGCCCAGCGCGCCTCGGTCGCTGAATGAACCGCGATTTCGCGAGCGCGCCAACTTGAGCGATTTGCGAAAAGTTTTTTGTTCCGCGAGCCGCGCCTTGTAAGAGTTACAAGAAATGACGCGGGCCGTTGCGTGAACTTTGCAAAACGCGCCGAGCGTAAATGACAACGATCCGCGAGGCGTTACCGCCTCGCGGATCGTGTGCTCCCCCTGGGCAAATCGGTAACCTGCGGATTTACCGCAGCAATGCCCCAACTTCCTTGTCGAGTTCACCGGCCGTCGCGGCCCGATTGGCGACCCGACCTTGCTTGTCGATGACCATGATGCTGGGCAGCGTCAAAATGCCCAAGGCATTGGCCAACGGGGCGTCCAAGCCCCCATCGTCGTAGATCTGCACCCACGCCAGCTTGTTCTTCTTCAGAAAGTCCTCGAGCGCCTTGCGATTGTCGTCCAGGCTGATGCCGACGATCGCGACATTCTTGCCATACTTGGCTTGCAATTGCTTGAGCGTTTCCAAGTCCCCCAGGCACGTCGGGCTGTTGCTGGCCCAATAGTGCAGGACGATGACCTTGTCGCGGAACTGGCCCAGGTTGACCGCTTGGCCCGTCAAGTTTTTGCCAGCCAGTTGGATCACCTTGCCGACCGAGTCAAGCCGCGCGATGGCGCCGGTCGCCTTTTTGGCGGGCTGGCTTTCGGGAAAGCCGGCCACGAGCTGGCCATAGACCTTCTTGGCGTCGTCTTCCTGGCCCGCGAACTCCTTGGCCACAGCCAATTGCAACAACGCATCGGCCGTGTCGGCGACCTTGGGATACTTGCTGATAAAGGCTTGCAGGCCATCGAGCCAGCGCTGCTGCGTTTTGACGAAGTCCATCTTCGGATCGCTGACGCGGACGCCGTAATCGGCCTGCAAAAAGCGGTATTCGACAAAGGCGGCCAGTTCGGCGTCGGCCGGGTTGGCCTCGAGCTTCTTGGCCGTCGCTTCCAGAATGGCGACTCCTTCGGGGAACTCGCCCATCTGGGCCGCGGCGCTGCAGGTGTCGGCCAGTTGGCGGACCCACAACGCCCGAGTTTCACCCGTGGTCTGACGAATCAGGTCGTCGAGGAGCTTGGCTCGCTGGGCGTGCAGCGCCGGCTTTTTGGCGGCCACGGCGGCGCCAAGTTCCTGATCGAGCTTTTCGACCTTGGCCATCAGATCGGTGACTTCGGCTGGCTGGCTACCGTCGGTGCCGCCAGGTCCAGCCGGCATCTCGGGGCGTGGCGTCGCCTCGCTCGAAAAGAAAAAGCCCGAGCCGGCGGCCAGTTCGTTCGAGTCGCTGGGGGCCGGCGGCGCATCGATCAAACGCCAGCTATCTCCCACGCGGACCAAGGTGCCGACCATGATTTGTTCGTGCTTGTCGTCCAGTTGGACCATGGCCGCCACGTTCTCGTAAGCGACGACGTCCTTGGTCGCGCCAGCAGTGCCAGCAGGAACCAGCCCCGGCAGCGTGCCGCCAAAGTGCGTCCAGCGCAGCTTGTTGCCCGCCGAGGCGAAACGCGTGGCCGATTCTTTCTTGGAACTGACAAAGGTGCGGAACTTGTCGCCGGCCGCTTGGACCTGCTTCTTCAGCGTTTCGGATTGTTCCGTACCAAGCCCGAGCGAGGCGATTTCGTCTTCGGTGATCAGCACGCGATTGAAGCGGGCCGAGTCCCGATCGCCGATGGCGCGGACCAACTCGGCCGAGACTTCTTCGGCCGAAATCAGCTTCCAGCTATCGATCTTGCCGTCTTCGTTCGCGTCGATCCCCCAGCGGGTGCCGGCCGAATTGAGCCAGCGCAGTTGGTCGGCCTTGCCGTTGAAATTCAGATCGATATCGCGGTAGACCTCGATGCCGTTCAGGTAATAGCACCACTGATCGACGACGTTGTCGTTGTTCGTATCGACAAAGCGGCGGAGTATCCGCGCTTCGGCGTCGCGCACCACCCACCCCGTGTGGCCGTTGATCTGCTCGGCTTTGATCGTGCATTTGGCCGCGACATCGGCCGCGGGGCGATCGTATTCCACATCGCGCTGCGTCGGCTGAAGCTGCAAGGCATCGGTGGCCGTCGGATTGGCGGCCCAGACCGAGTCGGCGTTCGAAGCGGCGGCCGCGACCAGGGCGGCGCGCAACCAGCGTTGACGATTGGGACTCATCGGTCGTGTTACCTCGCTAGGAAGGACAGATCGAGTCGGGCCGGACGTTTCCGTTTCGAGCGCGCGAGCGCCCGACGATACGTGGCCGGCGACGGGTTGGTTCAAGGGTTTTGTGCGTGTACCATTTGCGCACGCCACTGCTGGCTTGGGCGAACGCCGGCGGTAGCGGTGCTGGCGTTCGCAGGCCGAGCGCGTCTGGCGTGTAGGTGGAGCTAATCTTCGGAAGGCCGGGCTTGGCAACATAAGCCGTTTGTGCCGGTTTTTCCGGTCAGGCGACGTTTACCGCCGCTGGCAAGGCTATAGGTATTTGCAATCCCTGCTCGCTTTCCTTCGCCACCTGCAAACTGGGCTGACGCCGAACGACTTCCTCCGCCTGCCCGCCTCCCTCCGTGCAACCCTCCGCGTCTCCGTGCCACCGTGGCAAAACATTCCCGGTTTTCACCGTAAACCAGGGGCATTTGACAGCTTGGGTCTTGATTCTAAAATGATGGGCTCGCCCCGACCGGCTCCTTTTCGCTGGACGGAGCGAAGGCAGAAGGTAGCTTTGGACCACCGTACTCGGGGGCATGAGCCGGCAACGTAGGTCGCCGGCAAGCGTCGCCCAGGTGGTGGTCCGCTAGCAAGTTGGCAGTTCCGAGCGCGCGTAGCTCAGTTGGTTAGAGCGCAGCCCTGATAAGGCTGAGGTCCCAAGTTCGAGTCTTGGCGCGCGCATTTTCTGGCGTCGATCCGCGGAGGCGGAGCGACGCGACCGGCAGTAATCGTTCAAACACCGCGATCGTTCAACCGCCGCTCCTGTGCGGTGCTCGTTCCCAGGCGAGCGAAGGATCGATTCACGACCCACCTTGGGGATGTAGCTCAATTGGGAGAGCACCGCCTTTGCAAGGCGGGGGTTAGGGGTTCGAGCCCCCTCATCTCCACTGGCTTGTCAGTTGTCCGTGGTCAGTTGCACTCCAATGGAACGCCTTTCGCAACTGACAACTGGCCACGGACAACTGACAAAGGCGAGAAACTCTGCGCTCGTCCCTGATGGTCATTCCTCAGCGCAATACATCAGCAGATTCGTCGTCGTTTTCCAGAGCATGAATCTGGACTTCATGGCCGACGACACTGGCTCGGGCCAGACCCAGTTGGCCGGCGCGGGTCGCGACAGAATCAGCAGCTTGATCTTGCCGCGGTGAATGTCCTCGGCCAGCGGTTCGGCGTCGAGCGTGCCGTTGGCCGCTCGCAGGTAATACGCGAACGGATCGTTCACCCGCGGCTCGACACTGGCGGCCAGGGCCAGATCGACCAGTCGATCTTCGACAAGCAACTCGCCATCGCTCACGCCCAGTTGTTGAATGGCCGTACGGACGTGTTCGTATTCGATCGGCGCCTCGCGCCGGTCGTTCGGCAGGGCCATCATTTCACGCGCCGGGTGAACGGCCGCCGCGGCTGCCAAGACGCCAATGCCGATCAACGTGCGAAACCGGTTGATCGACGCCAGCGGCGCAAAGCCGTGCTCGACCACGACCACGGCCACCCAGCAGGATGGTTCGAGCAGATAGTTAACCGACGAGCCGAGCTTGCACCCCATCACGACCTGGTAAAGAAAACTCGTCACCAGGGCTACCGCCGGTAGCGACTGGCTGAGCCGGACGCCATTGAGCCGGGCATGTATCAGCACCGCCACGGCCGCCACGCCCAATGGCGAGATCACCAGCCGGGTGCCGAGTTTCAGTCCCTCGCTCACGCGCATGGCGGCCAGTTGCGAGTTGATGGCCGCGTCGAGCCAATAGCCGTGCGAACCAAAATGAAGCCCTCCCCAGGCCAGCGCGCCCAGCAGCCCGACCAGCGCCAGATACTTGCTGGCCCAGCGCGATTCCCCCTGACACCACCAATAGACCGCCACCGGCAAGGCCGAGCAGGCGGCGGTTTGTCGCGCCAGCGACGCAATCACAACCAGCACGGCCGACGCGACCATCGCCCGAGTGTCGGCTTTTTTTGCGGCGACGATCGTGGCGGCCGCCGTGAACAGCAGGGCCGTGGCATCGACGCGCGCGAAGGGAATCCACTCGGCCACCGGCACGCCGACCAGCACGAACAGCACGGTGACTAGCCCCAACTCAGGCAATCGCGTTCGCCGATAGACCCAAGCGCCCAATAGCGCCGCGGTTAACAACATAGCGACCAGACTGATCACACGCCCCGGCGTCAACGAAGGCCGCTCGGCGAACGAGCCTGCCCAGGCGACCGCCCGATAATACAGCGGACCGTAGGAGGCGATCGTGTACTCGGGGCCTTCGAACCAGGCGTGGGTCGGCGACTCGTGGCGCATCCGCGCGGCGACGGCCAGCAGCGGTCCTTCGCAGTTGTCGCGCCACTGCAGGTTGACCGTTCGCGCGGCATAGCACGTCGCCACGGTCGCCAGCGCGGCCAGCAAGACGATCGCAATCAAATAGCGAAGCGCGGCCATAGCCCCGAGCGCTCAAGGAACCGAGTTGCCCCCGCCTTGAAGATACCCGAACGCTCGCCGCAGGTCAGGTATCTTGTTCCTAACGAATGGAATTGGGCACCTCGCCACGAGGGCAATCCGAATCGAAGGGTGGCACGGCCGCTAGCCGGCCGTGTTGCGCAGCAACAAGAAGAATTAGCGACATCGCAGGTGTTTCTTGTCGCTGCGCGACCCAGCCGGCAAGCGGCTGGGCCATCCGTGTCGAACACTGGTGCATTGGCGACGTAAAACCGCGGCGACTATACCGAATCCTGGCTCCAGCCCTTGGTGGCCCCTTGAATGGCCGCGGCGATAGCGCCCAGACGTTTGTTCCCGCGGGCACGGATGATGCGACATTCGGCAAAGCTGGGGTTCAAGGCTCGGCGCTCGGTTCGGGCCGCGAAATCGGCGAACGATGCGTCGTCCAGGTCGAACATCCGGCCAAAAACGAACAAGTGGCTCGGATTGAAAATGTTGATCACCGCGGCCGCGCCAACCGCCAGATAGTCGAGTACGCGGTTGAGTTGCGCGCGGACGTCGACCTGGCCCGCCTGCACGGCGGCGCTCAACTCGTCGATCGTCCACTCGCGACCGGTTGCCTGGTTCACTGCGTTCAGCAGCGCCGTGTCGGTGGCTTCGGTTTCCAAACAGCCCTGATTGCCACAGCCACACTGCCAGCCGTCGAGCTTGACGGTGATGTGCCCGATCTCGCCTGCCAGCCCCCCTGCCCCGCGCAGCAGGCGGCCGGCGTGAATCACCCCCATGCCGAGCCCCGCCGAAATATCCAGCAGGGCAAAGTCGCTGGCCCGCCCCGCTTCACCGAACATCTGCTCGGCCAGGCACAAGGCATGACATTCTTGAAGCACCAGGGTATCGACCTGCAATCGCTCGCGCAGGTCGACCGCCAGGTTATGGCCATCGAGCTGGTGCAAGTTCGGCGAGACGATCGATGTCCCCTGCCGGCGGTCGATCAAGCCCGGCACGCTCAGACCGACGCCCAGCACGGTCGTGCCGCGGGCAGTCATCAACGCGCGGGCTTGCTGCACGCACTGGTGCAGCAGTTCGTGATAATCGGCGGGGGTCTCAAATCGCCGGATGTCGCGTTCGTCAATCGTACCATCGAGCCCCGCGGCAACTAGCTCGCACGACTGGGCGTCGATCACACAGCCAATCACACAGACATTCTTGGACGCCAGCCGGACGAGTTTCCCCGGCCGACCGACCGAGGCCTGCTTGGGGTACTGCTCTTCGAGCAATCGCGCAGCCAGCAACGTGCCGACCACGCGCGTGACCGTGGGCCCGCTAATACCGGTGCGGCGGGAGATGTCGGCGCGAGAGAGGGGGCCGTGCTCTTGCAACGTCGCCAGCACCTGCCGCTGGTTCAGTTCGCGCAACAGAGACGGGACAGCTTTCGACGAGGGAGCGCGGGGCATCAAGGTAGACCTGCCTTTTTGATAAACCTTGGTCGCTAGTGGATCGAAACGGTAGGCGTGAGCAGATGGCGGGAGTTGTCGACAATCGGGGCGGGCGAAGGCGGGCGGGCGAAAAAGCTGTTGCATTGTATCAGACCGAATATTAGATTCAAACCTTTAGAAATTATTTATTGCCCGAGTTTCCCGAGGTTTTGCTGCGGATTTGGCGGTTTTTCGCTCCTGCCTGATAAGCGATAGGCCGGGCGATCGCCACCGATCCACTGACCGAATTCGTGCCGTGTACGGATCGGCTGCCGTAACATGGAAGCATGTCGTCGAGGGCCGCGAGACCGAAAGCGACAGTGACCTTCCCGCCTGACAGCCGATTGCACCCGCCCCCACCGAGTCATTCGTTCCCCTCGCGCCGAGAGAGCTGATGAGCAAGCGCCACCAAGCAGATCGACGAGGCTTCGCGGTTCGCGCAACGACGGCGTTCGGCTTTTGTGCGTTGCTGCTCGGTGCGGTGTTGTTCAACGGAGTGGGGTTCGTAGTCCAGGCGGCCGAAGAGCCCGCCGCGCCGCCAGCCAATCCGCCGGTCGTACAGGCTCAAGAGAACACCTCCCCCGAGGCGCTGGCTCAAGCCGAGCGGTTTTTTGAAAGTAAGATTCGCCCGGCGCTGCATGAGCATTGTCTGAAGTGTCACGGCGCCGAGAAGCAAAAAGGTGGCCTGCGTCTCGACACGCTTGGCGCGATGCTTACGGGCGGCGACTCCGGCGCGGCCATCGTGCCGGGCGATGTAGCGCACAGCCCGCTGATTCAAGCAATCGAGTACGGCGAAGACTTCGTCCAGATGCCGCCGAGCAAGAAGCTCCCCGAGGGGGTGATCGCCGACTTCCGCACCTGGATCAAGTTGGGCGCTCCCTGGCCCGGAGCGGAAAAGGAAGCGGCCGCCGCCCGCCCGCAACCCAAATCGAAAGACATCACCGACGAAGATCGAAAGTATTGGGCCTATCAACCCGTCCGCCAGCCCAAGTTGCCGAAGAGCGCCCGCGCGGGCTGGGACACCAACCCGATCGACATGCTGATCGACGCGCGACTGCAAGCCAAAGGCCTCGCGCCGAACCCGCGGGCCAGCAAGGTCCAACTGATTCGCCGCGCGTATTTCGATCTGATCGGTTTGCCGCCGACGCCCGAGGAAGTGGCCAAGTTCGTGGCCGATGAATCTCCCGGGGCGTTTGCCCGCGTGATCGACGATTTGCTTGCCCGGCCGCAATACGGCGAGCGTTGGGCGCGCCACTGGCTTGACGTGGTTCGCTACGCCCAATCGAACGGCTATGAACGCGACAGCGAAAAACCCTTCGCCTGGCGCTATCGCGATTACGTGATTCGCTCGTTGAACGCCGACAAGCCTTACCATCAGTTCTTGCTCGAACAGTTGGCCGGTGACGAACTGGACGAAGTCACCGACGATAGCTTGATCGCCACCGGCTACTACCGGCTGGGCGTGTGGGACGATGAACCCGACGACGCGCGGATGGCCGAGTTCGACGCGCTGGACGATGTGATCGTGACGACCGGAGCGGCCATGCTGGGCATGACCGTCGGCTGTGCCCGCTGCCACGATCATCGGCTCGATCCAATTCCGCAAACCGATTACTACCGGCTGCTGGCGTTCTTTCGTAACGTGCGCCCCTTTGACGGCAACCGCGCGACCGAAGGGGCCTCGGGGTTCTTGCCTCTGGGAGATCGCGAGCGCGCGGCGCAACACTTTGCCGCCGTCAACGAGCGGATCAAGCCGCTGGAAGAGCAAATCAAAACGGCCAATGAGAAGACCAAGAAAGCGCTGCGCAAAGAGATCGACCGGCTGCGCAACGACGCCGGCGCTAAAGTCGAGTGGGCCCTTTGCGTGCGCGAGCGCGGCGATCAACCGACCCATGTTCTCATCCGCGGCAATTCCGGCTCGCCCGGCGAGGAAGTGCAGCCGGGCTTTCCCACGGTGCTGGGAAGCGCGACGCCCGAGATTAGCAAGCCGAAGTCCGGCGCATCGAGCGGTCGCCGATTGGCGCTGGCCCGCTGGATCACCGATCCGAGTCATCCGCTGACCGCTCGCGTGATGGCGAACCGCGTGTGGCACTATCACTTTGGCCGCGGTATCGTCAAAACGACGACCGATTTCGGCCACGGCGGGCAACTGCCCACTCATCCCGAGCTGCTCGATTGGCTGGCCAGCGAGTTCCAGCAGTCGGGCTGGTCGATCAAACGGCTGCATCGCTCGATCATGCTCAGCGAAGCGTACCAGATGTCGTCGCGAGCTGATCGCGCCGACGCGCTGGCCGCCGATCCGGCGAACGATCTGTTCTGGCGACAGAACCTGCGACGACTGGAAGCCGAGACGATTCGCGATTCGATCTTGGCCGTCAGTGGCCAATTGAAAGACGTGCCGGGAGGTCGCGGGTTCTTTCCGCACCTCGGGGGCGAAGTGCTGGCCGGTGGTTCGCGCCCCGGCGACGGCTGGGCCACGTCGACGCCGCGCGAGCAATCGCGGCGGAGCATCTACGCCTTTATCAAGCGCTCGATGGTGCCGCCGATCTTCGAAGGGTTCGACTACGCCAACACCGCGGCCCCGCTGGGCGAGCGCCCGACCACGACCGTCGCGCCCCAGGCGCTGATGCTGCTGAACGACCGTTTCGTCCAGGACCAGGCGACGGCCCTGGCGCGGCGCATTGTCGAGTCGAAGCCGGACACCGCCAGCAATGACCCCGATGTCCAGATTCAGCGCCTGTTTCAATTGACGCTCAATCGAGCACCGACCGAGCGCGAGCGGCAAGCGGCGCTCGAATACCTGGACCGCCAGACTGGCGCTTACGCGCTCCTGGAATCGCGGCTGACATTCGCTCCCGACGTGCCGTTGTCGCTGCACCGCAGCTACTTGGACAAGTTGCAGCCGGCCGACATTCTGATCGGTCCACGACAGGGGTGGAACTTTTATCGCGGCCGCTGGACCGGCGGCTATGAAGGGATCATGACCGTCGAACGCCAGCGCGGGCCGTTTGCCCTTTGGTTGGGGCCGGCGTTCGCCGATGGAACGATCACGGCAAATGTCACGCTGCAAAATGCCGTCGAGTTCGGCTCGTTGATCTTCCGCGCGGCCGCCGAAGGAGAAGTTTTCCGCGGCTATGAAGTCGAGCTGAACGCCCGCGAGCAGTCGATCGCCCTGCGGCGTCACGGGGCGGATGTGACGCTGCTGGCCAATGTCGACGCGGTGCTGCCGGTGGGCAAGCCGATGCCGGTGAAGATCGAGGTACGCGGCGCGCAGATTCGTGTTTTTGTCGCGCACGAGCGCGAACCGCTAGTCGAGGTGACCGATCCGCAGCCGTTGCGCGACAGTGGTCGCTTGGGCGCGCGGTCGTGGGGCGCCGCGATGCACTTGGATAATCTAAAGGTTCACGCCGACGGGCGCGTGTTGGACGTGGCGCGAATGACACCTGCGGCCGAGGCCGGCGCGCCGAGCACGACGCCACCGGCGGGTTGGCGACTGTACGGCGGTCGCTGGCAATTGCACGACGACAGCTACACGGCCGAACCGTCGCCAGGGGCCAAGGCTGTCTGGGACGGCGGCCCGCTGGCCGACGGTGTGATCGAGGCCGACTTCAAATTGCTTGCGCCGGGTGGCGACGCGGGGCTGGTGCTGCGTGTGTCGCAGCCGACCGACGGGGTCGACGCGCTGAATGCCTATAATATCAACTTTCAGCCCGGCGCGCTCCGGCTGGGCAAGCATCGCAACAACTGGAAACAGTTGGTGCGCGTGCCATTGGACCTGGGCGTCGATCGCTGGCACCACGTGCGCGTGGACCTGGCCGGCGACCGAATCAAGATCACGATCGACAGGGCCGAGAAGCCGCAAATCGATTACACCGACGAGCAGCCCTTGCCGCCGGGGAATGTCGGCTTGCGAACGATGAACGCGAAGTTCGTGACGAAGAACCTGACGGTGACGGCGGGTGGCAAAACGACACTCGCTGAGTTCAAGCCAACGAAGACCGAGCCTGTGGCCGTCGTCGCTGGCCCCACGCCGCGCGAGCGCGCCCTGGCGTCGTTGTGTTTGTTGATGTTTAACTTGAATGAGTTTGTCTACGTGGATTGATGGAAGAGGTGGGGGCGTGGGGGTGTTGGGGGGTGGGGGAGCAAAGGACTTGCTGTACTGAGGCACTACGATGAGCGACGAAGTGCGAAATGGAATTGGGAAGCCGGGGATAGTCAAGAAGCACACCGAGCTCGACGTCTATCGATTGGCTTTCGATGCAGCGATGCAGTTATTCGAGTTAACCAAGAACTTCCCACGTGAGGAAACGTATTCGCTGACAGATCAGGTGCGGCGATCGTCTCGCTCGGTTTGCGCAAACCTGGCCGAAGCGTGGCGGAAACGGCGCTATCCGGCAGCATTTACCAGCAAACTCTGCGAATGCGAGGCGGAAGCCGCTGAAACGCAAACCTGGCTCCAATTCGCCGTCGAATCGAATTACCTCGACCGCGATCAAGCCAGGCCGCTCTATCAGAATTACGACAGAATCATGGCGATGCTGGTGACAATGATCCAACACGCCGAGGATTGGAACGTCAAATGACTCACCCCCCCACTCCCCCACTCCCCCACTCCCCCACTTCAGCCTGCACCGGCAGTCGGCGGGAGTTTCTCTGGCAGATCGGCGCTGGCTTCGGCGGCGTGGCGCTGAGCGCCATGTTGCAACAGGACGGCTTCTTCGGCGCGCTTGGCTCGCGGGCCCAGGCCGCCGAGTTGGCCGCGGCCGGCGGTGCGCCGAATCTGTCGGCGGGACCGCTCGCGCCGCGGATCGCCCATTTCCCGGCCAAGGCCAAGTCGTGCATCTTCTTGTTCATGTATGGCGGCCCGTCGCAGATGGACTTGTTCGACTACAAGCCCGAACTGCAAAAGCGCGACGGCCAGGAAGTGCCGATGGAAATTCGCCGCCGCAGCGTCAAGCCGTCGAAGCTGTTGGCCAGCAAGCGCAAGTTCGCCCAACATGGCGAGTCGGGGCAGTGGTGCTCGGACGCGCTGCCGAACCTGTCGCAACACATGGACAAGCTGGCGGTGATCAAATCGCTATACTCCGACTCGTTCATTCACGGCTCGGCCATGTTGCAGATGAACTCGGGACGCATCTTGCAAGGCTACCCGTCGATGGGCTCTTGGCTGGGCTATGGCCTGGGGACGGTGAATCAGAACCTGCCGGGCTACGTGGTGATGTTGGACCCGCGCGGCGGGCCGATCAGCGGGGCGATGAACTGGTCGGCGGGGTTCATGCCGGCGGCTTACCAGGGGACCGTATTCCGCGCCAGCGGCCAGCCGATCCTAAACCTGGGCTCGACCGCCGGCGACACGGCCGCCATGCAGCGCGACCAGATCGACACACTGAACGCGATGAACCAGCAGCACCTCCTCGGCCGGCCGGGCTATAGCGAGCTGCAAGCGCGAATCGCCAGCTATGAGCTGGCGTTTCAGTTGCAGACGACCGCGCCCGAGGCGTTGGACCTGGCCGAGGAAAGCGAAGAGACCAAGACGATGTACGGCCTGTACGACGAGCCGGGGGACCACTCGTTGACGGTTGGGCCGGCGCCGTTTGGGCGGCAATGCCTGATCGCGCGGCGGCTGGTCGAGCGTGGCGTGCGGTTCGTCCAGATCTATCACGGCGGCGGGCATCAGCAGCAAAACTGGGACGCCCACTTCGGCGTGGAAGAGAACCTGAAAATCCATTGCCCCGAAATCGACAAGCCGATCTCGGGTTTGCTGGCTGACTTGGACCGGCGCGGCCTGCTGGACGAGACGTTGGTGATCTGGGGTGGCGAGTTCGGTCGCCAGCCGGTCGTGCAAGGTACCGGCGACGGTCGCGATCACAACCCCAAGGGGTTCACCTACTGGTTGGCTGGCGGCGGCGTGAAGCGCGGCTTCAGCTACGGCGAGACCGACGAGCTGGGGCACGAAGCGACGGTCAATCGGCACCATATCCGCGACCTGCACGCAACGATCTTGCACCTGTTGGGACTCGACCATCACAAGCTGACGTACTTCTACGGCGGGCTGAATCACAAGCTGACCGGCGTGGTCGAAGCCGAGGTAATTCGTGAGTTGCTAGCGTGAGAGTTGGTCCGTTGTCAGTTGTCCGTGGTCCGTTGTTGGGATGGAAGAGTTCACGCTCGGTGGCAACGGACCACTGACAACGGACATTTTTCGCGTGGAATGTTTAAGGCTGCGCAAGGCCAGACGCGAAAAAACCCTCAGTTCCGCTACCATCGTGCCGATACATACGATTGAACAAGTCGGTCGCGTCCGGTAGGATTCGCGTAATCGGCAAAATCGTTCAAGCTTGCCTGGTCGATTGCTCGATACCAGGGAAGCCTGCCGACCGGGCTGACACCGAAATGCCAGTCGCTAGCGGTCTTCGATCGCTGGCAGTATTCGGTCTCTGGCAGGTTTGCTTTGCCAGCAACGATCAACACGTATTCAACCGCGAAAAGTCCTGGAAAGGGCGATTCGCGTCCTTGAGCATGGCTCCGTAGCCAAGTGGCTAAGGCAGCGGATTGCAAATCCGCCATCGTGAGTTCGACTCTCACCGGAGCCTTTTGCTCTTTCTTCCGCAGCAATCGCGGCCAAAACGTGGCCCGGTTGCAACTTGCGTTCATCGCTCATTACCACTTGGGCCGCTTCCACTCGTCAATCGATTACGAACGAGCTGGCTATCAGGATCGCGAATAGCGCCTGGGTGATTGCCATCGCCAGCCAGAAGATCGCGTAGCCATATTGGCCGCTCCGCAGGAATCGCCAGGCCGCCTGGCAATTGACGGCCACATAGACGAGCATCCCCAGGCCGATCACGGCCATGGCAACACGCATGCCGACCAGCATCGTCCGGTTGGCAACCGCGGCCACGTCGGGAGGAAGTTCCCACTTCATCACTCCAGCCACGCCGGCCAGCGCGCACAACACCGCGACCACGACAAACAGCCCGACCAGCGTGCGCCGATTCTTCGTCCGCGTGGTCAGGTAGGCGGGCATTTGCGCATCGACGTCGGCGGCTAACTCGGGCGCGAATTGCCGCAGTTGCGCGAGCGCGTCGCCGCGACGGAACCAATAGGCGAAGCCCTTTAAGATCAGGTAGCGTTGCTGAGCGATTAAGGCTTGCTGCTCGGCATCGTAGAACTGCATGCCGTTGATCCGCACGCCAGCCCAGTTGCGCATATGCCGCGAGGCTGGGTCGGTCATTGGCTCGCGCAGGACGATTCCTTCCTTGCCCGGCTGCCACAGAATCCGCTCGATGCTCGACCAGGGAACCAGCTGGGACGAAAAGCCGAGCGTGCCGCGGAGCTTGATTCCGTCGGGCCTGATCCACATTCGCGATCCGAGCGCGGCCCAAAGAATGAACGCGACGGCCGGCGAGATGACCAGGGCCACGACGATGGCCGCCCCAAGCGTCGAGTTGTTCTCAGACATCACGGCCGCGACGGCGAGCCCGAGCGGCATCAGCAACAGCGCGCCGACAATCGCCAGGCAAGTCGCCACCAGCGCGGGACTGATCCCATAGCCACGTTCGCTGCCGCTTGTCGAAGTCGCCGTCATGAATGGGCCCGCCCGTTAGATTGCCAGCGCGGCCTCTTGCTCGTTCCCGCGTTTATCGTTAATTCTACTCGCGAAGGTCATCTTCGCCCCGGCAAAATTTGCTTTCTTCGCTTGGTTACTCCTACACTACTCGATTGGTTGCCTGGGACGACTAACGCGCTCGGC
Organism: Planctomycetota bacterium; assembly: GCA_018242585.1. NCBI lineage: Bacteria > Pseudomonadati > Planctomycetota > Planctomycetota bacterium. Next base: position 207,239 of record JAFEBQ010000012.1, read on the forward strand.
AGGAACCTCTGGGGGAAGAATCATGCGTCGGCATTCGTTGCGTGCGGTCTTAGCGGGTCGATTGTTGGCGGCGCTGCTGGCCTTGACGATCGGCTTTGGCGCCGCGGCCAACGTCGCCACGGCTGGCGAGGTCGACAAGCAGGCCGAGCCCGTCCTCAAAGCCCTGACTGACGCCAACTCCACGCTCAAGACCTTCCGCACCGAAATCACGGCCGCGTTCAAGGTGCAGCCGGCCTCGGGCGCGGCCAGTCGCGGGAATCTGGTTTACGCCGTCGTCGGCGCCGCGCCGAATAAGCTGGCCCTGACGCCGCGCTTGGGGGACGGTCCCACGATCATTGCCGACGGCGAGCAACTGTACACGTTCATGCCTTCGACTAGCCGTTATGTGCGCAGCGTCGCTCCCGATTCGATCGCCGACATCGCCAAGTCCAATGAAGTGCAGTCGACCGGGCCAGCCTGTGTCGTCGTTTCGGGAGCATTGCTCCTGTGCCAGCCCTACGAGCAACTGGTCAGCGCGATCGAAACCGTCACCTACGTCGGCGAAGAGAAAGCCGGCGCTGGCAAGGCGCACCACCTTAAGCTGACGCAAGCCGATTTTGTTTGGGACGTGTGGATCGACGCGGGCAAGAAGCCGGCGCTGCGCCGGGCCGAAGTCGACATCAGCCGTTGGCGCGACAAGCATCCCGACGCGCTGCCGGCCGAGGCCAAGGTCGAAACGCAGCTCACCTTCAAAACCGTAACTGGCACGCCGGCCGCCAAGGACAAGGATTTTGCGATTGTCCCACCGCCGACGGCCAAGGAAGTGGCCTCGTTCGCACCGGGCGAAAAGGAAGACTCGCCGCAACTGCTCAAGGACAAGCCAGCGCCGGCGTTTCAGGCCGCGCTGTTGAGCGGCGGCGCGGTCAGCTCATCGCAACTGCTGGGCAAGCAGGTGGTGATTCTCGATTTCTGGGCCACCTGGTGCCCGTATTGCGTCAAGTCGCTGCCGGGCGTGGCCGAGGTGGCCGCCGCGTATCGCTCGAAAGGGGTCTCGGTCGTGGCGGTCAACGTCAAGGAAGACGCGCCGACAGTGATGGCGTTCATGCGCGAGAAGCAGATCGACATACCCGTGGCCATGGACACCGATGGCGCATTGAGCAAGCGGTATCGCGCCAGCGGGCTGCCCCAGTTGGTCATCATCGACCGCGCGGGCAAGGTGCGCATCGTCCACCAGGGCGCACCGGCCGACGTGAAGGAAGTTCTTTCGCGCGAGCTTGATATGATTCTGGCCGTAAAGACCGCCAGCAACTGAAGGATCGCGCAATGGGTCGCGAAGTGCGCACCGCCAGCGGACGTCAACCTTTCCGCTTGGGCTTCTTCAGTTCTCTTTCCATCGCCTGCAAGCTGGACTTCAGCACCGTGGGCAGCAGGAACAGCGTCGGCGCGTAGAAGCCCTTGAGACAGCGATTGCAATGCGCCGGCCAGACCAGCCACACGAACATCCACTCGATCCCCTTCGGCCGATCGAGCCGCGTGGGCGATTTCGACATACAAACCAGACAGCGCATGGCGTCGTGAATCTCGGGATTTCGCGTGCCGGCTGCCAGGCAGAGGAAGCGGCCTAACGTCGCCCGTCGCGCTGATCAAAACCTGCCGCCATGACGAGCCACCGTAGAACATCGTACACCGAGGTGCCGCTTCTACAAGGCAACGGTTGTTGCGGCCACGAACATCAATGTGGCAGCAAAAAACAAAGGACGGGCGCCGCGGGGACGCCCGTCCTCTAGTCAATTCTATTCCGCCAATTCTGGGCCCGAGTTTGCGCCCTGGTTTACTTCCCCTTGGCGTCGGCCAGTTCTTTGGCCCGTTTGGTGTCGGCGGCGGCTTTGTCGGCGTCGCCCTTCTTGGTGTACTGGGCAGCCCGCGCGGTGTAGGCCTCTTCCATTTCGTCGTTCTGGGTGATGGCCGCGGTGAAGTCGGCGATCGCCTTGTCGGCGTCTCCCTTCAGGGCGTGCGCCTTGCCGCGCGAAAGGAATGCCTCGGAGTCATCAGGATTCAGCTTCAGCGCCTTGTCCAGGTCAGCGATCGCCTTGTCGGCGTCACCCATCGCCACGTACAACTCGCCCCGGTCGCCGTACGGCGCGTCGTAGTCGGGCTTCATCTTGATGGCGGTGGCAAAGTCAGCCTCGGCCTTGGCCTTGTCACCCTTGCGCGCGTACGCGTTGCCACGGGTGTTAAAGGCGACGACGTGATCGGGCTTCAACTCGATCACCCAGGTCAACGAGGCAATTGCCTTGTCGTAGTTCTTGGCTTCCATGGCCGCCACGCCTTCTTCCAGGGCCTGTTGCCACTCGGGCACCTTGGGAGGCTCGGCGCAGCCCACCAGCCCCAGGAACACCAACGCCACCATCAGAGAAACGCCACGATTTGCCATTCGCATAGTTGCTGTGCCCTTGTGTTGGTCGAAGAAGGACCGAATAGGTATTGCCGCTTACCGATCACGCCGCGTCGAAAGCTGGACGCGATCTCCCCGGCCCGCAATCGTAACCGATTGCCTAGGGCATTTCACCTGTCCGTCCGAACTTCGCACACTCCACGACCCGAACCTCGGGACCACTAGTGAATCGCCCTTAACGGCAGCGGTAGAACGCCGGTCGGCGACTCGTCAGCTTTCGCATAACCAATAGAATGATTTTGCCTCGTCGACTTCCGTACTATCCCGCTCAAGGAACTTGCGTATGCCTGTGATGGTTCAAACCGTCGGCTTGTTGATCTTGTCGAACGTGTTCATGACGTTCGCCTGGTATGCCCACTTGAAGAATCTAGCCGATCGCCCCTGGTACATCGCGGCCTTGTTGAGTTGGGGCGTGGCGCTGTTTGAGTACCTGGCCCAGGTGCCGGCCAACCGCATCGGCCACAGCGAGCTGAGCGTCGGCCAACTCAAAATCATCCAAGAGGTGATCACCCTGTCCGTGTTCGTGCCGTTCTCGGTCCTCTATTTGCAAGAGCCGATCAAGCTCAATTACTTGTGGGCGGCGCTGTGCATGTGTGGGGCGGTGTTCTTCGTCTTTCGCGGCTGATGGAGCATTTGAGTTGCCGACTGGCACAACGTCATTTCAAGCCGAGGGCCCGATCCACGAGAATTGATCGCATCATGGGCGATCTCCTGGATTGGGATGATGTTAAACGGCGATATCTCTTCGATGCCGCTCCGCGTCCCCCTCGCCCACCTGGGCAGGTCATTGCAGTTCTCGGTGGCTGGGATAGCATTATGGTCAACGCCTTCGCACTCGCCGACATTGATTCGTTCCGTTGCCCACTGGCCGTGATCTGGGACCGAAAATGATCGTTCGTGTGCAGTTGTTCGCCGTGGCGCGCGAAAAAGTCGGCGCTCAGGCTGTCGATCTCGAAGTGTCCGAGCCGGCCACGGTCGGAGCCTTGCGTCGTTCGCTGGCTCAGTACTTTCCCGCCCTCGGCCCGCTGGTCGGCAAGTTGATGTTCTCGGTCAACGCCGACTACGCCGACGACCGAACTCCGATCACCTCGGCCAGCGACATCGCCGCCATTCCGCCCGTAAGTGGCGGCTAGGCATGGGATTCCGCCCCCGGTGGGACGCTCGGCAGGCAACGTGTCGCTATAATCAATGGTGCGTTATCCAAGTGCGCCGCGCCCTCCATAAACGCTTCTCGCTCAGTTCGGCACGCCCCATGATCGCCATCACTACCCAGCCGATCGACACCCAACAAATCCTGGCCGACGTCGCCTCGCCGGCCGCCGGGGCGGTGGTGCTGTTCCTGGGGACGGTGCGCGAGATGACCGGCGAGCGGCGAACCGCGTCGCTGAACTATGAATGCTACCCCGAGATGGCTCAGCGCAAGCTGGCCGAACTCGAAGCCGAAGCTCGGCGGCGCTGGCCCCTGGTCGGTTGCGCAATCGTCCATCGTGTCGGCCACTTGGAACTCGGCGAGGCGAGCGTGGCCGTGGCCGTCAGCTCGCCGCATCGAGGCGAGTCGTTCGCCGCCGGCCAATGGTTGATTGACACGCTCAAGCAAATCGTGCCGATCTGGAAACAGGAACATTGGGCCGACGGCACAACCGAGTGGGTCCACCCCGGGCTGGACGCCAGCGCGCCGCAGAACAGTACGCCATGAGTACGCCTCCCGAAACTTTCGAGCAGACACAGCGCGTAGGCCCGCTAGGCGTCCCCGGACCAACGAGCGCGCTGCCGCTGCTGCCCGTGGTGAGCTTGCCGGCCGCAAGCAAAGCGGCAGCACACGACCCGCTCGCCCCGGTCGATGAATCGATCTGGGAGGGCTCGCTGGTCGACACGTTCGGCCGGGTCCACACCGACCTCCGGGTCAGCGTGACCGACCGGTGCAATATCCGCTGCGTCTATTGCATGCCGGCCGAGGCCGTGCAGTTCAAGCCCAAGCACGAGTTGCTGACGTTCGAGGAGATCGAACGGCTGGTCCGCGTGGCGGCGCGACTCGGCGTGAACAAGCTGCGGCTCACCGGTGGCGAGCCACTGGTCCGTCGCGAGTTGCCCAAGCTAGTCGCGCGGCTTAGTCGCATCTCAGGGATTCGTGACATCGCGCTGACGACCAATGGGATGCTGTTGGCCGAACAGGCAGCGCCGCTGCGTCGCGCGGGCTTGCACCGCCTGAACATTTCGCTCGACGCCCTTGATGCCGAAACCTTCCAACGAATCGCTCGACGCGAAGGCTTGGAACAAGTGCTGGCCGGCATTGCCGCCGCCAAGCGCGCTGGCTTTGGGCGCATTCGCCTCAACGCCGTCGCCCTGCGCGGCGTGACCGAGTCGCAGATTGTGCCGCTGGTCACGTTCGCGCGCGAGCAGGGGCTGGAAATGCGGTTCATCGAGTACATGCCGCTCGACGCCGATCACGGCTGGGACAATGCCCAAGTGCTATCGGGCCAGGAAATCCGCGCCATCATCGAACGCGAGATCGGCCGACTCGAACCCTTGCCGGTGACGGCACCGCATCAGCCGGCGACCGATTACCGCTTTGTTGACGGCTGCGGCACGCTCGGGTTCATTAACCCGGTGACCCAGCCGTTCTGCTCGGCGTGTAATCGCCTGCGGCTGACCGCCGAGGGGCAGTTGCGCAACTGCCTGTTCTCGCTGGAAGAATGGGATGCACGGCACGTGATCCGCGCCGGCGGCAGCGACGCGCAACTAGCCCGGCTGCTGCGCGATTGCGTAGCCCAAAAACGGGCCGGACATGGCATCAACAGCGACGAGTTCCGTCGACCCGAGCGCTCGATGTACGAGATTGGCGGTTAAGCCGATGCATTCGCCGCACCCAGGTTCCGAGCCGCTCGGCGAAGCAACACCTCAAGCGCCGACACGTTGCTACTTGGACAACGCCGCGACCAGTTGGCCCAAGCCGGATGCAGTCTACACTGCGATCGATGCTTACCAGCGGAACGTCGGCGCCGCGGCCGGGCGCGGCGTCTATTCCTCGGCCGACGAAGCGCGCCAAGTGGTTGATCGAGCGCGGCGCTCGGTAGCCCGGCTGCTCAACGCGGTCGATGCACGACAGATTATTTTCGCGCAGAACGGGACCGATGCGCTGAACCTGGCGTTGCATGGCCTGCTGCGCCGCACGCCAGGGCACGTGGTCACGACCGTGACCGAGCACAACTCGGTGCTGCGGCCATTGCGGGCGCTCTGCGACGCCGGCTTGGCACAGGTGACCTACGTTGGTTGCAACGCCAAGGGATACGTCGACCCCGGCGAGGTGGAACAAGCCATTCGGCCCGACACGCGGCTGGTGGTGATCTGTCACGCCTCGAACGTCACCGGGGCGCTGCAACCGCTGGCCGAGATCACGGCCGCGGCCCATCGTCACGGCATACCGGTGCTTGTGGACGCGGCCCAATCGGCGGGGGAGACGCTGATCGATGTCCAGGCGCTCGAGATCGATCTGCTGGCCGCGCCGGGACACAAGGGATTGCTCGGGCCGCTGGGGACCGGGGTGCTGTACATTCGCCCGGGATTGGAAACCCAACTCGAACCACTGCGCCAGGGTGGCACGGGAACCGACAGCGATGACGAGCGGCAACCGGCGACGATGCCCGAGCGGTTTGAAGCCGGCAATCTGAATGTGCCCGCTCTGGCCGGATTGGGCACGGGCGTTGAGTGGTTGCACAAGCGACTGATCGAGGGCGCGTTCGCGGAGCATCAAGCGATGCTCGCCCGATTTGTCGCGCACCTGGGTGCGATTCGCGGCGTGCGGTTGCTAGGGCCACGCACGATGGAACGACGCATGCCGGTGTTTAGCGTCGTTTCCGAGGTTTATACGCCGCAGGAACTTGCTGCCGCGCTCGATAGCGCCTATGGTGTGCAATTGCGCGCGGGATTGCATTGCGCCCCGCGGATGCACGCGGCGCTGGGGACATTGAACGCAGGCGGGACCGTCCGGCTCGGCCCCGGTCGATTTACCACGGAAGCGGAACTGGACACGGCGATTCGCGCGCTCGAAGAGTTGCACGCCGGGTGATGTTAACCGCCTGGCTCGCCAAGAAAAGCCGAGCTGATAAAAGCTTACTACGGAGGGTGACCCGCGATGAGTGACAAGCCCTGGTTCAAGGACGGCTTGCGGTTCGAATGCACCCAATGCGGCGATTGTTGCACCGGAGCGCCGGGCTTTGTCTGGGTCAACCAGGAAGAGATTTCGGCATTGGCCAAACAGATTGACCTGGACGTCGACGCCTTCGTCAAGAAGTATGTCCGCCGCGTCGGCTCGCGGCTGAGCCTGGTCGAATACCCGAACGGAGATTGCGTCTTCTTCGACAATCAAAAGCGTTGCTGCAGTGTCTATGAAGCGCGGCCACGCCAGTGCAAGACCTGGCCCTTTTGGAAGTCGAATCTCGAAACGCCGGACGACTGGAAAGAAACTCGCGAAGCCTGCCCTGGTTGTGGCAAGGGAAAGCTCTACACGGTCGAACAGATCGTCGAGCAAGTCCGCGTCGTCCGGGTGTAGTTGCTGACGCTCCTCACTTCGCTTATCGCTAGCACGCGCCGGCTTCCGGTTATGCCGGCTTTGCGAATTGTGACGATTAGCTGAAGTTTGCCGCGCGTGCGGTCGATTTAGCTCCACGTTCGTTGGGCTGCGCCCAGCGAGCATGCAGCGCAAGTCTGGCCCGACGTTCTCGTTTCTTGCCTAACTGTTTGTCAGGAAACGAGATAACCAAGGCTCGGACAAATCACGGCCCGACTGTGATCGCTGCAAGTTCTTTGACAATTAGCACTTCGTGACGACTGGCGTGTTCACCCTAGTCGCGACCTGATTTGGGGGTTGCCCCCTGAAAACGGCGGCGAAACGGCTGTAGCCAGCCCCCGACGACAGCACCTTTATGCTTGACACTAGTTGTTGCCGCTCCTACACTTGGAGCGTCCTTGGGGCTGCGATTGATGCCACGAAAAACGGTGGTGGCGAGCCCGACTTTGATCCGCCAGGAGTCTTAACGTGACCAAGAAAGAAATCGTTAAAACGATCTCGGACGAGATTGGGCTGACCCAACTTAAGACCAAAGAGATTGTTCAGAAGACGTTCGATGCCATTGTCGAGACGCTGGTCGCTGACAAGCGTATTGAGCTTCGCAACTTCGGTGTCTTCGAGGTGAAGAAGCGGGCGGCTCGCAAGGCCCGCAATCCTCGCACCGGCGACAAGGTATACGTGCCCGAGAAGTACGTCGTTACCTTCAAGCCCGGTAAGGAGATGGAAGAACGGGTTCGCGAGCTGGAACGCCAGGCGGCTGCTGCCGCTGCTGCCAAGGCAGCACAATCGTCCGATGGGGCTCGCCCCGCGGACAGTGCTCGTTCGACAGACAGTGGCCACCGACCGACAGACAGTGGCCACCGACCGGCTGAAACCATTGGCGGTTAAGCCACTTACGCAAATCAATGGGCCCCGCTCTGTTCCAGGCGCTCCTGAGTCTGGGGCCTTTCGAGTCACGCTTGGGTGATCGCCCCGCCAAGCCTTTGGCGGGCCGCCGATCCCCGGCGTTCGACGGCTGGTTGCCTGGGTTCTGCGACCCTTGGCAGCCAACGAGTTACGTGCGACGACTGCTCTCGACCCCTCGATTGGTTTCGAGTAGTCTTCCGCCCCCTGCCAATATCCCACCCCCGGGTGCCCCGCCTGGGATCTACTGCTTTTCAACACTTGTCTGACCGAAGCGTGGCCGTCCTGGCCCCGCCCGAAACACCTAGATCACATCGTAATGCTCACGGCTCGCCAGCCTTGCGCACGAGTTCGCACCAATGTTGGGTGCGCCGGCCGAGGACGAGTCAAAAACTGTTTCGTTCACGTTGTTTGCAAGGGAAACCGAGCCCGGCCACGCTCGCCTGACCAAGGCGCAACTGGGAAGGCGCGTCGCTCATTCCACGGAGGGTTGGTTCATGCGCAAGTTGATTCTCGGGATCGCGCTGGCGAGTACGCTCGCGCCGAACATTGGCTGCATTTTGCCGGCCTATTCGGGCGATCCGACACGCCGTACCCAACAGTTGATCTACACATCGGAAAACCTCCGCATGTTATTGGAAGATTGGGAACGGCTCTGGATGCTTGATCAGCCAAGCCATTTGTCGCCGTATAAGACGCACGGCGGCATTCTCTAAAACAATCGTCGGCATCACGGCCCGCGCGCGGCACATCTCTGGCCCGCGGGCCACGGGGCTGCGCGTTGCGCCGCGCAGCCGTCGGTGCATTTCTCGATCGTATTGCGAGTCTCTTGGCCCTTGTCGGCCGGTTGCCAGTTCGACGCTCGACGGTTAGATTCGAGCCACTGGGTTTTACGATCGTCGAGCGACGATCCATCAGGCAACCTCCACTCAACATCGGCCAACTCATCACGTGACTGCTGCTGGTGTTGATCTCGAAGTCCGGCTCGGCCGGTTGCGGCTGGCCAACCCTGTGCTAGTGGCTTCGGGCACTTTTGGCTACGCCCGCGAGATGGCCGGCCTGGTCGATATCGGCCGCCTCGGTGGCGTGATTCCCAAGACGATCACCCGGCTGGCCCGCCCTGGCAACTCGCCGTGGCGCACGGTTGAAACGACCGGTGGCTTACTCAATTCGATCGGCCTGGACAATGACGGCCTCGAAGCGTTCATCGAGCATCACCTTCCCTACCTGCGGACGCTGCCGACGGCGCTGATCGTCAGTATTGCCGGCCGCACGATCGACGACTTTGTCGAGTTGGCCGCGCGGCTCGACAAAGAGCCGGGCATTGCCGCGCTGGAACTGAATATCTCGTGCCCGAACGTCAGCGGCGGCGTCGACTTTGGCACCGATCCGCAGTTGTGTCGGCAGGTGGTGTCGGGCGTGCGCCGCGCGTGCTCGCACCCGATCCTGGCCAAGCTCACGCCCAACGTGACGAACATTACCCATATGGCCGCCGCCGCCGCCGAAGGTGGCGCCGACGCGGTCTCGGCCGTCAACACATGCCTGGGCATGGCGATCGACTGGCGGAAGCGCCGGCCGCTGCTGGGAAACGTGGTCGGCGGGCTCAGCGGCCCGGCCATCAAGCCGATCGCCCTGCGGTGCGTGTTTCAGATCGCGCGACACGTTCAGGTGCCGGTTGTCGGCATTGGCGGCATCGCCACGCTGGACGACGCCATGGAGTTCCTCGTGGCCGGGGCCAGCGCGGTGCAAGTCGGCACGGCGAATTACTATGACCCGCATGCCACGACCAAAATCCTGGACGGCCTGCCCGAGGCGGTGGCTTCGCTGGGGGCACGGTCAGTGCCAGACATCGTCGGCACCCTGACCACGCCGATCATCCCACCCAAGTAATGGGGCAATGCAGCGCTGGCCCATCCCTTAATGCGTGTGCCTGGGCTAAAATACAGCCGCGCGCCGCAATTCGACAGCGAAGCGCGTGCGGCAAACACCCCTCCCTTTCAGGGAGGGGCAGGGGGGAGGGTAAAGACGTTCCCAGCCAAAACAGATGACGTTCAGATACAAGACCCTGAACGCAACATCGTTTGGCATGCAGCGCGTTTACCCTCACCCGCTCACTTCGTTCGCGACCTCTCCCTTAAAGGGAGAGGTGTAGCATACAAAGTCGCGCACGATTGAACCTACAGGACAACCACCGATATCCATGCGTGTACTCTCTGGCATTCAACCGACCGGCCGGTTTCACTGGGGCAACTATTTCGGCGCCATCCGGCAGTACATCGACTTGCAGAACGGCCACGAAGCCTATTACTTCATCGCCAACCTGCACGCCCTGACCACGGTGCGCGAGGCGACCGTGCTGCAAGGCTACACGCTCGACGCCGCGCTCGACCTGTTGGCCCTTGGCCTCGATCCGCAGCGGGCGACGTTGTTCGTCCAGTCCGATGTGCCCGAGGTGAGCGAACTGTGCTGGCTGCTGATGACCGGCACGACCATGGGGCTGCTCGAACGCTGCCACGCCTACAAGGACAAGAAAGCCAAGGGGCTGCCAGCTGACGCGGGGCTGTTCACCTATCCGGTGCTGATGGCGGCGGACATCCTCAGCTATGACGCCGACCTGGTTCCCGTGGGGGAGGACCAGAACCAGCACATCGAAGTTTGCCGCGACATCGCCACCAGCTTCAACCATCACTTTGGCGACACGTTCGTCATTCCCAAGGCCCACATCGTCGCCTCGACGGCCAAGGTGCCGGGCATCGACGGCGAAAAAATGTCGAAAAGCTACGACAACACCATCGAGTTGTTCGAAGAACCCAAGGCGCTGCGCAAGAAGATCATGCGCATCGCCACCGACTCGCGGCCACTGGATCAGCCCAAGGAACCCGAGGGGGACCATCTGTTCCAGCTCTATTCGCTGTTCGCCAACGATCAACAGCGCGAGGAGATGGCGGCGTTGTATCGCCGCGGCGGGTTCGGCTATGGCGACATCAAAAAAGCGCTGGCCGATCTGGCCGAGAAGTTCTTTGCCGAGCCGCGCGCCCGCCGGGCCGAATTGGCGGCCAACCCGGGCGTGGTCCGCGAGGTGCTGGGCGACGGAGCGAGCCAAGCGCGGAAGAAAGCCTCGCAAGTTCTGATTCGAGCCAAGCGAGCCTGCGGTTTGTGAGTAGAATGGAACGAGTAATTGGGCGAGCGAGCCGGCGTCTCTACACCTCTCCCTCTCAGGGAGAGGTCGCGAACGCAGTGAGCGGGTGAGGGTAAACGCGCTGCCAGTCAAACAATCTCGCGTTCAGAATCCCGTTTCTGATCGTCATGCGATGCGGCTAGTAACGTCTTTACCCTCCCCCCTGCCCCTCCCTGAAAGGGAGGGGTGTTCTTCGCTCGCGTTTTGGGCCGCGATCCTAAGCGAAACTGTGCAAGTGCGATGAACGTCCTAGGTCTTGGCAGCGATATTGTTGAATGTCTGCGGATTGCGCGGATGATCGAACGGCATGGCGAGCTGTTCCTGAACCGCGTCTTCACGCCGCAGGAGATTCGCTTTTGCATGTCGCGCCGCCACGCCACCCAGGCCTATGCCGGCCGCTATGCCGCCAAGGAAGCGGTCTTCAAGGCGCTGGGCATTCAACGCGGGCCGGGCTTGCGCTGGCTGGACCTGGACTTGCGCGAGGACACGCCAGGCAAGATCGCCGTCGGTATGCGCGGCGGCGTGCGCGACGCGGTGATCGAGCGCGGCGCGCGCGAGATCATGGTCACTATCGCCCACTGCCGCAGCCACGCCACGGCCACGGCCATCGTGCTGGGGGGGGATCACACGCTGCCCGAGGAAGAATGAGCGGCGGAATGGAAAAAGCCCCTGGCCGATTGCGACCAGGGGCTTGTGAATAGCTTCCTCGATTCGATCTTTCACGATCGACGTTCACAACCTAGTGAGTGACCGCCGGCTGGTACTTGGCGTCGCCAAAGCCCAGGATCGGGAAGAAGATGAATCCCAGCAGCGCCAGCCCAATGCCGAAGAAGTTCTTTCGATCGGGCTTGGTGAATCGCCCGTTTCCCTCGGCAATGTTCGCGGCAATCGAGAGTGCCGCGCGATTCAGTTGGTCGACCAAGAAACCGTAGCCGCGAGGGAACTTTTCGCTCGCAGTACATACTCGATCAGCGAATGAAATTGCCTTCTGGTAGACTTCGAGCTTCTCGAAGGCGAAAGGCATAGTCGAGGCGCAAAAGAAGAGAGGAGAAAGTAGTGAGTAGACCGAGGAGGCTTACCCAATCGCTATCTCGCGCGACCTGGAAAACCTGCTCTTTTCTACTCTCTACTCTCCCCAATCTCCTCTCTAATTTTTCGCCGTGGGCGAAAAATTGCGGGGACAGGATTCGAACCTGTGACCTCGAGGTTATGAGCCTCGCGAGCTACCGGGCTGCTCCACCCCGCGTCATGTATTGATTGGGTGCCCGCCGTGACCAGTCGAATGACTCGATCGATCACCGGCGAGATTCGCAATTCTAACCGTTATCGGCTCGGCGTCGAGGTGGGGGAACTCAATTTCTCGGCCAGGCGTCAAAACAAGTACAACCGCGCCAAAGTACCGCGCGACAGCATCGCCCCCGGTTTCGGCACGTAAATCGCCGACTCGCGAGGGTTAAAAACACGACGTAAATGCCTTGCCGGTGAGGATTTGTTTTACAATTGGAAGCATGATCGTTTAGATTGAACCATAGCGCCGCCGGCCGGGTCATCGCGACACTCGCGTGCATGCTAGCCGGGCGGTGAAAAACTTTCGGAACAGAGTTCGCAATCGCTCGTCACAGGTCGCTTTGGGCTTTCGTCCTTGGCGCACGCGCTTAGCAATGCTGGCCCGCGTCGATCGCAATGTTCGACGTGGGCCGCTGGCGGTTCCACTGCCGGCGTCTATTGCTAACGCGGTCGCCCCGTCGGCGCGTTGGTCGCGCGTCGGCAGCCCGCGCGCCCACACACGGTGATTGTCGCGGCGGAGTTTTACCTATGCCGGGACCAGACCCTCGTCAGCCGCTGCATGGCGCTGGCCAGCCGCCGGGTTCCGTTCCGCCCGCGGGTCAGGGCGCGCCCCAGCCATACGGCGCTCAGCCCAGCTATCCTCAGCAACCAGCGCAGCCCCTGCGCCCGCAGCCCGTTCCCATGCCGCGCCCGGCCGGCGCATCGCCGTGGAGTCAGTCGCCTACGATGGGCGCGCCCGGCGCCGCGCCGCAACCAATACCACAATCGCCGCTTCCTCAGCAGCCCTATCCACAGCAACCGGCGCAGTACCCACCGTCGATGCTGCCACCGACGACAGCGCGACCTGCCATGCCTCAGCAGCCCGCCGCGCCGCGACCGCTCGGGCCACGGCCACTTGGTCCCACGCCACTCGGCGCGCCGCCACAGAATCCTCCGCCAGGCTATCCGCCCACGATGCCTAATGCCGCGCCGCCGAATGGCGCTGCGCCATATCTGCCGCCAGCCAGCGCGCCGCCGACCGGCGGAGCACAGCCTGGCTTGCTTCCCCCGGGCATGCCCGAGCCCGACGGCTATCGCATCTCTGATGGTCCCGCGCGGCCGGTGCTGTATCGCCCCGGCATGACGCCCGCCCCAGGGCCCGGCCCCGGTTTTCCCGGCGCCCCGGGCAGCGGCCGCGTGCGCGGCCCGACCGAGACGCGCGCCCCCACGGTTCGCACTCGCGACAACGAAGACGAATGGGTCGACCCCAAGCAACGGCTCGAAGAGCAGGCCAAACGATTCGCGCCGCCGGTGCTGATCAGCATGATCGTTCACATGGTGCTGGTGATCATCATGGGCCTGATTCATTTGCAAGTGCCCAACAATAAGAATCAGATCGCGCTGGTGGCCAGCACGACCGAGGAACTGGGCGAACAGGAACTCGACCCCACGCGGATGGAAGTTGAACGCAATCTGCTCGACAACCAAATGCTTCAATCGCTCGACATCCCCGTCGTCGAGAATCCGTTCAACGAAGCGCCGGCGATCACGGCGGACCATTTGATTGGCAATCAGCCGATCGGCACGGGCGTCCAGGTGAGCGTGTCGGTTCACCTGGCCGGTCGGCAGCGCGGCATGAAGAACGTCCTGCGCGGCAAGTACGGCGGCAAAGGAACCGAAGGAGTCGTGACGGCGGGCCTGCAATGGTTGGCCAACAATCAAGACAAGAAGGGCTCGTGGAGCCTGATGGGGCCGTACGCCCACGGTGCCGTCGCCGAGAATCGCGAAGCCGCCACCGCGATGGCGTTGCTGGCCTTCCAAGGTGACGGTCATACGCACCTGGCCAAAGGGCCGTTCCAGAAGAACGTGGCCGACGGCGTGAACTGGCTGCTCAAGTCACAGCGCAGCGACGGCGACTTCTTCGGCGGCGGCCAGCGCGACCAACATCTTTACACCCACGCCCAATGCACGATGGCGGTGTGCGAGTTGTACGCGCTGTCCAAGGACAGCGCGCTCAAGATCGCGGCCGAGCGCGCGGTCAACTTCATCGTCGAGGCGCAAAGCGACCTCGGCGGCTGGCGTTACACGCCCCGCAGCGACGCCGACGTTTCGGTCACCGGCTGGATGGTGATGGCGCTGCAAAGCGCGATGATGGCCGGCATTGAAGTCCCCCTGGACACGCTCAAGCACACGCAAGAGTTCCTCGACAAGTGTACGAGCGACGGCAGCCAGTACAGCTACCTGGCCAATCAGCAGAGCCCTACCCGGTCGATGACGGCCGAGGCGTTGCTGTGTCGGCAGTATCTGGGCTGGGCCCAGGACGACACGCGATTGACCACCGGGGCCAAAATGTTGATCGATCCCAAGAACAACGGCCTGCCCGACTGGAAGGATCGGGACCATTACTACTGGTACTACGCCACCCAGGTCATGCACCACATGGAAGGGGACTACTGGGAGACATGGAACCCGATCATGCGCGACTTGCTGGTCAACCATCAGGTGCAGCAAGGCAAGGAGCGCGGCAGTTGGGATCCAATGGGGGCCGATCCCGATCTGTGGTCGCAGCGCGGCACGGGCGGCCGCTTGTACGTGACCTGCTTGTCACTCTACATGCTCGAAGTCTATTACCGGCACATGCCGATCTACTCGGAGATGCGTCAGAAGCTGGAAGCGGCCGGCGCGAAGTGAGCGAAGGCAAGGACTCGATCGAACGAGTTTCGCCAAGGCCTTCATGTCGCGCTCATCACGCGGCATTTTCCCCAAGACATTCCGCTCTCGCCTGAAATGCTTGACTAGATTTAGGGTCTACCGTATCGTGCGGGAATGGACCACCGATCAATTAGCATCAATTCGACAAGAAACGACGATGCATTAACCGATTGCGCGGATGACGCAGCGTCACCGAGTGCCGGCAGGCCAGTCGCCAACCCCGCGTCCACAGCGATCGGCGCTCGCCAGAAGGCCACCGGCACGCGTCGCCGGCGCATTCTCGATGCCGCGTTGCGCTGTTTCCTCGAACAAGGCATCGCCGACACCACGATCGAGCAAATCCGACACGCTTCGGGTGCCAGCCACGGCAGCATTTACCATCACTTCGGCAGCAAAGAGGCCATTGCCTTGGCCTTGTACGTCGAAGGGATGACCGACTATCAGCAACGCGTCATCGCCCGGCTTCACGAGCACCAAACCGCCCGCGACGGCATTCGGGCGATGGTCCTCGAACACCTGGCGATCGTCGCCGAAGACCCGAACCTGTCGATGTATCTGACGCGCATCGGCACCGCCGACGTGTCGGACGAAGCGGCCCAGCAGATCGCGCTGGCCAATCAGGGGTTGTATCGCGAGGTTTACGCTTGGCTGCTGCCGTTCATCGACTCGGGCGAGATGGTGCGCGTCGCGCCGGCCTTGTACGTCTCGATGATTGTCGGTTCCGCCGCCCATTTTGCCCGGCACTGGCTCGCCAACCGCCTGACCCACGAATTGCCGGAAGTTGCCGAGCAACTGGCCGACGCCGCCTGGAAATCGCTCGCGCCCAGCGTGTAAGCACACCTCGCCCGAACGTCCGCAATCCCGCCCGCTGTCCTTCCACCTAATTGTTAACCGCCGCCAAGCGCGCAGCTCGATGAGCCAGCGGCTAAACGGCTGTCCCCACTAGCAACTCGCAACCAGCAACTAGCAACTTCATCCCCATGCCCTGGCGTCCGCACCATCTTGGCCTGACCGTGGCGAACCTCGATCGCTCGATCGCGTTCTATCGCGACGTGCTGGGGTTCAAGTTGCTGCGCCGCCGCACGACCAATGCCGACTACATCGGCCGCCAGACCGGCTATGACGGCGTGATGTTCGACGTGGCGTCGTTTCAACTGGGGGACGCCGAGGACTGTTCGCTCGAGCTGGTGCAATACCTGTCGCACGCCGGCGCGCCCCACGAGCCGGCCACGAACATTTCGGGCACGGCCCATCTTTGCTTCCAGGTCGACAACCTGGCCGCCACGTACGAGCGGCTGGCGTCGCGCGGCGTGACGTTCAAATCGCCGCCGGTGGCGATTACCTCGGGACCGAATCAAGGGGGCGGCGGTGTCTACCTGCGCGATCCCGACGGTTTCACCATCGAACTGTTCGAGCCGCCGCCGCAACTCAAGCGGGACGAATCGATCCAGGGCACGGTGCCCGCGGACATCACCTCAACAACGTCAGCCTAGCGGCCCAAGGAGTCAGCCCATGTCGAACGGCTTTACGACTCGCCCGACGTCGGCGGCGCCCGCGGCCTGGAACTCGTTGCTGGCGCGGCGCGATTTGTTGCGCACCAGCGCGCTCGGCGTCGGGGCGTCGCTGTTGCCGGCCGGGCTGCGGCAATCGCTCGCCGTCGAGGCCAAAACACGCGAGGCTCGGTCGGTAATCCTGCTCTGGATGGCGGGCGGTGTGACGCATATCGATTCATTCGATCCCAAGCCCGACGCGCCGGAAGAAATCCGCGGCACGCTCGGCGCCATCAGCACCTCTTTGCCCGGCGTGCAATTCAACGAAGCCCTGCCCTGTCTGGCCCAGCAAGCCCACCGGCTGGCCGTGGTTCGTAGCTTTTCGCACGACACGAACGATCACTTCCTCGGCCAGGCCTGGGCACTGTCCGGGCGGCGTGCCACACCGGCGCAGATTACCAGCGAACCAAACGTCGGCGCCATCGTCTCGAAGCTGCACGGCTCACGAGCCGGCTTTCCTGGCTACATCGCCGTCCCCGGCACCACGCGCCCCGGGCCGCCCCCCAAGAATCTGTTCACCGGCGGCTGGCTCGGAATGCAGTATGGGCCGTTCTCGTCGGGAGGGACACCGCGCAACGAAGATTTCACCGCCAAGGTGGCCGAGGCCGATGAGACCGAGTTCAACCAACAATCGTTGCGTCTGCAAGCCGATGTCGATGCCGGTCGGATGACGCGCCGCCGCTCGCTGCTGGCCCAACTGGAAGATCGCGCCCGGGCTGCCGAGAAGCAAGCCGAGTTGGGCGCATACGACGGCCAGTTCGACAGCGCCTATCACATGTTGACCGCGCCGGTGGTCCGCCGGGCGTTCGACCTTTCGCAAGAAAGCGACGCCACCCGCGAACGCTATGGCCGGACCAAGATCGGCCAGCGCTGCCTGCTGGCCCGCCGACTGGTCGAGGCCGACGCGCCATTCGTGATGGTCGACTACGGCTACGACCCCGAGTTCGGCAACCTATGGGACAATCACTGCGCCCCTGGCCAGAATCAGCCGCACATTTCCCAGATGAGCAAGCTGCCGTACCATCTGGGCGGTTTCGATCGGGGCGCGGCGGCGCTGGTGGCCGACCTGGACGAGCGCGGGCTGCTGGACCGGACGCTGGTGGTATTTCTGACCGAGTTCGGCCGCACGCCTAAGATCAACAAGCTAGGCGGCCGCGATCATTGGGGAATGGCCGGCTCGATTTTCTTTGCCGGCGGCGGAGTGCGTGGCGGCCAGGTGATCGGTGCCACTGATCGCCAAGCCGGCTCGCCCACCACATCACCCTACGGCCCGTGGGACGTGGCGGCCACGATCTATCACGCGCTGGGCATTGATCCAGAGACGATTCTCCACGACCAACAGCGACGCCCGATGGCCGTCTTGCCGCAAGGGAAGACGATTCCGATGTTTGGTTGATCGTCCGTGGCCAGTTGTCCGTTGTCAGTTGCAAAGAGGCTACCCACCTGAGTGCAACTGACAACTGACGGCAATTCAAGCCTTAAGCCGCTTCGAGGTTTCTGAGGACGCTGCATACGACGGCCGCCAGCCGATTCGCTGCTTTCTCGGCCACGGCCACCACTTCGGCTCCGGTCACTTTGCCCAGCGCCTCGGGGGTACACAGGTTCGTCACCACCGACAGCCCTAGCACGCGCATCCCGGCGTGTACCCCGACGATCACCTCGGGCACGGTTGACATGCCGACCAGGTCGGCGCCGATCTGCCGGTAGAAGCGATACTCGGCCCGCGGTTCATAGTTCGGCCCCCGCACCGCCAGATAGACGCCGCGATGCACCGGAAAGTCGGCGGCCCGACCGGCCTGTTGAGCAAGGGCGATCAAGCGCGGGCAATAGGGCTGGCACATATCGGGCCAGCGCGAGCCCAGCCGTTCGTCGTTGGGCCCGACCAGCGGGTTGTCGAACGTCATGTTGATATGATCGTCCAGCGCGACGACGTCCCCTTGCTCGTAATAAGGGTTGATGCCGCCGGCCGCGTTCGACACGATCAGGATCTCGGCCCCCAGCGCCCGCATCACGCGCACCGGAAACGTGACCTGCCGTTGCGTGTAGCCTTCGTAGCCGTGGTTGCGACCTTGCATGGCCACGACCTCGACACCTTCCAACCGGCCACAGACGAGCCGCCCCTGGTGGCCGATAACTGTCGCACGAATGAAATGGGGCAGCTCGTGATAGTCGAATCGAGTGGCGTCCTCGAACCGCTCGGCCAGTTGTCCCAGGCCGCTCCCCAGGACCAGCGCCACCCGGGGCCGCCGCGCATGGCGCGCGCGAATCACCGCGGCCGCCGCCTGAATCTGGTCGTAAAGTTCGTCGCTCACCGGGCCTTGCTCCGCTGCTTTGGGGAGCGACCAGCATATCACGCCAGCTTGACCACTCGAAGGCCCCGGCTTGGCAAGCAAGACGCCCAACGAGTAGGCTTTCCCAACAACGGACCACGGACAACTGACTACGGACGATCCAGTGATTAACACCACGCACAAGAACATGCTCGGCGGCGACTTCACCGTCTCGGGCAACATCGTCGATATTCCTGGTCGAAAGATTTATGGCGGCACGGTCGAAGTTCGCGCGGGCCGGATCGCCGTAATCACGCCGAGCGATGAGAAGTTCGACACCTATCTGTTGCCCGGCTTTGTCGACGCCCACGTCCACGTCGAAAGCTCGCTATTGATTCCCAGCGAGTTCGCCCGACTGGCGGTCGTGCATGGGACGGTGGCGACCGTTTCGGACCCGCACGAGATCGCCAACGTGGTCGGGACGGCCGGCGTCGACTACATGCTGGCCGACGCGCGCCGCGCCCCGCTGAAGATTTCGTTTGGCGCCCCGTCGTGCGTGCCGGCCACGCCGTTCGATCACGCCGGCGCGACGCTCGGGCCCGAGGCCGTCGCCCAGTTGCTCGACCGCCCCGAGATTCGCTACCTGAGCGAGATGATGAACTTTCCGGGCGTCGTGTCGGGGGTGCCCGACGTGCTGGCCAAGTGTGCGGCGGCCCGCCAGCGCAACAAGCCGATCGACGGCCACGCGCCGGGCTTGCGCGGCGACGGGCTGGTCAAGTACATCGCCCAGCGGATCCTGACCGATCACGAATGCGTCGCCATCGACGAAGCCCGCGAAAAGCTCGAACGGGGGATGAAGATTCTGATCCGCGAAGGTTCGGCGGCGCGGAACTTCGACGCCTTGTGGCCGCTGCTGAAGGAAGCGCCTGACCGCGTGATGCTCTGTAGCGACGACAAGCACTCCAACGACCTGGTGCTGGGGCACATTGACGTGTTGGTCCGCCGGGCGCTGGCCAACGGGGTGCCGCTGTTCAACGTGCTGCAAGCCGCGTGCGTCAATCCGGTATTGCATTACGGCTTGCCGGTGGGGCTGTTGCGTGTTAGCGACCCGGCCGATCTGATCGAGGTTGACAGCCTGGAACAGTTCGCCGTGCTGCGAACCTGGATCGACGGGACGCTGGTGGCCGAGCGGGGCAGTTCATTGTTGCCCCATCGCCCCGGCGCGCCGATCAACCAATTTGCCGCCCGGCCTAAGTCGCCCGCCGATTTCGCCCTCAAAGCCGAGGGACGCGTGGCCCGGGTGATTGAAGCGGTCGACGGGATGATTATCACCCGCCGCAGCCAGACAACCGTGAAATTCGAAAACGGCTTGGTCGTCGCCGACCCCGCCAACGACGTGCTGAAAATCGCCTCGGTCGATCGCTATGCCGACGGGCGTCCCTCGGTGGTGCTCGTGCGCAACTTTGGACTCCGACACGGAGCGATCGCCTCGACCGTGGCCCACGACTCGCACAATATCGTGGCCGTCGGGGCCGACGATGCGTCGTTGGCTCGGGCTGTGAACCTGCTGGTCGAGAACCAGGGTGGCATCTCGTGCGTCGGCCCGGGCGTCGAGGCGGTGTTGCCGTTGCCGGTCGCCGGCTTGATGAGCGGTGACGACGGCTACCGTGTGGCGGCCGAGTACGCGCGGCTGGACGAGTTGGCCAAGCAGCTCGGTTCGCAGTTGGCCGCGCCGTACATGACGCTGTCGTTCATGGCGCTGCTGGTGATTCCAACGCTCAAGCTCGGCCCCGAGGGGCTGTTCGACGTCGATCAATTCGCGCCGGTCAGCCTGTGGGTCGAGTGAAATCGCAGGAGTTGCTGTGCCATATAAGCACGACGCTTAGCCGCCGCTTTCAAGCGGCGGTAGTGACTGGCGGGTGAAGAATGTTTCGAGCAGCACTTCGCACCAATTGCGAGTTTCGTGATCGGCCGACTGTGGCAGCCGATCGAGCAGTTGCCGCAGCTCGCGCCCACCGGTCGGCCAGCGCAGACGCACCGCCAGGGCCACGTCGTTCAGGATTTGATACGCCCGGGCTCGCGACAGCCCGAGCGGGTGATGCACGCTGACGAGGCCCGGCTGAGCCAGGCGAATCGCCACCAGCTTCCGCGCCAACTCGGCGATGTGGCTTCCCAGGTCAATGGTGGTCTGCCGCAACAGCGCGTCGAGCAATGTCGCCTGCCAATTCGGCGGCAGCGACACTTCATCGTTGGCAGCCAATCGATCCTGCCATTGCTTGTGGACCTCTGTCACCGCTGGTACTGCCGGAGCGCTCGGCGACAACTTTGCCCCCGACGAAATCGCACGGTGCAGTTCGTGAAACACGCGAATAATCGCGGCCATGCGTTTGCGGCCGTGGGCCCGCAGCAGGCGAATCTCGGCCAGAGTCAGCCGCGTGTAATTGCCCAATGGCGTCCGCCACGACGTGCGGGGCAGATGCCGCAGCGAACGAACGAATTGACCCAACGGCGCGCTTTCCAGCTCGTGGGCCACGGCCTCGCGCCGCCATTGCTCCCAGGTGTGCTCGGCCACGGCCTGGGGATCAAACGCGCTGTTTGTGCGCTCGGCGGCAGTCGCGACAACGACATCGATCGACACGTTTGGCGTCGACTGCGACTCGGCACGCGATTGCTGCAGTGCTCGCGACAGCAACTGGACTAGCGTGGCAAGCTTGCGCGGGCCGATGCTCGGGATCTGCTGTACGTCGTGCCAGCTCAGCGCCAACACGTCGTCCAACGGCCGCTGGAGCAGCGGGCGCGGCAACCAGCGATCGACCGGCAGGCTCCAATAGGCCAGCGGCTTGTCGGCGTCCAACGATTCGCGATGCTGGGCAAGATGCTCGCGCAGTTGCTCGAAGCGCTGGGCAAAGGGATCACGTGAAGGACGTTCCAGGCCCTCGAAGTTCTTTACGGTGGCAATCATGATTCAACTCATGTGTATGAGTGTGCGTGGAGATCGACCCAAGTGCCGCGTGCTGCCGATCGTTGGTCGGCGCAGGCCCCTCGATGGAACGAGGCCCCGCGCCACGCAACCGGCAGCTAGGTACAGCGACAGGCACACTCGGCGCAAAGAATCGCGCGATGAATGTTCGGCGCGTGAAGGGGGTCCGACGCCACGACCGCCGCGCCGACAGCGGCGCGCCAGGCGTCAGCGAGGCCGGCGAGCTTCGAGAGCAATGGAATCCGTGACAGGCAGTGCATACGTCCACTCCGACGTTTGCGTGTGCCTCTGGTCGTTCCAGTCAGCATCGCGGGAGGAAAG
The DNA here is from genome assembly GCA_018242585.1 of Planctomycetota bacterium. NCBI lineage: Bacteria > Pseudomonadati > Planctomycetota > Planctomycetota bacterium. The sequence goes on from JAFEBQ010000012.1 coordinate 229,420, forward strand.
GAAAAAGTTCGGGTTCTTGCTGGTCCGGTCGTCCGGCTCAGGTGCCAGGAATCGGCCATTTTTTGGACCGCCCAGGCATATTCGGCCAGCAGGTTCCGACCAGTAACTTCCGATGGGTAAGCAGCTTACAACTAAACATAATGTTTGTCAACATGGTGATCTATAAAATTAAGTTCGGCTCGCGGGCGTCTATTTCTTGAGGGCCTGGCGCCTAATCGCTAACTCTGCTGCGCAATTAAGCTTCAGGCTGCGCATGGAGTGGGATTGGCTGCTGGCTTGCGGTGGTCACGTTAGAATGTGCATTCAGTTTCTCCGATCGATCGACCGGGCTCTTTTTGCGGAGTTCGCGCTGTGCGACTGAGTATTACCGTGCGGCTGAACATCGTGGCTTCGATCTTCGCGCTTGTCTTCGTCACGGCGGGCGCCTTGCCGGCTGCTGAACTGAATTGGCCGCGCTGGCGCGGACCGCAAGAAAACGGTCACACCACCGAAACCGGCTTCCCCAAGCAGTTCACAACGGCCGACGTTGAATGGAAGCTGAAGTTGCCCGGCATCGGCCAATCGTCGCCGATCCTGTGGGGAGACCAAATCTTCTTGACCGCGTCGCTCGAACGTGGCAAGGAACGAATCGTCCTCTGCGCCGATCGCAACTCGCACCAGATCGTCTGGCAACACTCCGCCTGGACCGGCGCGCCCGAGGAGAGCCACAAAATGAACGGCTGGGCCTCGGCCACGTGCGTCACCGACGGCAACGTGGTCGTGGCGTTCTTTGGCCGCGGTGGCCTGCACGCCTATGCGCTCGATGGCAAGCCATTGTGGTCGCGCGACCTGGGCAAGTTCGAAAGCCCGTGGGGCGTGGCCTCCTGCCCGATCATCGTCGGCGATCTGGTAATTCAGAATTGCGACGCCGACGCCGACGCTCACATCATCGCGCTCAACAAGAAAACTGGTAAACAGGTGTGGCGCACGCCGCGACCTGAGCATCGGGGCTGGAGCACGCCGGTTGTCGTTCGCGCCGGCGACCACGATGAACTGGTGGTGAATGGCCATGCTGGCCCGATTGGTTATGATCCGAAGACCGGCAAAGAGCTTTGGAATTGCAAGAGCTTCAACGGTCGTGGTGAGCCGACCGTGACGCCGGCGGGCGACGTGCTGTGCGTGGTGAACGGACTGCCAGGCGACTTCTATGCGGTTCGGCCCGGTGGCAAAGGGGACGTGACGGCCACGCACATGGCCTGGCACACGCCGCGCAAGGGTGGCCGCGATTGCCCCTCGCCAATCGTGATTGGCAATTACGTGCTCGTCTGCGACATGAAGGGGGTCGCCACTTGCTACGAGACGACCAAGGGAAAGGAAGTCTGGAAGGAGAGGCTCGGCTCGAACTACTCGGCCTCGCCGATCGCGGCCGACGGGCTGGCCTACTTTGTCAGCGAAGATGGCGTAACCAAGGTCATTCGCCCAGGCCCCAGCTTTGACCTGGTCGGTGAAGGAAAGCTTGACCCTGCCGACGACGAGCTCTTCCGCGCGTCGATCACGCCCAGCCAGGGGCAGTTGTTCATCCGCTCGGACCAGGTGCTGTACTGCGTCGGCAAGCGAAGCGAAAAGTAGCATGCTCGCGGCCTTTTCGCTCACCCTCCCCCGCGATGAGGATTCGCGTCATGACTGGTTCGTTGAGCATCACAAGATTTCTACGCCGATGTGCGCTGGCGGCCGCGGCGCTGCTGGTGACAACGAGCAACCTCCAGGCCGCCAAGCAGCCGAACATTCTGTTCTTGCTCTCTGACGATCACAGCGCGCCGTACCTGGGCTGTTATGGTTGCCCCGATGTGCGGACGCCGAATCTCGACCAGTTCGCGGCCGAAGGGTTGCGCTGCGATCGGATGTTCGTCACCTGTCCGCAATGCGTGCCGTCGCGGGCTTCGCTGATGACGGGGCAATCGCCCGTGGCGGTGCGGATGGTCCGGTTCACGTCGCCGCTGCCGGCGGGCGTGGCGGCGCTGCCTGACCTGTTACGCGACAAGGCGGGCTACTTCACCGGTGTCGGCGGTCGCAGCTACCACCTCGACGGCCCACCGGCCAATGGTCTTCACGCCGCGCCGGTGACGAATGAAGTGATGGAACGGCATCACCTCCGCACCTTCACCGAGCGTGTCGACTATCACGAAGGCCCGCGCCCAGGCGGGTGGAAGAGTTTTGACGATCGGCTGACGGCGTTTCTCGATGCCGCGCCGGCCGACAAGCCTTGGTTCTTCTGGCTGGGGTTCAGCGATCCACACCATCCGTGGCAAGCCGAGGGGAAAGACAGCTCGCCCGACCCGGCCAAGATCACGTTGCCGCCACACTTGCCCGATTTGCCTGGCGTGCGCGGCGACTTGGCGCGTTACCTGGCCGAGATCGAGCACCTGGACGACGACGTGCAACGGGTGCTTGACGTGCTGGCGGCGCGCGGCTTTGCCGATAACACGCTGGTCGTGTTCATGGGTGACAATGGCATGGCCCTGCCTCGGGGTAAAGGAGCGCTGACCGATCCGGGCATCAACGTGCCGCTGTTGGTCCGCTGGCCGGGTGTGGTCAAGCCGAGCTCGAGTTCAAAAGAATTGATCTCGGGCGAGGACTTCGCACCGACAATCTTGCAAGCCGCCGGATTGACACCGCCCAAGGAGATGAGCGGTGTGAGTTACTTGCCCCTGTTGCGTGGCGAAGCGCACGAGCCACGGAAGTACGTCTTTGCCGAGCGCGGCCCGCACGGTGGCGACGGCGCGATGAAGCCCGATATCCTGGCGGCGACGTTCGACTTGGCGAGGTGCGTGCGTTCGGACAAGTACAAACTGATTTATAATTGCACACCGCACCAGGCCGTCGCCCCGGTCGACAGCCAACGCGACCCAGGCTGGCAAGAGATTCTAAAGGCGCACGCCGACAAGACATTGCCCGGGGTGTTCGAGCGCGTCTACTTCACATTGCCGCGAGCGACTTTCGAGTTGTACGACCTGGATGCCGACCCCGGCGAGCTGAGCAACCTGGCCGGCAACGCCGAAGTCCGCGAGGTGGAACTGGAACTAAAGCGCGCGCTGGCCGAGAAGATGATCCTCGACTGGGACTTCTTGCCGCTACCGGTTCGGTGAATAGGACTTTGCCACGGAGGCACTGTGACACGGAGGTTGGCACGGAGAGTGGATTGAGAAAGGGGGGCAGCCTTTTGAAGTGCGCTTACCGAAACAGATAGGTTCTTGCCGAACGCGATCACGTGGCGGCGTTATTTGGCGAGTTGGAAGGAGCCATTCTCCGGCGATTCGCATTAGCGGTGGCACTGCCAGCATTTCTCAGCGGAATTACAGCTCTTTGATTTCTTTCTGGCTAGGGCCACCCCCAGTTAGTGGCAAATCACTGCCAGGCAACCACTTAGATTACAAACGGGCGGTTTTCTCTTGTCGAAATAATTACAGATGCGTAATATTCAGGCTGGAAACTTACGATAATGTAATCATCGCCGGAGCGTCGATGGAACGCCGCTCATAGCCCGCACGCCATCTCGGAAAGGACCGCTGTCATGGAACGCCTGAAGCCATTTGAACTGTTGGAAGATTTGCAACCGGGCCGCTCGGCCAAGGCCGTGCTGTTGCAGTGGGACGGCCAGAAGTACGCCCGCTCGAACCAGAAAGTCGAGTTGCACGAGTTCGTCGGCACCCACGGCGACCGCGGCGACCGCGGTTACTGCTTCTACTCGGAAGACTCGGGACGCTGGGAAGCCGCCAGCGGCTTGTTCGAGCAAGTTGCTGGCTGGTTGCCGACCTAGCAGCCAAAAAGTTGCTGGTTGCCAGTTCCTAGTTGCGAATGATTTACGTCGCTCGTTAGCCGCTACGTTCCAGCGGCGTTTGAAGCGTGTTGGTGCAGGATGCTTCAAGCGGTGACCCATGTCACCGGCTAACGGGCGCTCATTTTGGTGCCGATTCGCTCTCCTCGTTCGGCAGTCGCGCGATTGGCTTGCGACCGATTGCATCGCGCGACGCGGCGGTTGATAATCGACGCGGTTCGACTTACCCGCGTCTCCATCCCGCCCCTTGCTCTCGCCGAAGGTCAATCGATGCGTTATCTCGTTGCCACGTACGTTGCCGCGCTCGTTACATGTTCGTTGCTCGCGTCAACCGCGATTGCCGCTGAACCAGCCCAGCAGTTCCGCGCCGGCGCCGCCACCAGCAACATCACACCATTGCTTGGCGAGCCGATTGTCGGCGGCTTTTCGCCGTTTCCGTCCAAGCACATTCACGACGAGCTGCACGCCCGCTGCCTGGTGCTGGACGACGGCGCGACGCGCATCGGGATCGTGGTCTGTGACAACCTGGGATTGAATCGCGAGATTTGCGATGCCGCGAAAAAGCTGGCGTCGACCGCGACGGGCATTCCGACGAATCGGATCCTGATCTCGGCCACTCACACGCACAGCGGCCCGCCCGCGCGCGGCTCGCGACTGCTCGAGCCGAATCAGCCGCTGACCGATTACCAGCAACTGTTGATTCGCCGCATTGCCGACGGACTGACGCGGGCGAACAACAACTTGGAGCCGGCCCGAGTCGGCTGGGGCGCTGGTAGTGAACCTTCGCAAGTGTTCAATCGGCGCTGGCGGATGAAGACGGCCAGCGACATGGAAAACCCATTCGGCGGCGTCGACCAGGTGCGAATGAACCCGCCCGGCGGCAGCCCGAACCTGATCGAACCGGCCGGGCCGACCGATCCCCAGATTTCGTTCTTGTCGGTGCAAAGCGTCGATGGCCGGCCGATCTCGCTGGTGGCGAACTATTCGCTGCATTACGTGGGCGGCGTCGGCGACGGCCACGTCTCGGCCGACTATTTCGGCGTGTTCGCCCAGCGGATGACCGAACTGTTCGACGCCGGACGACAAGGCCGACCGTTCGTCGCCATGCTGAGCAACGGGACCAGCGGCGATATCAACAACATCAACTTCCGCCAGCCGCGCGGCCGCCAGGCCCCCTATGAACAAATGCAGCGGGTGGCGAACATGGTGGCGGCCGAGACGTTCCGCGCGCACCAGGCGATTGAGTTCAAGCCGCAGGTCTCGATCTCGATGCTCCAGCGCGAGCTAACGCTGGCCACGCGGCGGCCGACGACCGAGCAACTGGAGCGGGCCAAAAAGCTGGTCAGCGGCGAGCAGAAGCCGAGCCACAAGCTCGACGTGGTCTACGCCAACCGGACGATCGATCTGGCCGACGCGCCGGCCGAAGTGACGATCGTGTTGCAGGCGATTCGGATCGGCGATCTGACCATCGTGACCAGCCCGTTCGAGACCTTCGCCGAAACCGGGCTGGAACTGAAGCAGCGCAGCCCCTTCCCGCGGACGTTCACGATCGAACTGGCCAACGGCAGTTACGGGTACTTGCCCACGCCCGAGCAGCACCGACTGGGCGGCTATGAAACGTGGCTCGGCACGAACCGGGTCGAAGTCAACGCTTCGCGCAAGCTGACCGATACGCTGGTGGGGATGCTTGAGGAACTGCGGTCGGAAGGAAAGTAGGAAATGATGAATGCTGAGTGATGAGTGATGAATCGGAATGCGGCAGGCAGCTTGCCGCCTTACTCATCATTCAGCACTCAGCATTTCCCTAGCCCCTCTTCCCATGCCCCTCCAACGCTTTCTCGACGCCCAGGCTTCCTCGTACGACACGGCGTTGTCCGCGCAACAAACACCAAAGTCTGACGACTTCGGCTACATTCGGCGCACAAGCGAACATCGCCACGACCCTGGTTGGCAATGGGTTCGCGGCGCCGCTAGAATGCCCGCGCGTGCCAATGGTCCGAGTCACTGTGACACACAACACCGGGGGGCAAATCATGTGGGTCTGGCGTCGTTCGCGTCGTCGCGGGAATGCCGCGGTTCAGCTAATGTTTGCGGTCGCCATCGTGGCCTTGCTGGTGACGATGGGCCTGCGCGGCGTGATGAAAGCCCGCGAAACGGCACGCAGGCTGCGCTGCTCGCAGCAAATGCGCGACTTGTCGATGGCAACATTGCAATATGAAATTGACCGGCGCTCGTTTCAGGGCTATCGCAATGTTCTGCTGATGACGAACAACGAGCCCTACCGAAACACGGCCGGTGAAGGGGGCGTCAGTTGGCTGGTGCCGCTATTGCCGTACCTGGACTTCGCAACCGTCTACGACACGTATCGCACGCCGGGCCAAGGGGCCGCGGCCGAGAAGATCGTGATCGAAAACCTGACCTGCCCCAGTGACGTGCCGAGCGAGTTGGGACGCCCTTGGCTGGCCTATGTGGTGAACACCGGCTGTATTGACGCCAAGGGCGTAGCGCGGAGCGAGAACTCGATGGGGCTGCCGCGCGACTGGCCGGCCAACGGCGTGTTCTTCGACCGCTACACGGGCAATCCAACGTCCCAGACCAGCAAGGAGCGCGAAGCCGGGGCCAAACTCGACAAGGTTCCCGTCGTCGCGCAGGCGACCGGTTGGATTAACGCGCGCGACGGCATAACTCAAACCTTGCTGTTCTCCGAGAACCTGGATCACGGGCTGATGACCGACGTTCACGAAGCGCCGCTGGGGATGATCTGGGACATTGCGTCCCAGGTAGCCGGAAATGTTGATGAAGTTCTCCCGGGCGGCCCACCACCGGTGGCAATTCCGAGCAAGAAGTCCTACCGGATCAATTCGCGCCATCTGGCCAAGCAGGTCCAGGCCGCCGCGAAACCAGAGATCAACAAGCCAACGTACGATTACAGCCGGCCGTCGTCCGTACACCAGGGAGGGGTGAACGTGGCGTTCTGCGACGGGCACGTCGGCTTCTTGAGCAACGATTTTGAATACTTCGTCTATTGCTTGCTGATGTCGGCCGACGGCAAGAACGTGCGCAAGCCCGGGGAAATCCAGAAGCGCGAGAACAACTGGTTCAAGCTGCCGATCGAGGATGCGTGGCTGGGAGAGTAACGATTATTTCCCCAAGCGTTGCCGTTCGGCAATCCACGCAATGACTACTTGCCGCCGACCGGGACCGGCGCAGGCGTGGCCCCTAGCGCTGGATCGTTCCACTCGATCTTGCAGTTCGGCAAGGCCTTGTGCAGCACGGCAACACTGGCGGCCGTGACTTGCGTGTTCACGATGCTCAGTCGTTTCAGGCTGGGCATGTTGGTCAGCAGCAAAATGTCGGATACCTGGGTGCCATTGCAAAGCAAAGCCGTCAATTCCATCCCCTGCAGCGGAGCAAGGTCCGTAACCTTCGTGTGGTAAACATGCAGATCGGTCAGCGGCATCCCTTGCAAAGGGGACAAGTCGGCAACACGATTGGCGCCACAATTCAAAAAGGTCAACCGCAATCCTTGCAGGGGGGACAGATCGGCCAGTCGCCCCCGGCCGGTCCTGCTGCCATAACAGCCGAGACCTTTCAGTTCGCGCAGCCCCCTCACCGGCGAAATGTCAGACACGTTGTCGGTCGAGAACCCGACCGCCGCGACCACGCCGTGCTCGATCACGGGAGGTCCAATGCCGTTGAGCCCTGTCAGCTTGCCATCAAAGCTGGGGTTCAATTCCATCAGCTTCTTGCTGACGGCTTCGATCTGCTGTTCGGGCGCTAGTTTCGCGGTCACGGCTTCCCAATTCTTGAAGGCTGGTGACTGGTAGGTGGTGATGCGATTGCCGGTTCCCTTCGCCACGTCAGCCACCAACTCGCAGGCCGGCGTGGGCTCCCCTTCGACAGGGCCGGGCTGAGCGGGTGCTTTTTCGCCGCTGTCGGGGGCGACACGTGCGACTTCGCTTCCCTGGTCGCCTTGATTGATCCGCCAGACGCCGAATGCAATGACCAGACATGCGGCCACACCGGCGGCGATCAACACCTTGGTGTTCTTCCCCGGGGAGGTATTGCCGCCAGCCGTAGCGACACACGACTGATCGCGCTGGACTGCGAACTGGCTGTGGGGGTCGGTATCCATCTCGGGCGAAAGATGCGAAACCGTCTTGTCGTGCGGGCTTTTGAGATCTTGCGACCCCGACGCCGTGCGCGCGCCGCTTTTCACGCCGCTGGCCGTCGTGGCGGACGTTGCCCCAACTGCGGAAGCACCCAGCGCCGACAAGCCGCCGTGCGAAAATGAGCCGCTGCCGCTCAGCGTAGCGTTCCCCTCCGGGTGACGAAACGCTTCAAATGCCGCCACTACTTCACCGGCCGTCTGAAACCGATCTTCGGGCCGCTTGGCGACCATCTTCTGGAACAGGCGATCCAACTCGACGGGTACATCCGCGCGCTTGGCACCCAAGGAAGGAATCGGATCGTTCGCGTGGCCCAGAATCTTCTGCACCGCCGACACGCCGCCATAAACACTTTCGCCTGTCAGCAAGCGGTAGAGCGAGCAACCCAGGCTGTAGATATCGCTGCGCGCGTCGGCGCGACGCGTATCGCTGGCCTGTTCCGGGGCCATATAGTCGACCGTCCCAATCACCGTGCCAGAGTTCGTCAGTTGATAGTCCGCAGCACTGGCCCCTTCGATGCGCGCCAGCCCCATGTCGAGAATCTTGACCGTCCCCTCGCGGTCGACCAGCAAGTTTGCCGGCTTGATGTCGCGGTGAACGATCCCCTTGCCGTGGGCATAAGCCAAGCCGCGGGCGGCTTGGATGATACAATCGACGGCTTCGTCCAGGGGAAATGGGCCGCGCTCCTTGGACGCCGCCGAGAGATCCTGTCCGTCGACGTACTCCATGACCAGGTAATGCACCCCCTTGCACTCGTCGGCATCGTCGGCATGCACGATGTTGGGATGCGCCAGCCGCGCGGCCGCTTCGACTTCGCGCTGGAAACGGCGAATGGCGTCTTTGTCTTTGCTCAGCGTGGCGGGCAGCAGCTTGATCGCGACCAGGCGCTTCAGCTTGCGATGACGCGCCTGGTAAACCTGCCCCATGCCGCCGGCGCCAATCTTGTCGAGCAGGACGTATTGATTGAGGACCAGCGACTGGGCACGGCCGGCCAGGATTTGCTGGGCCTGAAAATCGGTGAGGACGCCCCGTTCGACCAGCAGCCTGGCCAGCGTGTCGGCATCTCGCGGCGCGGCGACGAGCGAGTCCCAAATCGCCTGCGACTCATCGGCGGGCAGAATGCCCGAGTCAACAAAGGCCTTGCCCAGTTGTTCCGCCGTCAACGCCATCGCGCCTCCCCCTCTCGAGCAGTCATTCGATCATAGCCAACGGGGGTGGGCTTTGGAACCTTTGACGAAATAGGCGATTGCCCTTAGCGGGCGACGGATTAGCGACCTTTGTCAGGTACGGGTTATCTGACACCAGAGACTAACTCACGAGTATCGACTTCACTACACCCGCGAAAACAATCAACGCGAGAAGACCTACCATGAGCCACAGGAATACTCTGAACCAGTCGCGCGGCGGTGCCGGCCGCTTGTCGGCGCGAAGCCGGTTCATGTAAAGCTGCAGGTCTTCGCCCGTTTCTGTCCAGTTGCATTGGCCCAACGGAACATGCGTTTGGCATCCGCAGCAGTACGTGTTGTCCGACATATATAGAAACGGATTGGCGAGATAGCTGCGAACAATCTTCTCGGGCATGACGGTCTGCACACCGCAGCTTCGATGCACATACACGGTCGGGACGCCCGACAAATCACCTGCAACTTGCTCCTCATGGGGTAACGAAACGTAGTCGGTATGCTGTCCATCGGATCGCAACTTGAGGTGCTGTGCTTGATGAGCAGGAAACGCGGACTCATCAAAATCGAGGTGACAAAATGGACAACGGATGGTGGCCATGAGCGATCCTTAAGTTCTGGCAGGTGAGCAACCCTATCTGACTTCTGAAAAGAACTCGGCGCACAAAAAAAGCCGGCGTCGAGATTGTGCTCGACGCCGGCTTCTATTCTAAGTGGTTGGGGCCGGGATTGAACCGGCGACACATGGATTTTCAGTCTCGACTGAGGGCTACGCCATACGGCGCCAGGACTACGCTTACCGCTTTGGTCAGCCAACACTTGCGCCGTATGGCCGTAGTCGACTGAAGAGTTCATGTAACCCTCAAACGAGAGGGACCAATGCGGGAAGCATGCGGGACAGGATACCGCAAAGCTTTGGTCCCTATCTCTCTCTAAAACTTTCGCCCTTGCCTCTTTTTTCTCACTGCCTAGGGTTGGAATTGTGCGAATGATAATTTCGCAATGAGAACGAGGCGCGGTCGTGGCATTCATTCTTCCTGAAATCGCAAAGCTGGTCGACGTTCCTTACTCGACCTTGTACCGCTTGCTGCGGCAGTGGGCAATTCGCCCCTCGATCAAGCCAGCGGCTAATTCAGGGTCCGAAGGGCTGTATTCTGCCCGGGACGTACTCACGATTTCGGTTTGCTCTTACCTGTATCGTCGCGGCTTTGGAACGGAAACCATTTTGAAGGCGGTTCGCTTTCTTCAGCGTGCCAACCTGGAACGCCGCTTTGCGGCTGGGGAGCGTTACCTAATCGCGACGCCCAAGCAACTGTTCATTGCCCGGGGCGATGCCGTCTTTTCGACGCGCAAGCCCGGTAGCGTGGCCCTGGTATGCCTTGACCTGCCAGTGATTCAGCAAGCGATTACCAAACTGAAAACCCCGATTCAGGAGGAAATCGCCGCAGCATCCTAACAATTCGATCGGCCTCCCCAAGCCGCTACCCGGTAACAGATTCGCTAAAACCACCACCCGTCAAGGGATCAGGAGACAGCCGGGCCAGCACTTGGCCCAGTTGCGCTCTTGTGGTTGGCCAACCTATTACCGTGTTGCGGCTTTTTTTGCGCGATGGCCGAAATCAAAATAGATCAAAACGAGTTGCGACCGATCGTCGAATTGGTCACTCGCGAAGTCCTGGCTGGGCTCAAACTCAATCAGCCCGCCGTTGAACGCTTGGCCTACTCTGAGGCCGAAGCGGCTCGCCTCTTGGGAATCAATAGGCACGTGCTGCGCGACGAACGAAGGCGCAACCGCATTCAAGCATCAAGGATCGTCGGCAATCGCATTCGTTATTCGCACGACGACCTGACCGCGTACTTGGCAAAGAATCGAACCGGAACCTGAGTTGGTTCTATTAATAGAACGAAAAAAGCCCGCGTCGGGGTGGCATCCCAAACGCGGGCCAAAGTCTAAACACGACAACTGTAAATCTACCATGCTGCACAACGGCAAGAAAGTCCGCGAACGTCGGCGACCGGCAAACAATGCCGAGCAGACTACGTTGCTCCGACCGGACCCACGCGGCTTGGCGGCTGGAAGACTTGCAACGGAGCTTGGCCGATATGCCAAGCGTGGAAAGCGCCGCAGTACGGCGACCGTGAAGGGATTCGCAACCCCCGACGGCGATAACAGCGGTTCAAAACCGGGCAACGCCAACCCATGCACCCCGGTCGGGCACAACAGCCGCTGCGAATCGTCGGCCACGGATGGACAACACACCGTCCGCCGCTGAGTCGTGCTTAGACCTAATTCAAAAGCTGATCGGGCTAAGTGCCCGTGATTGGGTGCGGTATGGACCAGAAGAGTGATTGGCCGAGAGTGAACGAAAAACTTTCCAGAGAACCGACGATGCCGGATCGGCCATCAACGGATTGGGAATCCATTGTTCGGGCCACGCAACTGAACTAGCGGACTGAAGTTATGAAAGCCCTCGCGACAAACCCGCATCCGTCCCTCGATCAGGTGCCAAAGGGCAGTAGTAAAGGCGGTGCGCCCAAGGGTAACGGCAACAGCATTCGATCGGGCCTGACTGCCGCGTTAGCGACCGGGAACTTGCCCAGAGGCTGCGGTTGGGTGCGAGCGCTCGTTAAAGGGCTGAAGCGCGCTTTAGAGGCCGCTGTCGTGACCAATAAGGGCCAACTGTCGATTTACGATGCCGCGCTCATTCAAACCGCTTGCCGTTGGGAACAGCATGCTTTGTTAGCGCAACGCTGGTTGCGTTTGGAAGGCGTTGCAATGAACGCTGACCAGCGGCTTGCCTACAGCCGCGACGTGGCCCGGTCATCGGCCGAACGCGACAAGTGCCTGAAGGCGCTGGGGCTGGAAAAGCCGCTGAACGTGCTGGACGCGCTGTATAGCGACCCGCCCAGCGAAGGCGAACCGCAAGCGACCGAACCGAACTAGCGCGGTTCTATTAATAGAACGGAGTGCCAACGATGGCCGACGACGAATACGTGAAGCTTGCCCCGGAAGATTTAGCGATCATCAAAAAGTTTATCACTGCTGAAGTTACGGCGGCGGCGCTGGCCATTTGCGACAACCTGCATCGGCTGACCGAATGCTTTGCCGACGTACAGCAAGCCCAAACTTTGATTGTGCAGGGCCAGATTTCGTTGGAACGCAAGTTAGGACTGTTTGAAAAGCTGGTGGCCAAGCGTCTGACCGAAGATACCGACGACTGGTGGAAGCGTGGCGAAGGCGAAACCGACGAATGAACCTACTTGCCTTCCAAAACGATCCTGCGGCCTTCCGTGCCGCGTTGCTGATCGACGCCGACGACGGCCCGGTCAGGCTGGGCAACGCTTTGGATGCGTGGCAGTCGCGCGATTTTCTGGCGCTCGACCCCGCATGGCGGCGCGTGGTCGGGCACGATGTTTCGCCCCCCTGTTTACGGGCATGGCTGGAACGTCCGCGCGGTCATTCCAAAACGTCCGACTTGGCCACGATGATTAGTTGGGCGCTGTTTGCCAGCAGACGCCGCTTGGCGGGCGTCTGCGCCGCTGGCGATCAGGACCAGGCCCGCTTGCTGCGCGATGCCGTGGCCAAGCTGACGGCGCTCAATCCGTGGCTGGGCGAATTGCTGGACGTGCAACGCGACCGCATCGTCAACCGCCGCACTGGCAGCGAGTTAGCGATTCTGACCAGCGATGCCCCGACCAGCTATGGCTTGACGCCCGACTTTATCATCTGTGACGAACTGACCCATTGGGCCAATCGCGATCTATGGGACAGCTTGTTTTCGTCGGCCGCCAAGCGCGCGTCGTGTCTGTTGCTGGTCATTACGAACGCTGGTTGGGTAGACAGTTGGCAATTCGAGACACGCGAAGCCGTCCGCACCGATCCGCGTTGGCACTTCCATCGTCTCGACGGTCCTCAAGCCAGTTGGATCACGGCGGATCGTCTGGCGGAACAAGAGCGACTGTTGCCCGCCAAGGCGTATCGGCGCTTGTGGCTTAATCATTGGAGCGACGGCGCGGGAGATGCCCTGGACGATGGCGACGTGCGCGCGGCTTTGACTTTAAGTGGCCCGCCCAACGGCCCGCAACGCGGCTTTGCCTACGTTGCTGGCCTCGACTTGGGCTTGGCCCGCGATGCTTCGGCCCTGGTAGTGCTGGGCAAGCACGTCGGCTGGACCGAACGCCAGCCGCGACCCAAGCGGACGATACGGAACCGCGTGCTTCAGGCCCTAGACGACCTGGACGACACGCCCAGCGCGGTTCTTCCCGAGTTAGACGCCCATTACCACGAAGGAACAGGCCGCTTGCAACTGGCGGCGGTGCGCATTTGGCGGCCGATGCCCGGTCATCGGGTGCAACTCGAAGACGTGGAAGCCGAGTTGCTGCGCCTGCACAAGCAATTTCGACTGGTGACGCTCGCCGCCGATCCGTGGCAGGCCGAGTTCCTGTTACAGCGCTTGCACAAGGCGAACTTGCCGACGGAACCGATTCCGTTCAGCGGCTCGAATCTCATGGCGATGGCGCGGGCTACGCTCGATGCGTTTCGAGAACATCAGATTGATTTGTTTCGCCAAAGCGACTTGCTGGCCGACTTGAAAGCCCTGCGCGTCGTCGAACGCAATTATGGTTTTAGGCTTGACTGTGGAACGAGAAGTTCAGAGAGTGAAGGTGCTGGTACGCGGCATGCCGATGCCGCAACGGCATTCGCGCTCGCTTCTCTTGCAGCGAGCCGGGTACGTGGGGCGAACACCACGACCAATCACGGCCCACTTGTGTGGTGCCCGTAGTTCCCGCGATTTGACCACGTGGTCAATAGCGTGCCTCTGAACGTGCGCGTCGCGATTCATTCGCTTGATGCGCCCAGGGGATCACTGCGCGTCTCCCTTGCGAGAACTACCATGAAACTCACTCCAAGACTCAAGGCTTGGCTGGTGGAACACCACCCTGGCGTCACTACCCAATGCAGCGAAGAGCAATTCAAGAAAGCGGCGCTCACGGCTATCGAAGAGGGCCGCTTGCCGGTCACGACGTTGGCCGACTTGACGCGCGAAGGACCAGCCCCGGCCGACGTATTCAAGTCGTCGGGCAATGTCCGCGTGAAGGACGCCAGCGAAGCGTACTCCACGGTCAAGCACGTGGGCAAACACGCCAAAACTGGCTTGCCGGTCCTGAACGAACAAGGGCAGCACATCGAAACACCCAGCCAGCTCGAATACGCCAAGGCGGGCGCTTATCTCAAGTTCCTGGCCAATCGCGCCGGGGTCAGCGCGCCGCTGAACGAACATGAACGATCGTTGCTGGACGAATGTTTTGAGAAGGACGCCTGGTGCGGCCAACTCGGCAACGAATACGTGGCGTCACTGTCAGGCCAGCGGGTCAAAACGCTGATTAGCGACAACACCAGCGGCGGATTGGAATTGAACCCCGTTTGGTTTGACGAAATGGTCGTGCAGTTCCCCCTCTTGAACGGCGAACTCTTCCCGTTCATCGACCTGAAGGATATGCCGCGCGGCGTGAATGTTCAGGCCGCCAGCGTCGGCAATCCGACGGTCGCTTGGGGGACCGCCGAAGGAACCGCGATGAGCGAGTTCGATACCGATTCGATCGTCGGCGACTTGAATACGTCGGTGTTCCCGGTTTCCTGCGCGCTGGAGTTTGGCCGCGACTTAATGTCCGACTCGCCGGTGAACATCGGTCAAACGCTGGCCGAGAACATTGGCCAACGCATGCTGGCCGAACTGGACGGCGTGATTGTGTTGGGGGATGGCACGACCCAACCGCAAGGCTTGGCCAATGCTTCCGCGATTGCTTCGGTCGTATCGGTCAACGGCGCGGGTGGTCCGCCGACGGTCAGCGACTACGAATCGTTGATGTTCGCGGTCGGTAAGCAGTACCGCAACCCCGCCATGCGGTGCGCCTTTATCGGCAACGATCTCAGCTACCGTCGCGCCCGGGGCATCGCGGTCAGCCCGTCGGATCAACGCCGCGTCTTTGGCATGGATGAACAGAGCTACCAAATGCTCGAACACCCCTACCACGTGCAAAACGACATTCCCAATTCGACTGTCTTTTTTGGCGCGTTGTCGCGCTATCGCCTCTATCGGCGGATGGGACAGGAAGTGCGGTTTGTCACCGAAGGCAAGCAACTGGCGTTGAACAATACCGTCTTGCTGGTCGTGCGTGGCCGTTACGGCGGTCGCGGCATCGACGCCAACGCCTTCGCCAAGATGACCACGGCGCAAAGCTAAGGGGGAGCCAATGTCAAAAACCTGTGACCTGATTGAAGTCGAAGTGCTGCAACCGCTCCACTTTCAGCCGCTAGGCCGCAAGGTGCGGGGACACTTTGACATTCGCGAAGTGGCCCGGCACGACAAAGACGCGGCCGAGTTGTTCAACAAGTGGCCGGAACCGATTCCCGGCCAAGTGTTGGGCATCGACCTGGCCAAAGGGGAAGCCTACTTGGCCGAACCGTTACGCCAACCGCAGCACGCGCCGCTACGCGAGCGATTGGAACGGCTGGGCAAAATCGGCCCCGAACGCCAGACGTTCGCGGGCGCGAGCGCGGCGACGTGGCTGTTTTGGCTGCGCCGCATCGTCGAATCGGGCGCGGCCAAGCTGACCAGGGGGACGTTTCCCCAATCGCTTCCCGGGACGCCGCAGACCGATTTTCTGACCATCAAACAGCCAGACCCGATTGACCGACTCGCAGCGGCGCTAGAGCGCCAAAACGAGTTGATGCAAAAACTGTTGGAACATCGCTAGCCGAACAGTTAGGGGGCGGGAGTATCTCCTAAAGCGCCCGCCTCCTAACTCGGCCCGTTCTATTAATAGAACGGCGCGACGTGGGGAACGATCATGGCTTGGCTATTTGGGAAAGGAATGCCTTCGCGAGCGGTGCGCGCCTTGCTGGCCCAAGTGGCTGAGTTGCGCGGCCAGCTTGCCGACGCCCAGGCGGCGTTGGACGCCGAACGGCGCGTGGCCCGCGTGCAGCAAGCCGAAATCGACTCCCTGGCAGCGGTCATTGCCCGGGACCGGGAACGCATTCACGCCGAAACCGCCGCCTATGCCCGCGCCATAGCCGACGCCGAAGGGGGCCGCCGGTGAACGACTCCCTGACCCATGCGCTAAGCTTTGCAGACCGTCTGCGCGCTGGTTGCCGCAAGACCGCCAGCGCGTCGGCGGGTCAATTCCTGGTCAACCAGCCCAATGGTTCGGCCCTCTATCGGCCCGGCATCATGCAAGCGGCCGAACAATACCGGCACTTTCGCGGCTGGACTTATTGCGCCGTGCGGGCAATCGCCCAGCGCGTCGCGGGGCAATCGGTTTACGTGGCTCGCGTGACCGACGCCCCGGTGACTGGCCGCAAGGGCTTGGCGCTGCCACGCGGCCTGAAGGCGTTGGGGGACCGACTGGAACCGCTGGCCGCGCACCCGTTGCTAAGCGCGCTGGACGATCCGAACGAACTCATGGTCCGCTGGTCCCTGTTGTTTATCACTGTCGCCAGCCTGGAACTGACCGGCCGCGCCCATTGGTGGCTGGCCGCGTCACCCCGGGGAAACGAAATCTGGCCGATTCCCGCCCATTGGATCGAACCGGTCGACCCGATGCGCGGCGCGTGGTGCCTGCGCCCGTTCGGTGGCGCAAGCGAAGTCATTTTGCCCGGGGAAGACGTGGCCTACTTCAGCCTCCCCGATCCTGGCAACCCGTTTGGCTGGACCAGCCCCCTGCAAACGCAAGCTTTGGCGGTGTCGGCTGACGAAGAATTGCAGAACTCGCAATACCGCGCCTTCCGCAATGGCATCTTCCCTCAGTTCGCGATTACGGTCGGCAGTGTCACGGATGCGATCAGCGGCAAAGGGGTGCGCCCGGTCCTGGAACCCGAGCAACGCCAGCAAGTCACCGAAGCGATCAAGTCTTATTACCAGGGGGCCATGAACTACGGTTGGCCGCTGTTGCTGGACGGCATGATTGAAAAAATCGAGCCACTAACAACCGCGCCACGCGAGATGGACTTTCTGGACAGCGGCAAGCAAACGAAGTCGCGCATCATGCAGGCGTTTGGCGTCAATCCGTTGATCGTCGGCGAGATTGAAGGGGCCAACCGCGCCCAAGCTGTCGTCGCGGAACAAATCTTTTGCTCATCGACGATCAATCCTTTGCTGGAATTGATGGGGCAAACGCTGACCGGCTTTGTCGGTCACAAGTTCGCCGCGCCCGGTGAAAAGCTGGTGGCGTGGCTGGAACCGTGTCGGGCCGACGATCCGGAAGAGCGTCGCGCCGATTGGGAAGTGGCGTTGAAGTACGGCGCGGCCACGCTCAACGAATACCGGGTGCAAGTGTTGAACCTGGCGGCGGACAACCGATTCGACGTGGCGTTGTCCCCAGTGACGATGCAACCGTTGCCGTAGTCCGCGCGCTGGCTCTTAAAATGACCGCTACGCTGGCACGCCGCAGTATTCGGGAATCGCTTTGGCTTCGCGTCCACGGCGCGGGGGAGCGCAGCTTTGCGCGCGTGCTAGCCGACTACTTTGCCAGCCAAGCGGCCCGCATTGCCGATGCCGTCGCCCAGTTCCACGTTCCCGGCCCGAGCATCGTCCCCCAAGTCTTTCGCGAGCCTGAGGAACTGGCCGCGCTCATGCGGCTGGTCCATCCGCAATTGTTCCGCTTGACGACGACGGGCGCGGTGCTGGAATGGCAACTAGATGACGGGCACAAGTCAACGCAACAGAATCTCCCCTTCGGCCCCACGTTGGCTGTCGACTTGCCCGACTTTGTTGTGGCTGCAATTCGCCAGTTTGTGGCCGAGTTGGAACAGCAACCGTACTGGCGGGCCATCCAGACCGAAACGTCGGCCCGCTTGGCCACGATCCTGCGCCACGGCCTGGAAGACGGCTTCAGTCACCACCAGCTTCAGTTACAGATTCGGGAACAGCTTGGCGGCTTGCCCGCCCGCGCCCGGGCATTGACGATCGCGCGCACCGAAACGACGGGCGCTTTGAACGCAGGTCATCAAGCGGTTTACGAAGAGTTGCGGCGCGGCGGCTTGATTGCCGGGAAGGAATGGCTGGCCGTGCTGGACGGCCATACGCGGCTGGCCCATGAAACGATCAGCGGCACAACGGTCGACGTAAACGACACGTTCAACGTCGGGGGCTACCCGGCCCGCTGGCCCGGCGATTTTACCTTGCCGGGGGAACAGCGCATCAATTGCCGCTGCACAACGCTGGGAAGCTTCTGCTAGTTTCGTTCTCGGCTAACAAAGGCTGCACTACGGCAATACCGCAGTGCAGCCTCGAAATGATTAAGCCGCAATTTGATAATTCAAAAGCGGACGCTCAGCATTAATAAACGAAGTAAGCCACGACAACCGAATGTCCCTCTTGGCGGAAGGAAGGACTAGTGTTTTGAGGGTCAGTCCTTTTCCGCAATCGTCGTCTAGCCAGTCTGCCAACCCCGCCTGAGCATGGATCGCAATTCGCTTATGGAGATTCTCCGTTTCGCCAGCAAAAATGGGCCGTGAGTGGTCATAGAGCGCATATCCACCAGGCATAGCCGCAATCGTCGAAAGATCAACTCGCTTCAGGGGTCCTGCAGCTACCAGATCGTATTCTTTAATGCTACGGTCCACGGGCTTTAGACGGTGAGTTTTCCGCAGATTCAGGGCTGCACAAAGAAGCTTCAACGAGAACGTCCCTGGGGCAATTCTCACCGCAATTTGTTCGTACTGATCTCGCAATTGCGGATCACACAAGACCCTGTCCAGCGTTACCCCCTCTGTCCGCTGCAAGATGCGAATTGCGATTTCCGCAGCAAACGCATAGCCATCGTAATCGTCAAAGCCGCTTCGCTTTGTCGCCTTGTTTAGCCTTGCACTGTATTTGGCCGTCTTGCGAATGTTCATCAACGTGTGGTTCAGCACCCATGCATTCTCGGTCAGACCAAGCTGGCTGCACTTCGACAAGAAAGCATTATTAAGTGCGCGCTCAACTATGACCCAATCCGTTGAATATCCTCCGTGCACTGCATTGAAGGCATCAACTACCAGTTCTCGCTTTAATTCGCCGGAACTTCCAAACGGAATCGAAAGCTTGCAAGCGGCAAGCTGATTAAGACTCACGCCTTCGCGCTTTGCCTCAATATCAAGCTTGTAATGAACGGTCTTAGGAATACGAACGATGAACTTGCCACTTTTATCTGTTGGCTTGCTGCCCTTCACCACTCCTGTTTTGGAAATGACGCTGGCAAAAATCTGGTCAAGCTCCTTGCACTGCGGCGAGTCAATAAATGCCTGCCGTTGCATTTCGTCCGGAAATGCAATGACAAACACGCCGCCGGGCGCATAAAGCTCGTTAGAAAAATCAGCCCAAGACGTCGAGCGATCCGCAATCGCCTTGGCCGCTTGAATTACTTGGTTGGCTTTTGTTTCGAGTGACATCGTATTAACCTCCCTCCCCTGCTGCTCGTCGGTCCTCTGGCTCCTTTTGACTTCCAGATTCCTCGGATGGTTCATCGTCGCCGTGTTCGATGGGGAAGATTTCGACCGTCGGCAACGGGGCGTCAAAGTACATTGCTTTTTGCTTCAGTCGCTTGCCAATGGAGTAAACCAGTTCTTTCAGTTCCGGCACCCGCGCGATTGGGACTGCAATTTCAATCCACAGGGATGGCTCCGCCTGCCCTTCCCAGACCCCATCACGCTGGCCCAAAACCGTCCAGCCGCCAAACTGTCGCCGCATTGCGGCAAAGATGGCGACTAGATCGTTCTCTGGAGTTTCGCTGCCGTCGTTCAGAACCAGAGGAATCTGAAAACGACATGGGCAAAGTTTGTGGTCACTCATGCCCGATATGGTACTACTAGTGATACTATACGTCAAACATTGGTTCACGGCAACAGAAAAAAATCATCGGAACTTATTATAAATTAAGTGGTTGCGCGACAAGCCCTGGTATTGACGAATCGAGCGTTGAGCACAAGAATTAGCCATCGCTACCCGCAACACCTGCCAGCTAAACAATGGAGCACTGAACAAATGATCCGTTCGCCGGTCAAGTGGTACGGAGGAAAACGCTACCTTGCTGACAAGATCATTGGGCTATTTCCCACCCATCGCGTTTACCTAGAGCCCTTTGGCGGCGGGGCTTGGGTGTTGCTCAACAAGCGTCCCGTAGACGTTGAAACATACAACGACTTGGATCAGCGAATCACTCGGCTGTTTCGAGTGTTACGCGACGACGGCGATCAGTTCTTAGCCAAAGTACAACTCATGCCGTACTCGCAGGTCGAGTTCAACGACTCGAAGAGGTATCCCGAAGGAGCGACAGAACTCGATAAAGCCATCTGTGATTTTGTGCGATGGCGACAATCATTTGGTGGCAAAGGGCAATCGTGGAGCTACACCACTGGCAGAGCAAGAGGCGGAATGGCTGGCGACGTCAACGCTTGGTGGTCTGCGATCGAAGGGTTGCCGCAAGTTATCGAACGGTTAAGAAGGGTACAAATCGTCTGCCAGCCAGCTTGCGAAGCGATAAAGCGATTTGACCATGAAGAAGGGTTGATCTATTGCGATCCGCCCTACGTTCATTCGACTCGGGGCAAAGGTGGAACCGATGTTTACGGCGTGGAAATGAGCGATGAACAGCATCGCGAGTTGGCGTCAACACTGGCCAACTGCAAGTCGAAGGCAATTGTGAGCGGCTACCCTTCGCAACTCTACGATGAGCTATACGCCGAATGGAACCGTATCGACATCGACATCGCAAACCATGCTGCAGGCGGCAAGACCAAAGCCCGAGAGGTCGAATGCCTATGGAAGAACTACTAGGCTGCCAGGTGCATCGTCTGCGTCAGAGCTGAAGTGTTTCTTCCCAAGTGGCACTAGGGACTTACTCGCCGAGCAATGATCTTGCTTCGCTCGCCGCGTCGGTTTCGGGGTACTGCTTCACGATCTTGCGAAGCCAGCTTTTGTAGCTTTCGTTGTCCCCCTTTTCTTGGAACGACTTGGCAATCTTCAGATAGTTGGCCGCGATGACGGGCCGGTTTTTTTCGGCGGACGCTTTGCGGCGTTCGACCTCTGCTTGCATCGCCGCCTTTTTTGCTTCGGCTTCTTTGCGCTTGGCCGCTTCGCCTTCCCGCTTCTGCGCAGCCGCGTCGGGTTCATTGGCCTGCGGCGTGGCTGGCTCATTCCCCTCTAGCGACTCGGCAACTTTCGTCAGGGCCGCAAATAGGTCGGGGTCCATGTAGGCGCACTGATCTTCGATCATGCACAGGACCAGTTCCCAGCGTTCGTTGCGATAGTTGAGCGTCGTTTTCCAGGGGACGGTCAGCGACGCGCCCAAGGCATTCTTGGCTTTGACGTTCCCGCTCACGTTGTAAACGATCATCCCCTGGTTCTCCCCCTTTTCGACTGCGTAACCATTCGCCGATTCGCCGCCCCAAGGGAACTGCGCATCAAGCGGGTAGCGCAGGAACTTTTTTACGTAATCCTGAGAAGTTACGATGGCTTTGCTTTTCAGTTGGCCGACTGACTGTTGACTCTTAGCGGCAGCTTGTTGCCGCGCCGCTTCAGCGCGGCGATTCTCGCCATCCGCGACAATCTTTTTGTATCGCGCGTTGGCGTCCGCGCCGTCGAGTGACAGCCGCGCCCCGCGCTCGAATGCCGTGTTCATCCAGCGTTCGGCTTCTTGCGTACGCCCGTTGCTCAATTCGTGTTCGATGATGCGCTTGAGAATCAACGCCTGGTCGGGGGCTGCGGTATAGGCCGACTTATACTTGGCGACGGCCTCATCGCGTTTATTGTTGGCGTACAGCGCATTGGCGGTTTCAAGTTCGGACGCTTGCTTTTGGTGATCCAAAGCCATCCAAACCACGAGCGCGACCAGGGCCGCGACCACCACCCCCAAACAACCAACGGTTGCCAAACAGCCTTTGAGGAACGAACTCCCTTTGGAACGACCGTACTGCCCGCTTCGGTTTGCCATGTTCCGCTCGTCACTGGTGTTAATGAACGATTCCCAAAACGAAAGGAGCGTCGAACCAAGGCCGCTCCTGGAGCCCCCGCCAAGGGGCGTAGAGAACAGCACTTGGCCGACGCCCCCTTTCGGGAGCGCGGTCCAAGCACTGCTTCTCTACTTTCAAGGGCCTTGCGGCCCAGGTTGGCGGATTTCCAGAAAGCAGTAACTTGACGCTCGCGCGTCATTCAATTGTTTCGAGCTAAATTGTGCTAAGGCATAGTGCCTTGGGTTCCTGTTTGGTGGCTGAGTTGTTGGACTTCGTTAACGGGCAGTGTACCCGAGCCGGTGAACAATATAACTA
This sequence comes from Planctomycetota bacterium, assembly GCA_018242585.1. Lineage (NCBI taxonomy): Bacteria > Pseudomonadati > Planctomycetota > Planctomycetota bacterium. The sequence continues at coordinate 251,890 of JAFEBQ010000012.1, forward strand.
CCGATCAACGGGGCTACGGACGTTGGCCCTAGCGCCGGGCCGTCGCTTTCGGTTGAATCTCTAAACCGAAGTAATCGAGCAGCACAGCCGTCGTCTCGATTCGCAAGCTTGATCCATTCACAAATCGGCTCAATACCGGCTGTGGAATATGGGTATCACGGGCAATCTGGTTTTGCGACCGCCCGCAGTTTTGGATTAGGTTTCGCAACCCCGCCGTTAGCCCCGTGGCCAGCATCTCCGTTTCCTTTCGCGAATAGCTCTTGGCCTGGACGACGAAATCGCCAGCGGCAAAGTCGATTTTGGACGCAGCTTTCTTTCCCATAAGAATAATAGCGAAGTGTATTGATTGTGGGCAATAGCAATATGTATAACTCATGTAGCGGCGCACGTTGCGCCGCGCACTCACTTAGGAGACTAGACAATGAAGGCATGGGTTTCGCAAGACTCGAAACAGGTCAAGAAAAGGGGGTCCGACCAGGCGTCCTGGTACGTCGGCTGGATCGACCCCGACGGCAAGCGGCGTTGCCGTGGCTTTGGCCCGGGCGCACGGGGCAAGAATGCGGCGTTCAAGTTCAAAGAGAAGACGGAAGCCGAGTTGCTGACCGGCACGTATCAGACGGTCAGCCGCAAGACGTGGAAGGACTTCCGGGCCGATTACGATGCCAAGGTGCTGAACGTCATGGAACCCGGCACCAAACAGGCCACGGAATACGCGCTGAAGCATTTTGTCCGGATCATCAACCCGGTTCGCATGCAGGCCATCAATTCGCGGACGTTTGCCGAGTACGTCGCCCAGCGGCGTCAGGAAAAGCGATCCAAAGAAGGGGCCAACGTCTCGGCCGCGACGGTCAACAAGGAACTGCGGCACCTGCGGGCCGTCATCCGCAAGGCGTACCGCTGGGGCTACCTGCCACGGTTGCCCGAGTTTGAGTTCCTGCGGGAAGGGAAGAAACTCCCCACCTACGTCACGCCCGAAGACTTCGCCGCCATCTACAAGGCTTGCGACGCGGCCAAGCGTCCCGACGATGGCCCCTACCCTGCGGCCGAGTGGTGGCGTGGCTTGCTGGTCATGGCCTACATGACCGGCTGGCGGATCGGTTCGCTGTTGGCCCTCAAACGCCGCGACGTTGATTTAGAAGCGGGGACGGCCCTGTCCCTTGCCGAAGACAACAAAGGCAATCGGGACCAGCTTGTGGCGTTGCATCCGGTCGTGATTGACCACCTCTGCAAGCTGACCAGCTTTGACGCCCATTACTTCCCCTGGAACCACACTTGGGGAGCGCTCTATAAGCAGTTCCGACGGATTCAGCATGCGGCCGGGATCAAGCTGGCGGGGCCGAAGGGGGACTACACGTTTCACGACCTGCGGCGAGCGTTCGCCACGATGAACGCTGACCGACTGTCCCCCCAAGCCTTGCAAGAGTTGATGCAGCACAAGTCGTTCACCACGACCCAGCGCTATATCAACATGGCCCGCCAGTTGACTCCGACGGTTCAGAATCTGTTCACTCCGACCCTTCCCGCCGTCGCGACCGGGGGATGAGGGTTTTATGCGGGACGGTCATCCGTCCGCGCATAAAAAAAGCCACGACCTGTAATAAGTCGCGGCTTTCTTCAGTGGTTGGGGCCGGGATTGAACCGGCGACACATGGATTTTCAGTCCATTGCTCTACCAACTGAGCTACCCAACCAGGCAGCCCGCGAGCTCGTCCTTTGACCATCGTACGCGCTGCACTGCGTATGCAGCGACCGACTTACCATCGACGAACCTGGGCAAATCTGGAACTACAAAGCCTACCACGAAACCAGAGTTTCGCAAGCCCGGCCAAGTTCGCGCCAGCGGCTCACCCGGACCTCAAAAAAAGGAAGTGGAACCGCAAAGACGCAAAGAGCGCAAAGAAAATCCAGGGAAAACGAAACGCAGAGAGCGCTGAGGGGAAGAAGGGATACGTCCCTGCTCCGCGATTCTCTGCGCCCTCTGCGTTTCAAATTGCCTTCTTTCCCCTTCGCGTCCTTTGCGTCTTTGCGGTTCAAAATTTCGTGCCGCACAACTTGGTGTTGCTCAATACCGCGGCGCTGCTCAATACCTTGGCACTGTCGGATCGATCTCCTGGGACCAGCGGTCGATGCCGCCGGTCAGGTTCTGGGCCTGCTCGAACCCTTGCTGGCGCAGCCAATGGGTCACGCGCAGGCTCCGCCCGCCGTGGTGACAATGGACCACAATCGGACCCTGCTTGTGTGGCTGCAACTCTCCCAACCGCTGGGGAATCTGGCCCATCGGGATCAACACTGTTCCCGCGATTTGGGCCGTCCGCTGCTCATCCGGCTCGCGACAATCGAGGAACAAGAACTTTTCGCCACGGTCCAGCCGTTCTTTCACCGCGCGGCAGTCAATCTCCAAAGGGACACTGGCTTGGGGTACACTCATCGTTGCTTGACCTGGACTAAAGTAAAGGGATCGAAGCCGGTGGCGGCGGGGCGTGGTCGCCATTTTATCTGCTCGCCAAGCCGTCGCGAAGCCTGAGCCCGAGAAACTTTCCCATGCAGCCCGAGCCTGTAGCTCAGCGACAATTCGCCGTCGACATCGTGCGACGGCTGCGCGCGGCCGGCTTCGAGGCCCTGTGGGCCGGCGGTTGTGTGCGTGACCACTTATTGTCGCACACGCCTAAGGATTACGACGTGGCCACCAACGCCACGCCCGACGCGGTGCGCGGGGTATTCGGCCATCGCCGCACGCTGGCCATTGGAGCCTCGTTCGGCGTGATCGCGGTCGTCGGTTCGCGCGAGCAGGGGACCGTCGAGGTCACGACCTTTCGCCAGGACGAGTCGTACAGCGACGGCCGCCGACCCGACCGCGTGGTCTTCACCAACGCCGAGCAGGACGCCCAGCGGCGCGACTTCACGATCAACGGCCTGTTCTTCGATCCGCTCGCCGAGCGAGTGATTGACTATGTCGGCGGCATTGTCGACATCGGGCAGCGGCGCGTGCGGGCCATCGGCGACCCGTTGGCCCGGTTTACCGAAGACAAGTTGCGGATGCTGCGCGCCGTGCGAATGGCGGCGCGGTTCGACTTTGCCATCGACCCGACGACGGCCGAAGCCATTCGCGGCATGGCCACCGAAGTGCTGGTGGTCAGCGCCGAGCGCATCGCCCAAGAGATGCGGCAACTGCTGACGTTGCCGCGCCGGGTGCTGGGGCTCGAACTGCTGGCCAATGTCAAGCTGCTCGCGTCGCTGTTGCCCGAGGTGGCGGCCTATCGGCCCGAGGCGTGGCAGCAGTCGTTGCGCCTGATCGGTGAGTTGCAGATTCAGACGTTTCCGCTGGTCCTGGGGGTGTTACTTTCCGAAACGATCGTTGAAAGCGAAATCGTCACTTTGGCACAGGTCGACGCCGTGCGCCGGCGGTGGCGACTGTCGAACGAGGAACATGATCAGATGGCGTGGCTGGTCCGTCAGCGCCACGCGCTGGTTGGTGCCGACCGCCAGCCCTGGTCGCGCGTCCAGCGATTGTTCCTGCACCCGTGCATCGGAGCGTTGATCGAGTGGCATGCCGCGCGGCAGCGATTGCTCGGCGCGGTGCAAGATGACATCTTGTTCTGCCAGCGGCGGCTGGCCGAACCGATCGAGCTGTGGAACCCGGCCCCGCTGATCAGCGGCGACGACCTGATTAAGCTGGGGCTGCCCGGCGGCAAGCGGTTTGCGCAACTGCTGGAAACGGTTCGCAACGCCCAACTCGACGGCCAGGTCGCCACCCACTCCGAGGCGCTCGTGCTGGCCCAGCGCTGCTGGAACGAGCAGCAAGACGCCGCGGAATAAGTACCCCTTTCTCGGGTAGCCCGGACAACTTGTTGTCCGGGTCGCGTCAGCGACAAGAGGGACGAGGGCAAGGCTTGTACTCAGGGCGGCTGGCCCAGCCGCTCGCTGGCTGGGTCGCGGCAGCGACAAGAAGAATGCTCGCGGTCTTGCACTCGGCGTTCGTACCGTCCACGATGCCTCTTGTTGCTGCGCAACCCCGACAACGAGTTGTCGGGGCTACCCAGATCGTTTCCCATCGCTCACCTTCACGCACTCCAGAGTCACCACCCCATGAACTGCGCATCGCTTGTTTTGTATTGCAGCCTGGCGCTGGCCGCGCCGCCCGCCACGCAGGCGACCATCGACACCGTGGCCGGCAACGGCAAGCCGGGGAATAACGGCGCGACGGGGCCGGCGACCGAGATGTCGATCGACCAACCGTTCGGTGTCGAGGTCGGCCCCGACGGCGCGCTGTACGTCACCGAAGTCGGCACGCATCGCATCCGTCGCGTCGATCTCAAGACCGGTGCGCTGACGACCGTGGCGGGCAACGGCCGCAAGGGCTACACCGGCGACGGCGGGCCGGCCACCGAAGCCTCGTTGAACGAGCCGTACGAGGTCCGCTTCGACCGGGCCGGCAACATGATCTTCGTCGAAATGCAAAACCACATCGTCCGCCGCGTCGATGTTCAGACGGGCGTTATCACCACCGTGGCGGGGACCGGCCGCGCGGGCTTCGGCGGCGACGGCGGGCCGGCCACCAAGGCCCAGTTCAGCAGCCCGCACAGCATCGCGCTCGACCGCGAAGACAACATTTACATCGCCGACATCCTGAACCATCGCATTCGCCGCGTCGACGCCAAGACCGGTATCGTCGAAACGATCGCCGGCACGGGGGACAAGAAACTTCCCGACGAGTCCAAGCCGGCGCGCGGCCAGCCGATCTTTGGCCCGCGAGCGTTGTACATCGTCGGCGACACGTTGTGGATCGCCCTGCGTGAAGGGAACAGCGTGTGGTCGATGTCGTTGGTCGATGGCCAACTGAAGCGCGTGGCCGGCACCGGCAAGAAGGGTTTCACGGGCGACGGCGGCCCGCCGCTCGAAGCGACGTTCGATGGCCCGAAGGGAATCGCGGTTGATTCCCGGGAGATGGTCTATGTGGTCGATACCGAGAATCAGACGATCCGGTTGATCAACCCTCTCGCGGGCACCATCTCGACCTTTGCAGGAGTCGGACCCAAATCGCGTGGCTACGCCGGCGACGGTGGACCCGCGACGGCAGCGCACATGGATCGCCCGCACGGCATCTGTGTCAGCCAAAGTGGGGCTGTTTTCATTGGCGACACGAACAACCATCGTGTGCGGCACGTGCCGTCGCAGCCTTCTGTGACAATTGAGAAAGGCACTCGCAGTCTTCGCGTCCGAATCACGCCCGGCGATGGCCGCCCGGACGACTGATACATCATCGGCTGCTTTGACAACAATCTCACTGCACCGGCATGCGTACGCGCGGCCCGCGGCGAAAGTTCGAGGCCTCGGTCACACCCCAGAAGCCGCCGACAATGTACGGAAACTTGCCCGGCGTGGCGTGGTAGTGAAACCCGCGCACCGGGTCGGTGTGGCCGTTGAAGGCGTCCAACGGGTGTTCGCTGTCGTCCTTGGCCATCACACCGGCCCGCTCGTACGGTCCATAGACCGGAAAGCCGTCGAAGGCGAAACCGATGACCGGCGAGTGATCGTTCCCCTCGTCGGTCCACGGCGACTTCACGCAGACCGGGTATTTGTGATAGTGATACTCGTACATCGGGCTCGGGTGGCCGCAGCAGCGGTCCATCCGCGGCGAGGCGTCGATGCCGCCAGCGTCGAACGGGTTGAAGAAAACCACGCCATTCACGGCGATGCCGATCGCGCCCCCGGGGAGGGCGAAGTTCAGGTTGCCGGTGTTCATCGCCACATGGCTCGGATTCTCACGCGGCACCAGCGGCAAGTGCCAGGTGTCGTGCTTTTCCTGGATGTAACCCGGGTTGCCGTCGGCCGAGCGTGACCAGTCCGGGAAAAACGCGGTCGGATGGTTCGGCAAATTGTGCGAGTGGACGACCAGATGCGTCGGCGTGACGTCGATCGTGACGCAATCGGCGATGAACCGATCTTGCGCAACGAGCTTGCCCGACAGATCGAGATTCCCTTTTCGCAGCCAGGCGGACATGTTGTCGGCAAACGGCGTCTCGACGCGCGAGGTGAGATAGCAAAGCTGGTCGGCATTCGCATGATCGAAGCGCTTGGGAACCTCGCGCGAACCGCCCCGCGGATCGTAGTGCCAGCGCCCGCCAATCGGCACCAGGTCCGCGGCGGCCGACGGCGCGCCACGCGACGAGCGGCGCTCGTTGATAAAGACCGTATACTCGGCCGGGTCGGGAATTGGCTCCAGGTCGAACTCATCGATCCAGAAGTCGCTGTTCGGGCCGACGCCTTGTCCTTGCTCGAAACCGACGGTGAGTTTCAACGTGTCGATCTCACTGAATGGCAGACGGAATTCCAGCACATGGCTCCGCCACACGGCCCCTTCCTCGGGCTTGGCATTGCCGGTGGTGAAGTCGCGGCGGTCTTGCTCAAGCGTGCCGTACAATGATTTGGTCAGACCATCGAGCGCGTTTTTCCCCTGGTCGGCGAAGAAATCGACTTTTAGGTAGAGTTGATCCTTGGCGACCTTGAAACCCGATTGACCCAGCGCGCGGATGCGAAAGCGATACCAGCGTCCCGTGTGCGTGGCCAGCGGAGTCATCGTGCATGAGACCGAGCCGGCGTGCGAACTTCCGCCCCCGCTCGACAAGCCGGCCGAATGGAGCTTCACACCCCAGCCGGAAACGTCCTTCCCCGGCGTGCCCAGGTAGCCGTACGTGGCGTCCCCTTGCAGGGTAAAGCCGCGCGGCGATTTGCCGTCGGAAGCGGCCAGTTCCAAGTCGGCGTTAGCGATCAGCGCGTCGCCGGCCTTGGCCTCTTCGGCCGCGCTGCGGCGCGGCGGTGCCAGTTCGGCGTCGCTGGGCTTGGCTAACCGTGGCGGCCCGCCCCGGCCCGCGCCCGGTGGCCCCATGCCAGGACCGCGAGGTCCGCGCGGCCCCATCGGCCCGCCGGGTCCAGGAGCTTGCGCGAAAAGCGGCGTGCCAAGCAATGCTGCGAACAGCCACATGCAACATTGAACATAAGGTATGCGTTTCATGCGTAATCCATCCGCGTTCATGCGAAAGTGGCGGCCCGTCTGATCGGCAACGCGATCACCCTCCCCCCTGCCCCTCCCTGAAAGGGAGGGGTGTTCATCGCTCGTAGGGCTAGACTTGAGAACGCAAGAACGCGTCGCTCGTCTACTTGCTCAATAGAAAAATCAGCGTGGCGGGGGCGGCCGATCCAGGCGACGGCGGCGGTGGTCGAGCATGTCGCGCAGTTCGATCACCGTACTCGATGAATTGCCCGAGCCCAGATAAGGCTTCAGCGCCTGATTCGCTTCTTCGAGCACGCGCTTGGCTTCGTCGATCTTGCCCGCCTCGGCCAGAATGCCGACCTGCTCACCTTGAATCCTCACCAGCCACAACCCATAGGCTGTCACGGTCGGGAACTTCTTGACCAGCCCGCTTTGCAATTCGACTGCCTCGTAGCCGGCCCGCTCGGCTTCGTCGCGCTGGCCCAGCCGCATGGCCACGGTCATCAACCGGTGCAAGATATGCACTCGCGAGGCGGCATAAAGGGTGGTGTCGGGATAGACCGCGATCAGTTTTTCGGAAATCGCCGACGCATCGTGCAGCCGAACCAGCGCCGGCGGCAGTTCCGCCGGCTGGAGCGAGCCAGCTTGGAAATCGACGATCGTTTCGCTGAGTTCAAAGGCGAAGTCAGGTGTCTCGGGATGCTCCGCCACGAGCTCGCGCAGCAGCCGCTCGGCTGTGGCAAGGTTCTTGGCCTGCATCCGCGTCTCGCCCGCCGCAGGCGGATATTCACGATAGCATCGGGCCAAGTAGAGCAGCGTCTGTGCGTCCTTCGGCCGCTCGTCTTGTAACTGCTTGAGCAACGCCATCGCCTGGTCCAGATGCGCGATGTGCTCGCGCTCCTCGGGTCCGCCTGATGGCGGCGGGGCGGGAGGGCGACGACCATCGTGGCCGGGCGCTCCTGGCGGCGGGCCACGATGCTCACCGCGCGGCGGGCCATTGCGATCGGGCGGCCCTCCTGGCCCAGGTGGACCGCGGAATCCTGGCGGCCCTTCGTGCGGCGGGCGGCCTGGCCCGCGCTCGTGAGGTGGTCCATCGCGCCGCTGTCCTTCGCTACCGGGACCGTCTGTCGGCGCGGGCATGCCACGTTCGTGCGAGCCGAGCGCCAGATAAACGCGAGCCAACTCGCGCCGCGCCTCGAACGGCAGCTTGTCGACCGTGAGACCATCGAACGCCTTCAAGGCCCGCTGGTACGCGGCCTGAGCATCGTCAAAGCGATCGAGCATCCGCTCCCAGTCGCCCCGATCGCATTCCAGCGACGCCAGCGCCACGGCCAGATCGCTGCTTTGCGCCGGCTCGGGAGTTTGCTGCTTCAATTCGCTAAGCATGCTGGCGGCCTGTGGCCAAGTGAGCCGCGCTTCGTCCAGCCGACCCAAGCGAGCCTGGATCAAGCCAACCCGATACTTGGCCAACGCCGCCTGACGCAAAACCTGGGGATCGTTGCCACGCTGCTCGGCCAGCCGGTTGTAATACGGCAACAAACCTTCCAGCGCGGCGGCTACTTGGGGCGAGACCTGGCCCGCGGCCGCGGCCAAATCGCCCGACTTGTTGCCGTCTTGGTCGTTCGACGAGGCCGCCGAAATCGCCCCGGCCGGCGCGAGTTGTTGAAAGACCTTGTCGAGGGCTTCGAGCGCGGTGGACGAAGACTTTTCGGCCAAGGCGCGCGATTGACGCTCGCGTTCGAGCGATGACGTGAGCTGACTATTGAGCCGGGCGGTGCTGTAGTAACTGATCGACGCCACCAGCAGCAGCGTCGCCACCGACACCATGGCCATCGCCGACGCCGTGGCCAGCAGCTTATTGCGGCCACACCAGCGCCAACCGCGCTCGAACGCCGAAATGCGCCGCGCTCGGATCGGCATCCCTTCCAGATACCGCGTCAGATCCTCGGCCATCGCGCTGGCGGTGGGGTAACGATGTCGCGGGTCGCGGGCAGTCGCCTTCTGGACAATCACTTCCAGGTCGCGCGGCAACAGCGGGTTAACACTGCGCGGCGCCGGCGCGGGCCCTTCGGTAATCTGCTTCATCAAAGCCACGGCGGTGTCGGCATTGAACGGCGGCCGACCGCAAATCATTTCATAGAGCGTCAAGCCCAGGCCGTACACGTCCCCCCGCGCGTCGGACACGCCTTGAAAGCGCTCGGGGGGCAAGTAGCGCAGCGTGCCGGCCACGTGGGTCGAGACCGAGGCGTTGTTCTCCAGCGCCTGGGCCAAGCCAAAGTCGGCCAGCCAGACGCTCCCCTTGCGATCGATCAGTAGGTTGCTCGGCTTGACGTCGCGGTGCAGCGTTCCTTGCACGTGGGCATAGTGGAGCGCGCGGGCGGCGTCGCGAGCGATTTCGGCGGCTTGGCGCGTGGGCAATCGCTGGCCCGGCGACTCGGTAATCACGCGATCGACGCCGTGCCCGTCGATTAGTTGCATGACGTAATAGTGAAAACCCGAGGCGTGCCCCACGCCGAACACCGGGACAATGTTCGGGTGATAAAGGCGCGCGGCTAGGCGCGCTTCCTGGTCGAAGCGTTTGACGCGCTTTTCGTCGGTCAGCGCCTGGGCCGGCAAGATTTTCAAGGCCACGTGGCGACTCAACGATTCCTGCACCGCTTCGTAAACGACGCCCATCCCGCCGTGCCCCAGCACCCGCACAATGGTGAAGTCGCCCAGGCGTTCGGGCATTTTTTGCGGCAGCATGGCGCCGGCGCCGCTATTGACGGTCGACGCTTTCGAGCGTTCCACCGCTTCGATGGTCGGCAGCAGTTCGCGAAGTAAATCGGCCACTTCGGCGTAGCGGGCAATGTATTCTTCGACCGAGGGGTGCTCGCCGGCCCGGAGCCGCGCGGTGAACTCGGCCGCCGCGTGCTCGAACACGTCGTCCTCGTTGACCAGGGGTGGCGGCACGGGATTCACGGTTCGCTAGCCTCGCGAAGCGTTGTCAAAGAAACCGGGGACCGACTGCAACACTTCCTTCAGCCGCGCGAGCGCCCGAACGTAGCGGATGCTGGCCGCCTTGCGATCGAGCCCGAGCACTTCCGAGACTTCCTTGTTGGTCAGTTCCTCAAAGTGTCGCAGAGCCAGCACTTCGCGGTCGATTGGGTTCATCTCTTCGAGCGCTCGTGATACCAACTGCGACAACTCGGCCCGCACGGCCAGTTGGCTGGGCGTCGATAAATGTCCCATCAGGTGAAACGACATCGACATCGACGTGTCGCCCGACAGTCGGGCCTGGATCGACTGGTCGCGGTGAGCGTCGCGCTTTTGCACGCCCAGGTGGTGGCGATGCAGGTCGATCAACGTCTGGCCCAGAATCAACCGCAGCCAGACAAACATCGACATCGGCTGCGACGTGCGAAATGCGTCGAGCCGGCGAGCCGCGTCGACATAGGCGTCCTGGACCACATCTTCGGGGTCGATGCGGCCGCGCAGACGCGGATCGAGTCGGAAAGCCACCATGCGCAACAACCTGGGACGATACTCGGCGTAGAGGGCCGCAAAGACCGTCTGATCGCCGGCCAGTACACTTTGTACGCGGTCGTCCACTTCGCCGTCCGGCACCTCGGCCCCATCAGCGGGTTTGCCAGGTGGTAGAACGGAATCGCTCATGGTTTGTCTACATGGAACGTGGAAACGCCCCCCAACAGGGGCAACCTCCGATTATAGTCAGTCCTCGTGGGCCGTCGGGGAGCGATTTAGGCGTTTTGGAGGTAGTGCGCCCAAGGCAAATGAAGCTTTGGCAAGGATTGCGGCCGACCGATGGATAAACCTGGGGGCTCGCAACGCGCTAGCGTCTTGAGTGGGGCGATGGCTTGGCCATCGAGGTCGCGTGGCAACAAGAAACTCGATGGGTATGCGTAGCCCAAAAAAAGCTCGCCACCCGCGCGAGATGGCGGCCGAGGCTTCTTGCGGTCTTCGGCCACCCAGGTGCAAGTACCTGGGCCACCCATGCGGCAGCGCTCCAAGAGCTGCTCTAGGGAGTGATACCGTAATCGGCTGCCGCTTGCATGAGCTCTTGCCGCGAGCGTGAACGGGTCTTCTCGCGGACGCGCTGAATGTAGCTTCCCACGGTTTTCTGCGAAATCTTCAGTTCGCCGGCAATGGCCTCGTAGGTCATACCGCGAACCAGCAAACGCAGGACCGATTGTTCTCGTTCCGTCAATCCGCGGGTGCGGTCCACGGCGCGGACCCATTCGACGGGAACACGAGCCACGGTCAGGCCAGCGTCGCGCAACGCTTTGACACAATCGTTGGTGCGCTCGACAAGCAACAGGCCTGGCGAATCATTCATGAGCTTAGGTACTTTCTACGGACGAGCGAAAAATGCAGAACTTAGACGAGCCCTCCACGTCCAGCAACCAATCACGCCGCGGCAAGAATAGCCGGGTAGATTCATCTAGCTTGGCGCATTCGGTCACTGGCCGCTCAACATAACAACTTTGTAATCATAGTCGCCGTACCTGCCTTGCGACAATTAAAGTTGCTTTCTCCCGGGCAAAATACGGCGCATAGGAGATTTGCCTACTGTTGACGCTAACCCAAACGGCGTCAAGCCTTAGAGTTTACTACGCCACAAGGGGGGAGTCGCGCTGCTGTCACCGCACGGCACTGCGGCAAATTGACCGAGTAGGTCTGTAGGTAGGCTCGCATTTTTTGCGTTTTAAGCCGTCTCGGGCTCATCCAAATCAAGTTCAGCGATCATCTCGTCGCGGATTTTGAACTTCTGAATCTTGCCGGTCACCGTCTGGGGAAAGGCCGTGACAAATCGGACGTAGCGCGGCACTTTGAAGTGTGCCAATTCCTTGCGACAGAACTCCCGCACTTCGTCCACCGTGCAGGCGCAGCCCGAACGGAGCTTGATCCAAGCACACAGTTCCTCGCCGTACTTCGCGTCTGGCACGCCGACCACGGCGGCTTGCTCGACGCTGGGGTGCGTGTAGAGAAACTCTTCGATCTCGCGCGGGTAAATGTTCTCGCCCCCGCGAATCACCATGTCCTTCAATCGCCCGGTGATGTGGTAATAGCCGTCGGGGCGCCGCCGCGCCAGATCGCCCGTGTGCAGCCAGCCCTGCTGGTCGATCGCCGCCGCGGTCGCCTCGGGATTGCGATAGTAGCCCAGCATGACACAGTGCCCGCGCGTGCAAAGCTCGCCCGCCTGATCGGGTGGCGAGTCGACTCCCGTGACCGGGTCAACCAGTTTGACTTCCAGCCCCGGCAATGGTCGCCCCACGGTCTCGACGCGCAATTCGATGGGGTCGTGCGCCCACGTCTGGGTAATCACCGGCGACGCCTCGGTCTGGCCATAGGCGATCGTGATCTCCGGAATGTTCATCTGGTGGACCACTTGTCGCATGACTTCGATCGGACACGGGCTGCCCGACATAATACCCGTGCGCAGCGACGACAGATCGACTTCGCTCAGCGCCGAGTCTTGAAGCTGGGCGATGAACATGGTCGGCACGCCGTACAACGACGTCGCCTTATAACGGCTAATGGCGCCGAGCGTGGCGGTCGGGTTGAACGATTCGGCCGGGATCACCATGGCCGCGCCATGCACGATCGACGCGAGCGTTCCCAGCACACAGCCAAAGCAGTGGTAGAACGGCACGGGAATGCAAATGCGATCGGCGGCGGTGAACCGCTGGCACTGGCCAATGTAATAGGCGTTGAGCAGCAGATTCCGATGGCTCAGCATGGCCGCCTTGGGAAAGCCGGTCGTCCCCGAGGTGTATTGAATGTTGATCGGATCGCTGGGCGAAAAGGTCGACTGCAAGGCTTCGATGTCGACGTCCGAAGCGCGAGCTCGCTGGAGCATGTCGTCCCACGAAACCGCGCCGGCCGGCGTTTCGCCGCGCAGGGCCACCACCCAGCGCAGCCGCGGAAACTCGGCCAATTGCGGCTCGCCCAGCGGCGCGCTGGCCAACTGGGGACACACTTCGGTCAACATCGCGAAGTAGTCCGACGTCTTGAACGCATCAACCAGGAACAGCGCCACCACGTCGCTCTGTTGCAAGACGTACTTCAATTCGTGCGCGCGATACGCCGGGTTGATGGTCACCAACACCGCGCCGATCCGCGCCGTGGCCGCCTGCAGCAGCACCCATTGCGGCACATTGGTGGCCCACACGGCCACGTGTTCGCCGCGCTTGACTCCCAGCGTCAACAGCCCGCGCGCGACTTCGTCGACTTGCGTTAGAAACTCGCGCCAGTTGACGTGATAGTGGGCCACCGGGAACAGCGCGGCATCGTGGTCGGGATACCGCGCGGCCGTGGCGGCCAGCACCTGGCCGATGGTCAGGCCGTCGACCCACGGACGGGCCTGTTCGTCGAACGTGGCGTTGGCGTCTGCCTGGGGCATGACTGGCATCCTGCGGGCAAAGTGCGACTGGTTTGCCGCGCACCGTGCGCTGACAACAAACCTAGCGATCGACCCGATCGTACAGCGCCACGGCTCCCGGCACAAAGATCATGGCCGGCAACCAGGCGGCCAGCACCGGCCGCAATAGCAGCGCGGCCCCCAATTGCTGGCACCCCATCACCACGATCATAAAGCCGAACACCGCCAGGCTTGCCTTGCTGATCGAGACAAACATGTTCCGGGTCTCGCGCTGCAGGACCATCGGCAACCCCAGGAACAACAAGCAGACATCCAGGAACGGCTGCAGCACTCGACTGTGGATCGCCACTCGCACATCGGCGCCAAACTCGTCGGCGTGCTGGTGCAAGCCGCGAATCAATTGCCAAGTGGACGAATAGTGCTTCCACTGGTGCCCGCCGGTCAACAGGTCGAAGTTGACATCGCTGGCCACGAAGCACTCGTTGGGCTGGAGCCAGTCGGGAGCGTCGTGCGGGGTAATGACCACGGGGCGGCCGTTAAGCTTCAGCCCCGGCTCTTGCAACATGTCGAGCGGCTGGGTCACGCCGCGAAACAAGTAACCGCCGGGCCGACCGTTGGCGGGAGGCTGGTAATACGCATTCTGGCCCACCAGCTGTCGCCGCTCGGGGTCGAGCGCCGGGCACAACATGAAGTTTGGCTTCTCAATCCGCTTTTCATTGGCAAAGGCGTGCAGCCCGCGAAACAGAAACTCGTTCTTTGAATCATAGCGAGCTTGCATGTCGAGGCCGATCTGGCCGTCCAGATTGGTCGCTTCCTTGATCAGCTCGTCAGCCAGCCGGGGAATCACCAGTTCGCGGTTCAACATGGCCGCGCCGCTCACCGCCGCTGCCGCCACGACAACGGGCAACACGACACGCCGCCGCGAGATACCCGCCGCCATCAGGGCCGTCAGCTCATTGTGGCGCTGAATCCAGGTGACCGTGAACATGGCCGAGATCATCGCCAGAATGGCGCTGATCCGGTCAAAGAAGAAGATCGACCGGTACAGGTAGTACTCGCCCATCACCTTGAGCAGCCCGCCGTGCCGCTCGGCATGCCCCAGGAACTCGTCCAGGTTGCTAAAGGCGTCGAACACGACATACAGCCCCGTCAGGCTGAACCAGCAGATGAAGTACACCTGCACGAATTGACGGAGGATGTAGCGATCGAGAATGTGCATCGTAGTTCAGCGTGGACCGGGGAGGCGTGCGGCGAAGCATAAGTCGTTTGTCCGCAAAGGGTCAATCGCAGCTTCGAGCACCGCAGTGCTTTGCTTGATGAGCATCGTCTAAACCCTTGACAGGCCGTGATCTCGAAGCAAACGGCACCGATGGTTTTGCCCCGTTTCCGTGCTGAAATGCCACGTTTTTCGGGCATAAACTCCCGTTGCCGCCGAATCGCTCGCAAGCTACAATAGTTTTGATTACTCAAAATCACGCTTTTGCCCTTCCAGCAGAAACGTCCCGGGCCGCATGAATTCCCATCACCTGGCCGGTTTGATCTCTCGCTGGCTTGCAGCGCTCGTGCTCGTTGTCCTGGCGGCTGTCTCGGGCTGCGATGGCGCCGCTTCGGCCACGTTGTCGCGCGAGCCTTCCCCCGTACAAGGCCGGCCGCTGCGCGTCGTCTGTACCACGGGCATGGTCGCCGACCTGGTGCGGAACGTGGGAGGTCCGCAGGTCGAAGTCGATCAACTGATGGGCCCTGGCGTCGACCCGCACGTCTATAAACCTTCGACCGGCGATATCGCCCGGCTCGATCGGGCCGACTGCATTGTTTACTCGGGCCTGCACCTGGAAGGGAAGCTGGCCGAAGTCTTCGAGCGCATGGCCCGGCGCAAGCGGACGGTTGCCGTGACCGATGGAGTCCACCGCGCGCGATTGCTTGAACCGGCGTCGGGACAATACGATCCTCACCTGTGGTTCGACGTCGGGCTGTGGGCCCAGTGCCTGCCCGCCGTGCGCGACGCCTTGTCGGCCCAGGCGCCGCAGCACGCCGCCGAGTTTGCAAGTCGTAGCGCCGCGTACGAGCAAGAACTCAAGCAACTCGACAACGAGTGCCGGCGGCAACTGGCGACGGTTCCGGCGGCGCGACGCGTGCTGGTCACCGCGCACGATGCGTTTCATTACTTCGGTCGAGCCTATGACATCGAAGTCCGAGCCGTCCAAGGCGTCAGCACCGAAAGCGAAGCCGGCGTGCGCGACGTCAACGAGCTGGTCGCCTTTTTGGTCGAGCGCAAGATCAAGGCGCTGTTCGTCGAGTCAAGCGTCAGCTCGCGCAACATCGAAGCCCTGGTCGAAGGGTGCGCCGCGCACGGGCACACGATCGTGATCGGCGGCGAACTTTTTTCCGACGCCATGGGGGCCACGGGCACGCCCGAGGGAACTTACCCCGGCATGGTGCGGCACAACGTCGAGGCAATCGTCAAGGCGCTGCGCTAGACGCGGGCGAATCGAGTCCTCATGGCCACCGGCGTGCATCTGGTTGACGTTCACGACGTAACGGTCGCCTATCACCGCAAGCCGGTGTTGTGGGACATCGACCTGACGATCGACCACCCGGGCCTGACCTGCGTGGTCGGTCCCAACGGCGCTGGCAAAAGCACCCTGATCAAAGCCATGCTCGGGCTGGTGCCGCTGGCCAGTGGCGAGGTGCAATTCTTTGGCCAGCCGGTCGCCCGCGTGCGGCGGAGGATCGGCTATGTGCCGCAACGCGAAAGTGTCGACTGGGACTTTCCGGTCAGCGTGCTTGATGTGGTGCTGATGGGCACCTACAGCCGGCTGGGCTGGTTTCGCCGTCCCGGCCGACACGACCGGCAATGGGCACTCGAATGTCTGGCGCGCGTGGGCATGGCCGATCTGGCGACCCGGCAAATCGGCCAGCTTTCCGGCGGTCAACAGCAGCGGACGTTTCTGGCCCGGGCACTGGCGCAACAAGCCGACGTGTACTTGATGGACGAGCCGATGGCCGGCGTCGACGCCGCCACCGAAGCGGCTGTGTTCGAGCTGCTGGTCAAGCTGCGGGCCGAGGGAAAACTGGTGCTGGTGGTCCACCACGACCTGCGCACCGTGCCGAAATACTTTGACAACGTGGTGCTGTTGAACATGCGCCTGGTCGCCTCCGGCCCGACGGCGACAACCTTCACGCCCGAGAACTTGCGCCGCACTTACGGCGGCCGCCTGCGAGTGCTCGAAGCCGCCGGCGAAGCGATGCAAGCGCAACAGAAGAGCGGGTAGGAAAAGTTGCTGGTTGCTAGTTCCTAGTTGCTAGTGGGGAAAATACGTAGTCTCGATCGGTGTTGTCGCGGTGGTCTTTCACTAGCAACCAGCAACTAGGAACAAGCAACTTTTCAATTCCCTAGCAACTCGCAACCAGCAACTAGGAACTTCGCGCCCCCCATGCTCCCCGCTTACAACACCACGATTGTCCTGCTGGGGACCAGCTTGCTGGGGGCTTGCTGTGGCATCCTCGGGACGTTCGCCGTGTTGCGGCAGCGGGCGCTGCTGGGTGACGCACTGGCTCATTCGACGCCACTGGGCGTGGCCGTGGCGTTCTTGCTGATCGCCCAACGCGAAGTGTCGTGGCTGCTACTCGGCGCGCTGGCCAGCGGGCTGCTGGGCGTCGTCACGATCCTGGGTCTGACACGCTTCACGCGACTGAAAGAAGACGCCGCCATGGCGAGCGTGATGGGGGTCTTCTTCGCCGCTGGCATGGCCCTGATGACCAATATCGATCACCATTCGCCTACCGGTAATCAGGCGGGGCTCATGTCGGTCACGGTGGGGCAAACGGCCAGCATGCTCGGCCAGGACGTCTATTGGATTGCCGCCGTTTCGCTCTTGTCGCTGGTGACGCTGGCCTTGCTGTTCAAAGAGTTTAAGGTGGTCACGTTCGACGAAGCGTTCGCCAAGATCCAGGGCTGGCCCGCCGGTGCGCTCGAACTATTGCTCGCGTCGCTGGTCGCGCTGGCCGTCGTCATGGGCGTGTTCTTCGTCGGCGCTATCTTGATCACCGCGCTGCTGGTGTTTCCGGCCGTGATCGCCCGGTTCTGGACCAGCCGGCTGTCGATAATGTTGGTGATTGCCGGGCTGTGCGGCGCGGCCATGGGGGGCATCGGCACAGCCCTCAGCGCTCGCTACAGCTTCACCCCCGCCGCGCCGCTAATCGTCCTGGTCGGCACCGCCGGGTTCATGGTTTCGCTGCTGGCGGCGCCCGAGCGCGGGGCGCTCGCCAAGCTGTTTCACGCTCGTCGGTTATCTCGGCGGCTGGCCGAGCAGCGGTTGCTGGTCCACTTGTGGCAATCAGAATTCAATGGCGCTACGGCGGCAGCTTGGCGCGGCGGCGGTGGCGCAAGTGCAGCATCGACGAAAGCTGCAAGTCGGCTGGCGAGCATCGGCTTGTTACGCCCAGCACCACTGGCCGCCGACGGCCCTGTTTGGAAGTTGACCGACTTGGGACGTGAGCGCGCGGCGCGAGTGGCCCGCGGACGCGAGCTTTGGCGGCTGGCGCTGTTGCACTATCCAGAGTTGGCGCGTCAGGCGGCCGACCTGGACCTGGAAGCGGTCGATCGGTTGTTGCCCCCCGGAGTGATCGCGGAACTACAGGCCGAACTCGACACGCCGCGGTGCGCGACCTCGCCGCCAACGTCCCCCAGCGAGGCCTCGCCATGAACACGCTGGCCGACATGCTGGCCGGGCGCGAAATCGCCATGTGGACGATTGCCCTCTCGGCGTTGTCGAACGTGGCCTGCGCGCTGTTGGGTTGCTACTTGCTGCTGCGACGAATGAGCATGATGGGGGACGCCATCAGCCATTCGGTCCTGCCCGGGATCGTCGGCGTGTTTCTCTGGGCCGGTACACGCGACCCGCTGCCGATGTTCCTGGGCGCGGTCGCGATGGGGCTGGCCGTCGCCTGGGCCACCCAGACGCTGCATGATCGGGCGGCGATGGCCGAGGACGCCAGCATGGGCATCGTCTACACCTCGTGCTTCGCGCTGGGACTGGTCATGCTCTCGGCCGGCGCGCGACTGATCGATCTGGACCCGAGTTGCGTCCTGTACGGCAATCTGGAAACGCTGCCGCTCGATGTTGTCACCTGGCGTGGGCTGGAAGTTCCTCGCGCGCTGGGGACGTTGCTACCGGCCTGCATCTTGACGGTGTCGTTCGTCGTCGCCTTTTGGAAAGAGTTGAAGATTTCGTCGTTCGATCCGGCGCTGGCGTCGGCCATGGGCTTATCGGCGATGGTAATCCACTATGCGCTGATGTCGATGGTGGCGGTTGTCACCGTGGCCAGCTTTGAAGTGGCCGGCTCGCTGATCGTGGTGGCGATGCTCATTGTGCCGGCCGCCACGGCCCACCTGCTCAGCGATCGGCTGGGGAATATGCTGGTCATCGCGGCCGTCGTGGCCGTGCTGGCCTCGACCGTGGGCTACTTTGCCGCGGTGGCGTGCGACACGAACGTGGCGGGCATGACGGCCGTCGTGGCCGGTGGCGAGTTGGCGCTGGCCGTGGTGTTCAGCCCTCGGCATGGCCTGATCACCAAGGCGGCGCTGCGGCTGGGGCTGGCGGTGCGAATCGCGGGCGAGGACGTGATCGCCGCGCTGTACCGGGCCGAGGAAGCGGCCGCGACCGAGTCGCAGCCCGCCGCCGGTGCGAGCACGAATCGGTTGAACTGGCGGCAATGCGTCGCCACCGCCCCGGGTCGCGGCACCGGAACCTTGGCCATCTGGTCGCTGGTGCGCCGCGGCGCGCTGAGCAAGCAGCCCGATGGTTACGCGCTGACCGAGGCGGGCCGGAGCATGGCCCAATCGCTGGTCCGCTCGCACCGGTTGTGGGAAGCGTACTTGACCGAGAATTTCCAGTTGCCGCTCGATCACCTCCACGCGCCGGCGGAACGTGTGGAACACTTCATCGGTCCCGAGTTGCAACAGCAGTTGGCCGAGGAAGTGGTCACCACGCACGTTGACCCGCACGGCCGCACGATCCCCGAGGCCCAGCAACCGCCGAACTAAAGCCGCTCTGTAGCTGGCTATTTCTGTGTGGCACGTCCCAAGCGGAGCGCGCTCACGACCCCGCCGGCAATCCGCCCTGTAGCAGTTGCGGCGGCGGAGTTTCCAGCGGAATCCCACTGATCTTACTGGCGCGCGTCAACTCGGCCCGCATGTTTTCGAACACCTGGGGAGGAAGTCGATATTGATTGATCGCCAGATTATGGAGTTGAACGGCCAGCCCGAACCGCTTGCTGTGGAGCATGATGCGGATCGTTTCGCGAAACGCTTCCTGGAAGTGCCGGGCAGCCACCGGGTTATCCATATTCACGTGCCAATGCTGATCCTGCCCTTGAACGATTGCCGGCTGGTTCGGCGCGATCACCGCGAATAGGCCGCGCAGGTTCTCCCAGATGTTGGGAAACTCTTGCTGTCGAACGATCATCGCGGCCATCAGATAAACGGCCGACTTCGAATGCTGGTTCTTCTGTCGCAGCGCGGCGGCCATGTTCAAATAGCCCTCAGGCGCCGTTGGCTCGAGCTCCAACATGCGCTCTAGCGCCTTGATCGCGTCGTCCCAGCGCGTGACCCGCATATAGGCCACCGCCAGATTCAAGTAGATGCGGAAGTTGCCGACCGTGACGATCTTTTCCTCGGGCATGCCGCGGGCGCGGCGCGATTCAACCGACTTTTCGTTGACCGACTGGTCCATCTCGCGCGCACGTTCCAGAAAGAACGCCGCCCGCTCAAAGCAGTGAATCGCCGCCGGGGGAATGTGCTGCATGGTGGGGCTGACTTGGGTGATCAGCTTGTCCCCCTTGATGATGTAGTAGCGGGCCACGTCCTGGTAAATGCCGTTGGGCATATGCCACGGCGGCAGCGGCTTGGCTTCGAGGATCGTCGTGCCGCGTTCGGCGGTTTCGATCGCGCGATCCAAGACATTGATCGGCTTGGCCTCGGCGTGCGGGCCCACGATCGCGCCGGCCAGCCCTTTGTAGACCTTGAAGCTGTCGGGGCAAGTCTCGGCGGCGCTGGTCCACAGGCTCATTTCATCGAGCCAGTCGAAATTGCGGCAGTACGAGCGCACCCCCAGGGCAACGACCACCAAAGCCCCCAGCGGCACGAGGGCCGAGCGCCATTTGCGAGCCACCGCGTCATCGGTTTGCGTGGCCCGATCCAACAGCGACGAGGCCGCGACGGCCACCGCTCCCACCACACCGATCAGGGGCAGATACATGAACCGTTCCCCCATGATGCTGCCCACGCCGAACAACAAATTCGACGTGGGGCCAAACGCCAGCCAGAAGAACATCATGAAAAAGAACAGCGGCCGATTCCGGAATAGGGCGCGAAAGAACATGTAATACAGCGACGCGCCGACCAAGAGCAACGACACCCACGCGGCCACGTCGTTCGGATCGGTGAGCGTCCAACCGAACAGCGGAATCTGGTCGTAGGAATAATCGCACGACAGCGTCGCCGGACAGACGAACTTCCAAGCGTAATAGCCAATCACCTTGATGGCGGTCATCCGCCCGCACAGCCACGCGGTAACCAAATTGGAATTGAAAGCGAACGCCGCCACGATCGGGTTGTCGGCGCCAATTTCATCGAATACGGGCGATTCAGCCAACAGCAAGTGCCGCACGCCGAACAGCGCACATACCGCCGGCAGCACCGCGGCGTAGCTCACCCAGCCCGTTTGCCGGAAGCGCCGGCCGATGGCTTGCCATACGGTTTCCTGGCCGCGCTGCTTGAACATCGAACAGTCATAGACGATCAACAGCGGCAAGATGACGATGGCGCTTTCCTTGCAAAACACGCCTGCCAACGCCACGGCGAACATCATGGCCCGCAACCCCAGCCCTCCCGCGAACGAGGCCAGATACGCCAACCGGTGCAAGTGCAGGCAAACCAACACGACCAGCGCCACTAGCAAGTCGGCCCGACCGACGATGTTGGTCACGCTTTCGGTGTTCAGCGGATGCACGGCGAACAGGGCGGCCGCGCCGAACGACAGCCAATGCCGCCGCGTCACCGACAACATCAGCCCGTAAAGCAGCGTGGTATTCACCCAATGCAGGAACAAGTTGACCAGGTGATAGCCGTTCGGCACTTTCTCATTGGCGAACACCGAGTAGTTGACCATGTACGATAAGGTTGTCAGCGGCCGGAACAGATTGCTCTCCCACGTCGGCCACCAGTAGCCCTTATTGAAGATCAACTCGACATTTTCACGCTTGGGCGATTTAAGCCGAAAGTCGTTCCCGATAATCAGAAAGTTGTCGAGGACCAGGCCGCAATCGAACGAGTTGCTATAGACCAAAAAACAAATCACCCCCAGCACGAAGCCGACAATCAGCACGCCGGGATGCTTGAGGGTTCCCAATAGCGGATAAGCAATTGGCTCGACGACTGGCGCAATTTCGGTCGGCGATGCTTCCGCAGGCTGGGGCTTTTCCGGCGCCAGGCGTTCACGTCGAGTTGGTAGGCGGCGAGAGGGCATGCAGTTCGTCCGTGGTCCGTGGTCAGTTGCAGGATGATCGCTGGGCCGTTTCGACTAACAACGGACCACTGACAACTGACCAACAAGTCTAATGACTCGCAACAAAGCTCGAAATGCCATTCGCCTTTCAAGTGTGAACGGCAAACGCCTTGTCATGCCAATAGGCCACGTGGCCGCGGTAAATGGCGGCGGCAACTTGCGACTGACTGTGCAGCACATTCGCTAGCGGGTCGGCCTCGCCACCGGCGGCCAGTGGAACCACCGCTAGGTTTGCCCACCGGCCGGGGGTGAGCGAGCCGACCTCCGCCGCGGTCCCCAGCGCTCGCGCCCCGGCGATCGTCCCCAATTCGATCACGCGCGCCGCCAGCAGGCTTGGATAGTTGCGCGCGACGAAGCGCAACTCCGCCAGTAAGCTCAAATCGGGGTTCGACCCGCGCCCGTCGGTCCCCAGCGCCACCGTCGCGCCGGCATCGAGCAACGCTTCGAGCGGCCAGCGCTCGTGGCCAAAGAAGGCGTGCGTCCGCGGACAATAGACCACGGCCCAGCGATCGGCCCGCTCGGCCACGAACCGCCGCTCGTCCTCGTCCAGGTAATTGCCGTGAATCGCCAGTACGCGGGGCGCCGCATCGAGCAAACGCATCACGTCGAGCGGCCGTGCGCCATCGGGATAGGCATCGCGCGGCCAAGAGGCGCCAAGCGCCGCCAACCGCTCGGCCCAGGGACCAGTTCCATGCGCTAACAACTCGCGCTCGGCGCGCGACTCGGCCAGATGACACGCCAGCGGCCAGTTCTTCTCCCGCGCGAGCGTGGCCAATTCGGCGATCATCGCCGGCCCGACGGTGTAAGGAGCATGAGGGCTAAGCCCCGGTCGCCAGTCGGGCTGCTCGCGCGCAACCTGTTCGCTGAACTCGGCCACCTCGCGGCGGGCTTGTTCGGCCCGGGCCTCGCTGGGGGCGAGAACTTCGTGAAACACCGTCACGTCGGCGCGCGGGCGGCGCGTGGTCGGCCAACTGCCGGGCGTGGCGATCTCGCCGATGCTGGTTACGCCGTGGCGCGCCGATTCCTGCAAGCCGCGCTCGATGGCGCGATGGGCATCCTGCTTCGCGTCACGTCGCCAGGCAACGACCTCGCCGACCCAATCGGGCAACTCCATGCCGGCGCGCCCCAGCGGCGCGTGGAGCGCACTGAACTCCAAGTGCGTGTGCGCGTTGACCAGCCCCGGCAGCAGCAACACATGGCCCAGGTTCAGGCACGGCTGCGGCGCCGGCCCGACGCCAACGTCAACGATCCGTCCCGAGGCGATCGCCACCCAGGCGTTTTCGAGCGGCGGACGATCGACCGGCGCGATCCATCGGGCCGCCAGGGCATACCGCTCGGTGAAAGGAAAATCGAACACGGGCCACAAACTCTACACGATTGGAATCAACGCCAACACGAAGACGCCAGTCTAGCAAGCGTTTCACCGCTGCGCAGCTTCAATGCGTTGCAATTTTCACCGCAAAGACGCAAAGGGCGCAAAGGAATTGCGGAAGATTTCAGCGAAGGAGGCGCAGAGGGGCGCAGGTCAAAACCCTAATACCTCTTCTCTGCGATACCCAGCGTCCTCTGCGATTCCAAATGTCTTCTTTGCGCTCTTTGCGTCTTTGCGGTTCAATCTCCCTCCATGCTTCGTAGCGCACAAAGACAAAGCCCAGGGGAGCAGGCCCTCTGGGCTTGTGGAAGACAGCGTCACGACCTTTGCCGCGTGCGACTAGGTCGCATCCATCATCAGCATGAACTGATCGAGCGACACTTGCAGCTTTTGCAACTCCTCGCGCAGCTTGGTTTCGCTGATCCGCAACTGGGCGATCCGATCTTCCTGCTCGCTGAACATCTTTACGTACCGGGCATAGACCGGCGATTGACGGTCGAGCTGCTGCATGTTCTGGCGAATCCGCGACTGCTCGCTGCCAATCGTCTGAATCTCGCCCGACACCACTTGCAATTGGTGCGAGGCCTGGGCGATCGCTTGCTTCCGCTCGATCAACTCGGCCAGCTTCGCCTTGACGCTCTCGCTGATCACCTTGGCTTTCAAGTAGAACTGAATCGTGTTGTCATCGACGTTCGAGGCGGCGAAGTGCTGCTCCATGACCATTTCTTCGGTCACGGTCAGCTTGACAGGCACACCCGGCTCGGCCTTGACCGCGTACCGGTTCTTGTCCCGGGTCTGCTCGTCGGGCTTCGACGGAGTGATCAGCTTCCACTGATCGTCGCGCGGCTGCTCGATCAACACCGTCTTGGTGCGCGCGCCGCTGTTCTTCACGGTGTAGATTTGCGTCCGCACGTACTTGCGGCCGGCGATGATCGTCCCCTTCACCAGTCGCACGCTGACCAACGCCTCGGGCGTGGCGGGCGTGTCGATGGCCACTTCGGTGTCCAAATCCATCGCATAGCTGATCAGCCGCTCGCTGCCGGGGGCAATGTCGTCGATCTGCGCATCGCCGGCGTAGGCGTTGCCGTCGAACACGGTGATCGGCCCTTGCATCAAATGGAGCTTGGTCGAGTTCTTCAGCCGCAGGCCGTTGAGCGGGTGCTTGGGGTGTACGCCGGCGTTGTAGATCGAGACCTTTTCCCCTTGCACGTCCTCCTGCACGATCGGCAGCATGGCCGACTGCTGCCGCGGCAGATTGACCGGTGTGTCGATGACGTACTGGAACAACTCTCCGACATTGCCCGCCGATGCGGCCGAATTCACGCTGTCACCAAGGTATGCAAAATAGCCCTGGTCTGCATTCGGCTCGCGCCCTAAGGAATCGAGACTCAGTTCGCTGGCCGCACGCGCGTACGCTGGCGAAGCAGGTACCGCCCCCGCAGCCCCGGCGGGCTGTTTCTTCGCCGCCTGATTCTCGGCCAATCGTTCCATCCGCCGGCCATATGCGTCCTTATCTCGATTCCCGGCGTGCCGCGCCGCGAACTCCTGCTCGTTCTTCGCCAGATCCTGGCCATAGCGCTGCGGCCGGAGCGACGCGAACAGCTCTAGTTCCACGTTCGGCCGCGGCACGTACAGCGGCTGATACAGGTCCATCACAAACGAAATCGGCCGGCCGCTGACCAACGTCAGCGACACGTCCTTCCAGTCGGTCTCGGAGACGTTCTCGACCAGAGCCCAGCCTTGCAGGTAGGGCTTTTTCTGATCGTCGAGGACCAGCCGGTAGCTGGTCTTCCAAATGGGCGACTGCTGGATGTAGCCGACCCGGACGGCTCGTTTGCCTTCACCGACGAAGTTGAGCGTGACCGCCTTCTTGTCAGTCGAGTGTCCCATCGCCAGCACGACCAGCGCCTGGCGCAGTTCGCGATCGAGCGACTCGTTCAGCAACTTCACGCCGACGGCCGAGGCCAGGGGAAATGATTTCAGTCCCCGATCGGTAACCAGATTCAAATACTCGACTTCGATGACTTGTTTCTCTTGCGGCTGCTTGCGACGTTCGATGCCCAGGATCGTCCCTTGCACCGGCTCACCTCCGACGACTTCGATTTCGACCTTCTCGCCCCGGACCTGATCGAGCAGATTGGCCAACGTGGGGTTCGTGGTCAGGTCGATGGCAAACGTCTTCAACGTCCGTGTGATCGGATCGCGCGAGGCGTACGTGACGGTCGAAATCTTGCCGCCGTTCAGGTCGCGCAACACCAGGCTCTTGAGCAGATCGTTCACGTCGTCGACGTTGAACTTCAGCTCGACCTGCTTGGTCCCTTCGATCTGGCCGGCATGTTCATAGAAGCCGACGCCCGAGCTGAACATCACCACGCGCGACAGGGGCAGGGCCTCGGGCCCGGCCGGTTTGGGGTCGGCGGCGGTGACGGTTTGCGCAGCAAGCGCGCCCGTCACCGCGCCAATGGTGAGAATCTTGCGAAGCCGGGAGCCGAGTGTGGTGTTCATCCGCGCGAGCCCTTTGAGAAAGGAAGAATTGCGTGGGCGCGAAGCCATCGCGGCACAAAGCGACGCCGCCGACTGCGCGCTCGACTGAGGTTTTAACTGTTGAAGAGGCTTTCGCCTGTTCACGAACACGTTTGCGACGACCGCTTGCGACCTGCGCCCGGGAGACGCGGCCGCGGCAACCAGCGGTCGGTTACCCATTCGACGACGCCGGCCGCCGGTAAGTTCCCGCCGCCGGCCCGAAAAATTGCCGAGAACCCCGAGATTAGCTCACCCGCCGGCCGGGCTGAAACGCCCGTAGCGCTATGGTAACATGCCGGGCATCCGAACGACCACCACGCCCTCTAAGGTAAAAGCAGAAAGAATTTCACCGCAAAGACGCAAAGTTCGCAAAGGAAATGCCTTGAGAAGATGATTGGATCGCGAGCAGTAGGCTCGATAGTCGGCAACACTCATTTGGGAATTCCTTTGCCCTCTTCTTTGCGTCCTTTGCGTCTTTGCGGTGAAAAAACTTATTCCACGAGTTGCGATATTCGCGGGCTCAGAAGATTCACTGAACAAATAAGAATACAGGAGTTGCTTTATGGCTCGTACGCCAAGCACGATGTTGCCTTTGGGAACCGCGGCGCCCGATTTTGCGCTGCGCAATGTTGTCGACAACCAGACGGTCTCGCTGGCCGATTACAAGCAGTCGCCGGCTTTGCTGGTGATGTTCATTTGCAACCACTGCCCGTTCGTCAAGCACGTGGCCGCCGAGTTGGCCAAGCTGGGGCGCGATTACCAATCGCGCGGCGTGGCGGTCGTGGCCATTCAATCGAACGACACCGAGAAGCATCCGGACGATGGCCCTGACAAGATGGCCGCCGAAGCCCGCGAGCGCGGCTACACCTTCCCTTACCTGTTCGACGAGACGCAATCGGCTGCCAAGGCGTATCGCGCGGCCTGCACGCCCGACTTCTTCCTGTTCGACAAGCAGCACAAGTTGGTCTATCGCGGCCAGTTGGACAGCAGCCGACCCGACAACGGCCAGCCGGTGACGGGCGCCGATCTGCGCGCGGCGCTCGACGCGGTCTTGGCGGGCAAGACCGTGGCGGCCGAGCAGCGCGCCAGCCTGGGCTGCAACATCAAGTGGAAGCCGGGCCAAGAGCCGGACTATTTCAAATAAAGGCAGATTCGACCACGACGACACGACGGCCACGACGTAGGAGCGGAAGTGGGAATGTGGTGTGGCGACGTGAGGGATGCCTCGCGTATTCGCCGCTTGGCCATTGAGCTTTGGTTATCAGATCGTCGGCAATTCCTTCGTCATTCGGACTTCGTCATTTCCTACGTCGTGTCCGTCGTGTCGTCGTGGTCGGTTTACTCCGCCGGATTTGCCGCGACGCAGACACGTCGCAAGCGGGCTTTGACAACGCGCGGCATCGTTCTTAGAATCGATGGTTCGTCGGTCGCACACCACGTGTGATGTGACTGAACGGCAAGGGCCGGTAGCTCAGTTGGGAGAGCGCTGCGTTCGCAATGCAGAGGTCGAGGGTTCAACTCCCTTCCGGTCCACTCGAACAACGAGAAACGATGAACGCGAAACGATAATCGCCGTTTCGCGACGTGTTTCTCGATCGATCATCACAAGCCCAGGGGTTTCACCCCCTGGGTTTTTTGTTGCGCGTGCATGATTCGTGCTTCTCATGCGGTTCGCTTCGCGACTTTGCTTGCTCCGACGCGCTGAAACATTTACGCTCGTTGATGGATTGGAAATGCGCCGTTCCTGGTCAGCCGCGCGCATATCTCAGGCGGGAGCAAGCGATGCGAGGTCAACACTTCCTGGCATGGTTCCTGGCGACTTTCGCGCTTTGGCAAACATCGGCAAGCGCCCAAGACGTCCCCGCCACGCCGGTCGAGGGGCAGCCGCTGGCGGCTAATCTCGAACGATTGGCCCAGGCGCTCGATTACCTGGGCGCGCCGCTTGCGCCCGAAACAGCAATAGCACTTCGCGAAGCCGGCACCCAGCGCGACTCGCTTAAGCTGCAAAGCGCCATCGACCCGCACGTCTTGTTCGTCGTGCAGATCAATCCCGAGTCCCGGGTCAAGGTCGCCCGCGGCCCCGGCCCGGCCCGATTGCAACAGGCCGGTTATACGCCCGTGATCGTCAAGGTGATCAACCAGGGGGACATTACCAAGCGGCTGCGCGTTCACAGTCCGCAATCGGGCACGCCGTACACCGGCGAGTACCTGAGCACGCTCGAACGGCAGCAACAGACCGCACTCCGTTCGGACCCGGGCGCGGTCGATCGGCAAGGACGGTTTCTACACCTCGAGATGTTCACCGCTCCGCCAATGACCACGCACCTGAGCGGGTTGGAAGTCGAGTACGCCGTCGCCCTGATCCATGCCAGCGAAGCCGGCCGCCGCGAAGCGACGATCGCCTTTGACGTCGACCAGGGGACGCAAGACCTGGGCTTCCGGGGCGAGACGCCGGTGCTGTTCAACATCCGCCGCGCCACGACGGTTCGCTTGAGCGTGCGCGAAGCCGACGGCACGCCGTCAACGGCGCGACTGACCTTTCGCGATCACACCGGCCGCGTTTTTCCGCCCCAGGCCAAGCGACTGGCCCCCGACTTTTTCTTTCAGCCGCAAATCTATCGCGCCGATGGCGAGACGGTGACGCTGCCGCCGGGCGAGCTGACCATGCAATCGAGCCGCGGGCCGGAGTACCGCCTGGAAGAGCGAACCGTCACCATTCCCGACGCGCCCGAGGCGACGCTCGACGTACACCTGAAACGGTGGATCGATCCGCCGGCATTCGGCTACTTTGGCGGCGACCATCACATTCACTCGGCGGGCTGCGCGCACTACTCCTCGCCGACCGAAGGAGTCGTGGCGGCCGACATTTTTCGGCAAGTGAAGGGAGAAGGGCTCAACGTCGGCAACATCTTGAATTGGGGCTTCTGCTTCGAGTTCCAGCGGCAGTTTCACAGCCCCAAGGCCAGCGAAATCAGCGAGCCGCGCTGCGTCATTAAATACGACATCGAGATCAGCGGCTTTGGCTCGGCGGCGCTGGGGCACGTCTGTCTGTTGAACCTGACCGATCATGTCTACCCCGGCAGCGACGGCATCAAAGGTTGGCCCACTTGGGCCACACCGGCGCTGCGGTGGGCCAAGCAACAAGGGGCGTTCACCGGTTATCCCCACTCGGGCTCCGGCATGCAGATTGACCCGCCCGCCGCCAGCGCGCGGATGATGGCCGCGTATGACGCCGACAAGAACCAGGCGCTCTCGGTCGACGAAGCGGCCGCGGCCCTGCTTTCCGAGCCGTTCGCCAAGATCGACGTCAACCGCGACCAGGTCCTTAGCCTGGCGGAACTCGAGCGGAGCCTCGACCGGATCGCCGAACAGTTGCCCAACCTGGGCGTGCCCGAAGCGCCGCTGGAAATCTGCGCGGCCACGGCCCTGGGCGTGTGCGACTTTATCAGCGCCATGGACACCCCGCGTGGGCGCGAGTGGAACACCTGGTATCACTTGATGAATTGTGGCTTTCCGTTGAAGACGGCGGGCGAGACCGACTTCCCGTGTATGAGCGGCACGCGCGTCGGCCAGGGGCGCACCTACGTCCAGCTTGGCCCAGTCGAGCGGATTGACGTGCGCGACTGGTGCGCCGGCTTGGCCCAGGGGCGCTCGTACGTTTCGGACGGCTTTGCCCATGCCATCAACTTCGCGGTGAACGGCGTGCCTGCCGGGGGTGAAATCAAACTGGCGGCGCCAGGCAAAGTCGTTGCGACAGCCCGCGTGGCGTTCAGCTCGCAAACGCCGCGCGAAGTAGCCTATGGCTTGGCCACTCCGGCGGCCGGCAAGCCTTGGATCGGCGACACCGTCACGATCCACCCCTCGCAGCAGGTTCCTGATGAGGCCGTGCGCGAGCGGCTGGTCGAAGTGGTCGTCAACGGCCAGGTCGTGGCGCGGCAAAAGGTGCCAGCCGACGACCAGTTGCACGAGGTGAAGTTCAACGTCCCCATCGAGCGGAGCAGTTGGGTCACGCTGCGCCAGTTCCCCCAGTTGCACACCAACCCGGTGAACGTGTTGGTCGGCGAGCAGCCGATCCGCGCTTCGCGCGCGAGCGCTCGCTGGGGGGCCGAGGTGGTCGAACAACTCTGGCGCGCCCGCGAACGGAACATCGCCCCGGCCGAGCGCGAAGCAGCCAACCAGGCGTTCAACGAAGCGATCCAGGTCTTCCGCAGGATCGCGGAAGAATGCCCGGCAGGTACGTAAACCGAATTGCGTCGAGTTCAAACGCCTTGGGTGGCACCGATGGCCCGGCCATCGGTGTTGCGCAGCAACAAGAAACTCGATGAACACGCGTAGCCGAGTGGAAAGTCGCCATTCGTGCCAGACGGCGCCCGAGGTTTCTTGCGGCCTTCGGCCGCCCAGGTGCAAGCACCTGGGCCACCCACTGCACACCGCCTAAGACTCTTCCTACCGGCTCGGGTTGTCATCAATGCGCCGTACGGTCGCGTAATATGCCCCGCGGGTTGTGCCGTTCGGGCTGTGGAACCAGGTTTCCATTTTGGTCGAGCCGGCCGGCAGCTTGACCTGGAACGTGACACCCTTGGCGTCCTTGGCCACCGGCTGCTGTTCATCGAACGTGCCGATTTTCAGGCGGGCCGAGTCGATGGGGATCGCCTTGCCGCCGTCGACCGCGCCGGCAATTGGCGCGTCGACTTCGGCCGGCCAGCGTCGGAGCGTGATCTTGTACGTGCCGGCCCGTTCGACCAAGAGCGACCAATGGCCGTTCCCCTCGAAGCCGCGCTTCACGGCCGGCTGCCACCACTGGGGCGAGTTGTACCACTCGAAGCAAGTCAGCTCGGTCGGATTCTGACGCTCGCTGCCGATCACAATCTCGGCCGGCCGCGCAAAGTCGCGAGCCATCTCTATCCACCAATCGTCATACGCAAAAAGCAGCGTCACAAAGTCGTTATGGACTCCGGGCATGTTGCGATTCTGAGCAGGATCCTTCTGCACATCGTAAAGCTCAATAGTGTAACTTGGTGGCTCGGATTGATCGTTGCGCACAATCAAACGCCACGAACCTTGCATCACCGCGGCAAAGCGATACTTCTCGGGCTCGGCCAACTCTTGATGGTGCGTAATCAGAATCCGGTCGGCCGGCACTTTGGCCTCGCCACGAACCACCGCCGCCAGGTCGATGCCGTCGTACGCCACCTCGGCTTTCGGCTTCAGCCCACACAGATCAATCAACGTCGGCAACAAATCGAAATGAGCCGTCAGCCCGCCGACGTCGCGACCGCCGGCCAGCTTTCCGGCCGGCCAGTGAATGAAACACGGTACGCGGTGCCCCCCTTCATAGGGCGAACCCTTGCGTCCGCGCATTCCGGCGTTGTAGCCGCTGGACAGTGGCACATCGTTGCCGCGGAAGTCGGCCCCTTTGCCCACGCCGAACGTCGCCCCGCGGGCAGTGCCGTTGTCGGTCATGAAGATCAGGATCGTGTTCTCGGCCAGCCCCAGCTCGTCGAGCCGTCGCCGCAAGCGGCCGACGTTGTGATCGATGTTGGCGATCATGCCATAGAACTTGGCCAGTTCCTGGTCGCCGCCGACTTGCGACTCATACGGCGCGGACCATTCGTCGGCCACGCGGTATGGCCCGTGCGGCGCGTTGGTCGCCAGGTAGACAAAAAACGGCGTGTCGCGCTTCGACTCGATGTAGCGAATCGCTTCGCTGAAGAACACGTCGGTGCAATAGCCCGAGAACTTCTCGGCCTTGCCGTTGCGAAAATACGTGTCGTCGAAGTAGTCGTTGTCCCAAGCGTCGGGAATCTGACCCGACCCGCCGCCGCCGTGCATCAGCACGTCTTGAAAGCCACGATCCTGCGGGCGGAATGGATAGTTGTCCCCCAGGTGCCACTTGCCAAACATGGCCGTCGTGTAGCCGCTGTCGGCGAAGGCCTGGGGCATCATTCGTTCTTCGGCCCGCGGCATGTGCCGCCCCATGACCGTGTGCCAGACGCCGACGCGCGTCGAGTAGCGCCCGGTCATCAGGGCCGCTCGCGTGGGCGAGCAAGTCGGGTCGACGTGAAAGCTGGTCAGCCGCACGCTGTCGGCGTACAGCCGATCAATCTCGGGCGTTTTAAGGACCGGATTCCCCGTGCAGCCCAAGTCGCCGTACCCTTGGTCATCGGTGATGATCAGCACCACGTTGGGCGGGCGCTCCGCAGCCCGGGCGTTCAGCCCAATGAAAGCGAACAGCAATCCCGTGAGGATGGGCTGGATCAACGCGCGAGTCACAATGGGTGCCTCGAAGAATAGGCGACCGTAACCAGACACTGATTAAACGGCGATGTTACTTCGGGTCGGGAATCAGTTCCACGCACACCAGCCGGTCGGCGCCGCGAACGTACATCAGGCCGTGCGACAAGATCGGCGCACCCCAAGCCGGATAACGCAGCAGGCGCAGCTCTTCACCCGGTGGCTCGTCAGCCGGTGGCGTCTTCGCCTCGTCGGCAGCGCCCGATTTCACTTCGCTGGTTGCCGGGGCGCGCAACAAGGCGTGACTCACCAGGTCGAACTTCTCGGGATTCGCTTTCAGCAGCATCAGCTCCCCCGACTCGGCCAGGCAGACCAGGTGACCATCGACGTACATCAAGCTGCAGCGGGTCAGGTCCGGCCGGCTCCATTTCACCTCGCCGGTCTTCAACTCGATGCAACGCAGTTCGGCCGTCTGGGTGTGACGCCCGCTCGAACCATATAAAAAGCCTTCGTGATAGACGGCCGTATTCCAGTGGGTTTGCATCCGCCGAAACCGCGCACGGGGTTCATCCTTCCAGATCAGTTCGTATTCGCCCGGCTTTGCCCGCACCAGCGCGCTGCCGGGCCCGTAGGTCTCGGAGATGAAGACCAGGTCGTCGACCACGACCGGCGTGCTGGCGTTCACGCTTTCGAGCGTCGGGCTGCGCCACGGGAAGAAGAAGTCTTGCTTGCCGGTCTTCGGTTCAAAGCCAATCAAGCCGCCACGGGCCAGGACAAACCCCCAGCGCCGACCAGCGATCGTGGCCATCCGCGGCGAGGCGTAGCTGGCCAACTCGTCGCTGAACCGATAGGCCACTTGTCCGGTGCGCTTGTCGAACGCCACCACGCCCGAGCCGTTGCCGCTGACCCGGTCGAGCGCGCCCGGCGGGAGGGACCGATCGTCGGCGGGGCTGCCGCCGATGTTGGCGATGAGCAGATCCCCCTCGATCACCGGCGCGCCACCGACGCCGAAGAAATTTTGAATCACGCCGAACTGGGCCGCCGTGTCGACTTTCCACAGCAGCTTGCCGCTGGTGACGTCCAGGCAGTGGAGCATTCCCTCGGCGCCGAATGTGTAGACCCGGTCGTCGTCGACAATCGGCTGGCAACGCGGGCCGTTGTCATAGCCGTACATGTCGGCGTAGTCGCTGGCGTAGTCAAACGTCCACAAGGGCGCGCCGGTCTCGCTGCGCAAGCATTCCAGCCGCGTCTGGGCGCCAAAGCGAGAAAACTGGAACAGCCGGCCGCGGCTGATCGAGGGAATGCTATAGCCGGTGCCAACGCGCCGGTGCCAGACAACCCGCGGGCCGTTTTCAGGCCACGGCGCGGCGAGGCCCGTCTCGGACGATTTGCTATCGGCCGTGGGACCGAGAAAGGCGGGCCAATCGACGCCGACTTTGCGCGTGCCCAGGTCGGCGACCGCCGACGCCGGCTCGGCAGCCGCCACGCTCAGGCCATAGCCAAGTATCAAAGCGCCGCACATCGCGACAACCCGTCGAATCGCACAAGTTTTCGCCGCCAGCGTGAACATCCGGTACACCGCGAGTGTCGTTTGCTGTTCGAGCCCCGCCCCATCATACAATTTCTCCACCGCCCGGGGACATTCAGGATATACTGCCCCATATGGCCAGCGAATCATTGATTGTGAATGACCGTCTGTCGGTCCCGATGGAAGAGATTGAACTCAGCTTTGTGCGCAGCTCGGGCCCCGGCGGCCAGAACGTCAACAAGGTGAACAGCAAGGCGCAACTGCGCTGGTATCCGCGGGCCAATACCAGCTTGCCCCCGGACGTGCGCGACCGGTTCTTGGCGCGTTATGCCACCACGCTGACCGTCGAAGGGGCCGTCGTCCTTAGCAGCCAGCAACACCGGGACCAGCCGAGCAATACGGCCGATTGCCTGGAAAAACTGCGGGCTATGATCGCGGCCGTGGCCCTGCCTCCAAGGCGGCGCAAGAAGACACGTCCGGGTCGCGGAGCGATCGAACGCCGGCTGGAACGCAAACGCGCCACTTCCGACAGGAAACGCGACCGCCGCCGGTCGTACGATTGACGCAGCCGGGTAGTTTGCAGGGGCTTGTAGTTTTGTCGGGTGCATTCCATGCACCTTAGTTCGGCGGACCACATCTTAACGGTCTGGAAATACCGCCGATTCGAACGCCGAAGATATCCTGTATCGTTCTTTGAGCTACGCACAAATAAGATGCACGGAGTGCATCCTACAGGGTTACGAGCCACTTCGCATGAATCAGATTCTTGACGACCCAACTCGCTGGGGCCAAGACCGTTGGGAGCCGTTCCGACTCTCGACTGTTTTGATCTGCGTTGTCATCGCTCTGGCCCTGTTGATCGCCAAAGGCTGCTTTGGCATGTAGCTGCGGCACGTTGAAACGATTCTGCCGCCTCGTGTGTTTACCCCATGCGCCGGCCTGCCCTGTAGAAAATCGCTGGCCAGCGCGTTAAGGTGACGCCGCGCTGGGGGCGGGCCGAAAACTCGGCAAACTCCGGCTCTGCCAGCACGTGCTGGGCGTCATTTCTTACCCATCCTTTTTTCTGGCGAGGTGGCGGCAAAAAGTCAGAGAAATTCTGCTTGCTCGGCTTGGGTGAAACCGATATAGTGAACACGCATTCACTACCGTACGTAGATTCAGTATCGCCGGTTTTACGCTGCATTTCCCGGCCATTTTGAGCAAGAAGGATGGAACCATGACGGCTGTCGCTACCCCCAAGTTGAACCACCGTATGCCCAAGAAGGAAGCCGCTGCCCCAAAGCCGGCCAAGAACCAGTCGGCCGACGCCAAAGAGACGCTGCTGAGCGAAAATCCCGCGCTCAAGCACACCATCGCCCAAATCGAGAAGGAATTCGGCGAAGGGGCGATTATGCCCCTGGGCTCGGATCGGACGGCGCGGATCGAAGGTTTTTCGACCGGCTGTCTGTCGCTCGACCTGGCCCTGGGGGGCCAGGGGATCCCCAAGGGGCGCATCGCCGAAATCTACGGCCCCGAATCAAGCGGCAAGACGACGCTGGCCCTGCACGTGCTCGCTCGCGCCCAGAAGGCGGGTGGCATCTGCGCGTTTATCGACGCCGAACACGCCCTCGACCCGACTTGGGCCAAAAAACTGGGCGTCGAGCTCGAAACCCTGCTGGTCAGCCAGCCGAGCAGTGGCGAAGAAGCGCTGAACATCACGGAAATGCTTGTCAAATCGAACGCGGTCGACGTGATTGTGGTCGACTCGGTGGCCGCTTTGGTGCCGCAAAAGGAACTAGACGGGGAAATGGGGGATTCGCACGTCGGCTTGCAGGCCCGGCTGATGAGCCAAGCGCTCCGCAAGCTGACCAGCACCATCGCCAAAAGCAAGACGGCCCTGATCTTCATCAACCAGATTCGCGAAAAGATCGGCGTCATGTTCGGCAGCCCCGAAACGACCCCCGGCGGTCGCGCGTTGAAGTTCTATGCGAGTTGCCGCATCGATGTTCGCCGCATCGGGCAGTTGAAGGAAGGGGAAGTCGTCGTCGGCCAGCGGGTCCGGACCAAGGTGGTCAAGAACAAGGTCGCCCCGCCATTCCGCGTGGCCGAGTTCGACATGATGCACAGCAACGGCATCAGCTACGCCGGCGATGTTCTCGATCTGGCCACGGCCCAGCGGTTGGTGGCCCGGGTGGGGGCCTGGTTCCGCTATGGCGACGTGCAATTGGGCCAGGGACGGGAAAAGACCCGGGCCTATCTGGAGCAGAATCCTCAGTTGCTCGAAGAGCTGAAGGAAAAGGTGCTGGCAGCCGGAGCAACCATTCCGACCGGCGGCGGTGAAGGTGGCGGGGACAGCAGCAGCGACGAGTAGCCGGCAGTGCTGGGAAGTGGGCTTCAAAGTAACAGTTGGGTGGCCCCGACAACTTGTTGCCGGGGTTGCGAAGCAACAAGAAACCTCGAGCGCCGGACTGATTGCAGTGGCGACTCGCCACTTGCTGAAAGCGTCGATCGAGGTTTCTTGCGGGCTGTGCCCGCCCAGGTTGCTTTAGCAACCTGGGCCACCCGAGGCAGGCGTTAAAACTGGGCGAAAGTGGCCGATCGCCCTATTCCAACACCGGGTTTGCCTTCCGATCTGGTTTGTGCCGGGTAGAATAGTAAAGTTTCCCTGGCACTCACGTTCTGGGCCGATGGCGCGCTCGCTGCGCGGCCATCGTCGCAGGCGACCCGATCGGAGTTTTCTTAGTCATGGTTGGCTCCTTCCCTGCGCGGCAAGTGCGTTTCCGCCGATTCGCTCGACCGTTTGCCGTTTCATCAGGCGTCGCGTTGCTTATCTTTGGCTTTTTGGCCGCACGGCCAGCGGCGGCCCAGGAAGTCGACGGCCTGCAAGCCGCTGTGGCGATCGAAAAGGCGATGACCCAGGCGATTGCGTCGGCCGAACGCTCGGTCGTGGCGATCGCTCGCATCGGACCGCGCGACCAAGCGCCGGCAGTCGTGCAAAACGGCCCGCTGCAGTTCGGTCAGATCAACACGATCAAAGAAAACGATCCGACCAGCCCCGAGTTCGTGCCGACCGAGTTTGGCACCGGCGTGGTGATCGATGAAGCAGGGCTGATCCTCACCTGCCACCATGTGGTCGATCCGCAACCAACGGCAGATCATTACATCACGACGGTCGACCGGCGGACGTTCGTGGCGCGGCTGTTGGCCAGCGACGCGAAGTGCGATCTTGCTATCCTGAAGGTCGAAGGCAAGCCGTCCGATTACAAGTTCTCGCCGATCAAACTGGGCGACGCCAAGACCCTGAAGAAAGGGCAGATCGTCCTGGCCCTGGGGAATCCGTACGCCATCGCCCGCGACGGGCAGGTGAGCGCGAGTTGGGGAATCATCTCGAACCTGACGCGCAAGGTGGTCGGCAACAACGAGCCGTCCCCTCAGCAGAAGACCCTGTATCAATTTGGCTCGCTGATTCAGACGGACGCCAAGCTGAACCTGGGTACCAGCGGTGGGCCGCTGTTGAACCTGCGCGGCGAGATGATCGGGCTGACCACGGCTCTGGCCGCCTCGGTCGGGTTTGAACAGTCGGCGGGCTTCGCCATTCCGGTCGACGACACGTTCCGCCGCCTGCTCGAGCCATTGAAGCAAGGCCGCTCGGTTTCGTATGGCTACCTGGGCGTCCAGCCAAGCAATCTGGCTTATCAGCAGCGGATGCACGGCATGCAAGGAGTGGTCGTCGAGATGGTCTCGCCCCACACGCCGGCGGCGCGTTCGGACCTACGGCGTGGCGATCTGGTGACGGCCATCGACGGGGTGCCGGTTTACGACGCCGACGCCTTGCGATTGGCGATCGCCGCCCACGGCCCGCGGGCGGTGACATCGTTTCGGGTCAACCGTGACGGCCGGCAGATGGTGATCCCGATCCGGTTGTCCAAGTCGCCGAATCCGCTGCCCCAGGTGGTGACACAGCAAGAGCCATTGTGGCGCGGCATGCGGGTCGACTACCCGGTCTCGATCATGCAGTTGATTCCGTTGTTCGGCGAAGAGCACGACGACAGCGGCGTGCGCGTGATCGACGTCGAGGCGAACAGCCCCGCAGCCAAGGCGGGTATCGTGCGCGGCATGCTGGTAACGCGCGTCAACGATCTGCCCGTTTACGATCCGGAAGAGTTTCACGAGCGGGTCGACACGATGCAGGGAGCCGTCGAATTAACCGCGTCGATCAACACCCGGCCTCAGCAACATATCGTCGAGCAGCAGTAACATCGGCCTTCCCCAGGCGCGCAGGTACTGCTTCTCTCTGGTGGACAAGCCCGCCAGTGGCACCCTTGATGTGGGACAGTGGGCCAACAACCTGCGCCGGCGCAAGAACTTACCTGGTCCGTTGAACCTGACGCTTTGACGACGCCCCCTTGGCCGAGTACAACGGAGCAGTCGGCGACACCACGCTCGGCGCGGCCCCGCATGAGGGGCCCCCGCAAAGGGGACCTGTGAATCTGGTCAGGGGAGAAATCCAGCAGCCATAAACAGTCAGCTTCTTGTGCGGCGGGTCTCTCA
Organism: Planctomycetota bacterium; assembly: GCA_018242585.1. Classification (NCBI taxonomy): domain Bacteria; kingdom Pseudomonadati; phylum Planctomycetota; species Planctomycetota bacterium. The sequence goes on from JAFEBQ010000012.1 coordinate 290,017, forward strand.
TTCGCGGCCGCGCCAGCCATTTTGTAGATCATTCGCCCTCTCAATTGGGGCGTCACTCGCCCCCGGTCATTGACCGGGGGCTAATGACGGATTGCAAGTCGCTCACCAATTGCGGCTCAACTAACCGACCACAACGCTCAGTCATCCCTCACGGCAACGGACGGCACGCAGATGGCTGAGACCTCGGGCGATTCGGACACCACGCAACACGACGCCTATGTGGTCGTCGCGCGTCGCTACCGGCCGCAAACCTTCTCGGAGTTGGTCGGCCAGGAACACATCGGCCAGGCCCTCGCCGGCGCCATCGCTTCGCAGCGCGTCGGACACGCTTATTTGTTCACCGGCGCCCGCGGCGTCGGCAAAACGTCGGCCGCGCGAATCTTTGCCAAAGCGCTGAACTGTGTCACGGGGCCAACGGCCACGCCTTGCAACCAGTGCGACATCTGCCGCAGCGTCAGCGCCGGCGACGACGTCGACGTGCTCGAAATCGACGGCGCCAGCAACCGCGGCATTGACGAGATTCGCCAACTGCGTCAGAACGTCAACATCCGGGCCAGCCGTTCGCGCTACAAGATTTACATCATCGACGAAGTTCACATGCTCACGCGCGAGGCGTTCAACGCCTTGCTAAAGACGCTGGAAGAGCCGCCGGAGCACGTGAAGTTCATCTTCTGCACGACCGAAGCGGAAAAGATTCCGATCACCATTCTGTCGCGCTGCCAGCGGTTCGATTTCGCCGGTATTCAGACGTCATCAATCGCCGGTCGTCTGAAACAGATCGTCGCGGCCGAAGGAGTCGAGGCCGAGCCCGAGGCGCTCGAAATGATCGCCCGCCGCGCGGCCGGTTCGATGCGCGACAGCCAGTCGCTGCTCGAACAATTGCTGGCCTGCTCGGGGCAAAAGCTGACGGCCGACGACGTGCATCGACTGCTCGGCACCGCGGCCGACAAGCGGCTGGCAGCCTTGATGGGTCACCTGGTGGCTGGCGATGCCGGCGCGGCGCTGGCCGAGTTCGACGGCGCGTTGAACGAAGGGGTCGACGTCGCCCAGCTGCTCGACCAGTTGCTCGGCTATCTGCGCGATCTGATGGTGGCCGCGGCCGGCTGCTCGCCCGATACGTTTTTGTACGTGGGGCGCAACGATCAGTCGCAAGTCATCGCCTCGGCCCAGCAATTGGGGCTGGAAACGATTCTGGCCTGTATGCAAATCGTCGACGGGGCATTGGCCCGGATGCGTCACTCGACGCGGCCGCGTACCTTGGCCGAACTGGCGCTGGTGCGGATTGCACGGCTGGGCAACCTGGAAGAACTCGCCGGGCTGCTGACGCAACTGCGGCAATCGTCGGGCGATTTGACGCTGCCTGCGGCGACGCGAACCGCCGCGCCGCAGATCACGGCGGCATCGACAACAAGAACCAACGTGTCCGCGCCGGTCGAAGCTAAAAAAAAAGAACTGAGTGACGACGCGCCGGCCGCCGCGTCACGATCACTGTCCGAAGCGCGCCCTACGTCCGAAGTTCGACCGGCGCCTGAAGGGCAAATCCTGCGTGTCGATACGCCGACAGCCGCGGCGCGACAAAGTGACGCGGTCGCTGAAGACGAACCATCAGCGCCCGCCCCCGACGCCATCGAAATCACCAGCGACAATGTCCTGGCTCTCTGGCAGCAAGCGATCGGCCAACTGGCCGGCATGGTCGTCGACCATGCCCTCTCGGCAGATCGTGTAGCAATTCTTGCGCCAAATCGACTGGCCGTTCACTTTCCGGCCGGATATACTACCTCGAAGTCGTTCTGCGAGCGTCCCGAGCAGTTGGCGCAAATCGAGCGATCGCTTCAAGCCATTACGGGCCAAGCGGTTCGCGTCGAGTTCTCGGTTTCGACGGCCACGGCCGAACCGAAGCCCGAGGTTGAGCGAGCTCGCATAGTTTCGCCGCGGGAACGAATGTACGAGAAGATGTCGAACCCGTTGGTCCAACGTGCGGCCGACTTGTTCGACATTCGCCCGTTACGCATCGACTGAGTTCGTCCCAAAGTGGCAGGTGGGCGACGGATCAGTCCGCGTGGCGCTCGTCAGTTAGATAGACGCTTTTCTGCAAGTGGTCCACGCAGCTTACGCACTGGTTACATCCAGGCGGCTTGTCCCAGCGGCGCTTGTCACCGCAGCTACAAGGTTAGTACGGCGGACGGTCCAAGGGACTGGGGGCGATTGGCCCGAGATTGAACCAGGCGGCGTTTGAACGCTTGCCGACCTGTGAGGATTGAGCCCGTGCCCGGCGTTACCGAATCGGTATCACAACTGATCGAACAGTTTTCCCGTCTGCCGGGAATCGGCAAGAAATCTGCCGAGCGTCTGACGTACCACGTGTTGCGCCAGAGCAAGACCGAGGCGCTGGCCTTGGCCGAGGCGATTCGCGGCGTCAAGGAAAACGTGCGCTACTGCAAGGTCTGCTACAACCTGGCCGAGGCCGAGTTGTGCGGCATTTGCACCGATCCACGCCGCGACCAGGCGGTGTTGTGCATTGTCGAACAGCCGCGCGATCTGATTGCGCTGGAAAATGCCGGCAACTACCGCGGGCTGTTTCACGTGCTGTTGGGTCGGATTGCGCCGTTGGAAGGAGTGGGGCCGGACCAACTGACGATCGACGCCCTGGTTGAACGGGTCCGCAATGGCTCGTTCCAGGAAGTGATCATGGCCACGAATCCGACCCTGGAAGGGGACGGAACCGCGCTATATATCTCCAATCGGCTGGCCGAGTTACCGGTCTCGATCAGCCGACTGGCCCGCGGGATTACCACGGGCAGTGTGCTAGAATTCGCTAACCGGGAAATCCTGGCCGACGCGATCGCCGGCCGTCAGAAGTTTAACTGAGGCCGGGGCTGAACCAAGTTCGACTGGCCAGACAACTAAGACCAGTCGAACCGAGCAGAACGAGCAAGAGTCATGCGACTTTCCTTCGGACAAGAAATGCGAATGGCGCAAAAGCAGGTGCTTGCGCCGCGCATGATTCAGTCGATGGAAATCTTGCAGTTGCCGCTGCTGGCCCTGCAAGAGCGGATCGAGCAGGAACTGCAAGAGAACCCCGTGCTCGAAATGCAAGAGACCGATCCGGATCTGCCCGAAGAGTCGGAAGAGCGCGAAGACCCCGACGCGCCGACCTCGGAAGAGCGCGAGCTGGTCATTGAGAACAACAAGAACAACGAAGCCGACTTTGAACGGCTGATGAACCTGGACCAGAACGAGTGGCCCGACTATGAAGAGCGGCCACGGATGTCGAGTTCTCGGCTGGAAGAAGAAGGGGACCGCAAGCACGACGCCATGGCCAACATGGAGTCGCGCCCGCCGACGCTGCACGATTACCTGATCGAACAGTTGGGCTGGTGGGCGCCCGATCCCGCGCTGCGGGCAATGGCCGAACGGATTATCTACAGCCTGGACGACGGCGGCTTCCTGCCGAACCGGCTCGAAGACCTGATCGACCCGAACGCTCCTCCCGAGGAGTTGGAGTTGGCCCGCAAGGCGTTGGCCTTGGTCCAAAAACTCGACCCGCCGGGCGTTGGTTCGCGCGATTTGAAAGAATGCCTGCTGCTGCAGTTGATGCCGGGCATGCTTTACTATGACGAGATCAAGACGCTGATCGTCAACCATCTGGAAGACCTCGAACACAATCGCTTGCCGGTGATCGAAAAGAAGACCGGCTTCTCGATCGACCACATCCGCGAACTGCTCAGCGAGATGCGGAAGCTGAACCTGAAGCCCGGCGCACTGTTCACCGAGCAGCACGCGCCGACCGTTTCGCCCGACGTCTACCTGGACGTGGCCGAAGGGGGCAAGTACAAGGTCCGCCTCGAGGACGGCCGCACGCCGAGCCTGTTCATCAGCCCCTACTATCGCAAGCTATTGCAAGAAGGGCGGGCCAGCGAGCAGGAAAAGGAATGGATCAAGCGCAAGCTGACGTCGGCCCAATGGCTGATGGATTCGATCGAGCAGCGGCGAAGCACGCTGACCCGGGTGTCCCAGGCGATTGTCGATCACCAGACCGAGTTCCTGAACAAGGGGCCCGAGTTCATCGAGCCCCTCAAGATGCAGCAAATCGCCGACAAAGTCGGCGTTCACGTCACCACGGTCAGCCGGGCCGTGGACGACAAGTGGATTCAGACGCCGCGAGGCATCTTCCCGCTGAAGCGGTTCTTTGGCGGCGGCACCGTCAGCGCCGACGGCGAGGAAGTGGCCTGGGACGCCGTGCGATTGAAGCTACAGGAAATCGTCGACCACGAGGACAAACAGAATCCATTGAGCGACGACGAACTGGTCAAGGAACTAGATAAGCACGGGCTGACCGTGGCCCGTCGCACCGTGACCAAGTATCGCAAGGCGATGAACATTCTTAGCTCGCGGCAGCGTCGGGTTTGGAAGTAACATTCGACTCTTACCCTGGCGCGCCGGCGCCTGGGGAGTGACCGCCCATGAATTGTCCGTTCTGCCGATTTGACAACGACCGTGTGATCGACTCGCGAGCCAGCGAAGACGGCTTTGCGATCCGGCGGCGGCGCGAGTGCTTGAACTGCAAGCGGCGGTACACCACCTACGAACGCCTGGAAGAGCCGGCGATTAAGGTCGTCAAGAAGGACGGTACCCGCACCCCGTTCGAGCGCGAAAAGATCAAGCGCGGACTGGAAAAGGCTTGTTGGAAGCGCCCGATCTCGGACGAGCAAATCGAATCGGTCGTCGCGGCCGTCGAAGCCGACGTCCATCAGAACTTCGAGACCGAAGTCCAAAGTGAATACCTGGGCGAGCTGGTGATGCAGCACCTCCGGCAGCTTGACCAGGTGGCCTTTGTTCGGTTCGCCAGCGTCTATCGCGAATTCAAGGACGTGCGCGACTTCGTCGACGAGCTGGAACCGATGCTCGAAGAACGCCCGCCGCAGCGGCCGTAAGGTTTCTCGATGTCGCCTGCCAACATCAGCGGGTGCCATGCTCAAGTCAGCAGACTTGAGCATGTTCGTACGCAATTCGCATGCTCAAGCTTGGGGGCTTGAGCATGGCACCCGATACTCGACTTGTCGTTACGCCCTAGGTAGCGTCTCGCACGTAGTGCCCGCTCTTGCCACCTTGTTTCTCTTCGAGGTGGATCTGCTCGACGGTCATGCCGCGATCGATGGCCTTGCACATGTCATAGACTGTCAGGGCGGCGACGCTGGCGGCGGTGAGGGCTTCCATCTCGACGCCGGTGCGTGCCGTGGCCCGGGCCGTGGCTGCGATGAACAGGGTCGTGTCGTCCAGCGGGCGCAGCTCGAGCTCGACCGCGTCGAGTGGCAAGGGATGACACAGCGGGATCAGCTCCCAGGTCCGCTTGGCCGCCATGATGCCGGCCAGCCGGGCTACTTCGAGCACGTCGCCCTTGCTGATCTGGCGATCCAGAATCGCCCGCAACGTCTCGGGGAGCATCCGCACCCGAGCGCTGGCCCGCGCCGACCGGGCAGTGACGTCCTTGGCGCCGACGTCAACCATCCGGCTGCGCCCTTGCTCGTCGAAATGAGAAAGGTCTGGCATAAAGAGTAATCGCGGCCTATTGCGTGAAATGATAACCTATGCGTGATGCTATCGCTAACTTAGCCTACTTGCTCTATGACGGTCAGCATCAGGCGCAGGTTTTTTGGGTCCCGCTGTGAATCTTGCGATGCCTTGGGCATGTTAACTGACTCGATCATTGTCAAAATCACCTGGCAAGCGATGAGGCACAATATCGCCGGTGCGCGAGTTGTGCTTAGAAAAATACCGCTTACTTGCTTTGCGATCCTTCTCGCCGTGATCGTATCCGCACTTTGGGTCTGGGAGACCGCTTCAGGCTGGTATTGGCGACCCATCGTCTTTGAAGCGCTCTTCGCGACTGCAATCATGTTGCCAAAGCTGCTACAGCGAGTCAGCTTGCGATCGCTTCTGCTTGTACCGATCGGCGCCATTTCTGCCTTGGCGATGTACCACGCTTGGAACTTTATCAACCTTGAAAGCTTGTTTCCTCTAACACTTTGGTTACGTCCATTCTCGTTAATGCTCATGGTAGGGCTTTACGATTGGCTTTCCGTCCCCTATCGGAGCAATCGTCGTTTGTTTTTGCTTTGCACTGCTTTGGCAACGGGAGCAGCGATATTTGCAATTGTCCACGGTTCGCTGAATTACAGCGAAACACGGGTCACGATAGGCGACACGACGATGGGCTTGGCCTACCGTATGTTGTGGCCGCTGCTGATCATCGTAACTTGGTCAGCGATACCTGCGTCTAAAGCCATTGCAACTCGTTTCCATCGTATTTCCGGATCGAAATGCGCATTCGTCGCCGGTCTTTCGATTGCGGTGGTCTGGGCTTATTTCGGCCCATTCGCCACCGTACCCGCCAATTGGTCGTTGCGGGGGAATGGCCCGTTTTCTCGGAACTATGGAGTTTTGTTCTTGGACGAACACAACTCCGATTCAAATCGCGACCGCATTTGGCAAGCTGTGGAAGAGGCCGATTGGAAAGTAAAACCAACACTCGATTTTGACAGACGTGATTACCGCCAACTCTGCATCGTAATTCTGGAGAATCGAGAGGGTGCTCGAGCTGCCGAAAAACTGGCCGATCAACTATCGGCAAAGCCAAGCTACATGCTTGCCGAATACTCCGCCCGCGTGTTTTCCAAACACCAGCTAGTTCGGATTTCACCAGTTCTGCTCAAATACGCGTTACTCGACTCCGAGCCGTGCTGCAGTGCATTGGTTGACTTGGATATTCCTCAAGCGGCCTTAGCGGTTCTGCAGATCGAGCGGCACCACATGCAAATGGGAGACGATTTCGCCTCACGGAGCAGCCTGGGAATCAGCGATCGCCCGCTTGCCGATGCGTGCCAGAAAACGCTCGCGAAGCTGCTAGGGCCATGCGATGGAGTGAGTTACAACGACTGGGCAGCGCAGTATGACCTTGTTATCGACCAGCGTAGTGAACACTTACCCAAAGAGACAAACGAGCAACTCAATCGCACGGTGGTGCTGTTTCTCAATCACTGGCTAGAAACACGCAATGCGAATCGCGTTACGATTCTTCGTGGAAGCCGGCAAGCTCGACTTGACGCATTAGCTGCGGGGCGAGTTAATTTGGCCGGGCAATTGCAAAGCTTCTCGGAACGCTACAAAACGGCTGTCATCAACGGAGATCAATACTTGCCCGAATGGCAAGCCGTCATCTATCCCGCAGGCCAACTTGAACTTTGGAACAATGCCGTAAACAGATTCAAAGAAGCGCGTCCTGATTACGACGCGCCAACACTGCAACTCCTCGAACAGCGATTCGATGAATTCCAAGAGCGAATCGAGCGGATTTACGACGAGGAGTTCCCGGGGGCGTTGGAGGAGCCTTTGCGGCAACGCCCGCTTCGAGCCATCTAGAAGCGAGGGAGCAATAAGTAGACCGCGTTGAGTGCAACGGGCCAGATGCCCCTGCGGGTCGAAGGCCGCCGGCACGATTGCCGGGCGGCATGAGTCATGGGAGGCCTGGTGGGCCGCGGCTGGGTCACCGGGAGTTCACTACCCCCAGCCGCTGTCGGTTGCACCGGAGCAACCGACGGCCCAGTTGAATGATCGTCACCGCGGGGGTCTGCCGCGGTTGACGTTAGGCACTAACCGGCGAACTGGTTAACCACTTACCGACGCTGATCGCGCTGCGTCGGGGCTGGTCCTAGCGGACCAGCTCCTTGCGGGCGCCAATCAACGTCTTCAGGCGTTCGGCCAACAAGGCGGCGTCGAACGGCTTCTTGAACGTCTCGTTGATGCTCGAGCGATCGAAGCTCGTCGTGTTGCCGTCATCCGGCAGCAAGGCGATCAGGATCGTTTCGGCGAACTCGACATTGCGGCGCAGGTTCTGGCAAATCTGCAGCGCTTCGGTCCGGCCGATCGAGAAGTCGACGATGATGCAGTCCGGGTGGAAGCTTTCGGCCTGGATACCAGCTTCGAAGCCGCTCGAGGCAACCGACAGCTTGAACGACCGTTCCAGCGGTAGTTCGCGCTTCAGGTTCTCGATCAGCACCTGGTCCTGGCCCACGACCAGCACCTTGGCCATTGCTTCATCTTCGAGATCGCCCAGCGGCATCCCGTGTTCCTTGAGGAACTTGATCAGGTATTCGCGAGGAATACGACGATCCTGCGAGCCAGGGATGCGATAACCCTTCAGCCGGCCGGAATCGAACCATTTACTTACGGTGCGGGGGGCCACCTTACAAATCTTGGCGACCTGTCCCGTTGTGAAAACCTTCATTGCAGGCTCTCCCATTCAATACGCTTGGTTTGACGTCTTACGTAGGCTGTGTCCGATCCGGTGAATCGGTCCCAGTCACGCGTTGTGTAGTTCCTTGTTGGGACGTCGCGGCTTTCGTCCTGGTCTGGCCGGCTGTGGGCGGGGTTAAGCCAGCGCGTCCGCAAACATCTGGGTCGGAACTAGTGGCAAAAATTGCTTCGTTACTCACGGCGTTGGTAACAGCTCCCTCTGTTCCACCACCGCTTTAACGCTCATCGGCTTCCCGATTCATTGGAAGTCAGCGAAAATCCGCATTCTTGGGAGCCTCCGCTCCCAGCCTTGCCGCGGACACGCGCCGACTGCCAAGAAAAACGGTCCAGACGCCACGGTCCAGACCGGCAGGAAAGATACGCGCTCACGGACCATCCCCCGCGGCTTGCGCCGAAGAGCATGGCTGCGCGTGGCGCCAACGGCAGATACCGTCGGCTAGCTCGTTTCCCCCCTGCGGCCAATCGTCCGTCGCGTTTTCCGCAAAGATCACGCGCCGACCGACTAACCTTCCGAAAGTTAGTTTCGAGTTTCCCTGGGGGATGACTTTAGAAAGTTTTTCCGCTCGTAGCGGCCAGACGCGTCGCAAGGCTCGCTCCGCGCTGGTAAGGTTGCGCGTCGACACCAGTTGCCCGGCCGCGCATTCGATACATTTGCCACGGTCGGAATCGCGCCGTGTCGACTTAAGTTTCACCTTGAGTAACGTGCGTCCCGACGCTGAAAACGCGGCAATTGCCGCGTCAGGCTGACCGCTAGCGAAATCACGCTGGCGCAATGCGCCGCGGCGTGTTTCGGGCCGCGCGGCATCGATCTGCTGTCACTCCCCCAAGGCAATCGTACGCCAGCGATGCCGGCAGTGAAGGCGCGCGGAAATTATGCCGCTTGCGTCGTGTCGGTGGAACCCGACTCTTGGATGTGGCCGCCTTCGCTCACATCTTCAAAGCGAACCGAGACCCGCTTGCTGACCCCGGACTCCTGCATGGTCACGCCATACAGCGTGGTGGCGCAAGTCATCGTCTTCTTCGAGTGGGTGACGACGATAAACTGGGTCCAGGTCAAAAACTCTTGCAGCACCGCGACAAACCGCTCGATGTTCGCTTCGTCCAGCGCCGCGTCGACTTCGTCGAGCACACAGAATGGGCTCGGCCGGTACTGGAAGATCGCTAGCAGCAGCGCCACGCAGGTCATCGTCTTTTCGCCGCCGCTCAACAGCGAAATGTTGCGCGGCTCTTTGCCCGGCGGTCGAGCGACGATCTCGATGCCACTTTCGAGCATGTCGACCCCTTCTTCCAGCACGATGTCCGCCTGGCCGCCGCCGAACAGCTTGCGGAACAAGGTCTGGAAGTAGACCCGCACCTGGTCCAACGTGGCGGCAAATAGCCGCCGACTGTCGGCGTTGATCTTTTCGATGATTTGCGCCAGCGAACGTCGGGCCTCGTCCATGTCCTCGTACTGAGCTTTTAGTCCCGTGTACCGGACTTCCAGCTCGTCGAGCTCGCCGAGCGCCTCAAGGTTGACGTTTCCTAGCTGGCTTAACTTGCGGCGCAGGTCGGCGATTTCCTGATCGACCGCCTCGCGTTCCTTCAACTCGTCCTCGCTCGGCGTGTGCTCGAGCGTCGCCAGATCGATGCCGTAATCATCTCGCAGTCGGTCGGCCAGTGATTGCCGTTGCAGTTCGATCTGGCTGGCTTCGAGTTGGCGGGCGTGTAAATGTTCTTCCAACTTGCGCACTTCCGCGCGGGCGGCCTGGGCGTCGGCGGTGCCTTGGGCGCGGCGCCAGCGGGCGTCGTCACGCGCCGCTTGCATGGCCACGATCTCCGCCACCAGTCCATCGAGCGCCAGATACAACTCGGCCAGTTCCGACTCGGCTTCCAGAATGGCCAACTCGCCGCTGGTGTGCCGGTTGGCAATCTGAACCAACTGATTGCGCAGCGTTTCAAGCGTATGTTGGCGTTCGTGCCGGTCTTGCTCGAACTGTTGCTGGCGCGCGCGCAGGGCGTTGAATCGCTCCTCGCTGGCGGCCAATTCCACACGTGCCAGCGTCGCTTGCCGCTGCACTTCCAGCCGTTGCTCGGCGATCTGGGCCGATTTGTTCAGTGCGCGGCTTGCCGCTTGCTCGGCCTCGACCGCGATCCCTTCGGCCTCGACCAGGGCGCGACGCTGGGCTTCAAGGCGCCGATCCGCCTCGGTCAACTGGGCCAGCGTGCTATTCAACTCGGTGTTCGCGCCCGCGACCTGCGCGTTCAGTTTTTCCAGTTGAGCTTGGACGGCTTGCAGCCGCGCCCGATGTTCCCCCAGCGTGGCGATGGCCTGGGCCCGCTCGGCCGACAGAGCCTCGGTTCGCCGATCTTCGGCGGCAATCCGCAATTCCATCGCCTGCTGGGCCGCGGAGGTCGCTTCGATTTCCCGTTCCAGGTCCAGCAGCACCAGCCGCAACGAACGGAGCTCGCTCCGCCGCGATAGCAACCCGCTGCCGGCATGACGCGGCCCGACCGTGATCGTCCCGTCGGCGGCGACATATTCCGCGGCCAACGTCACGAACGACGCCGCCCCCTGGGCCGTCTTTGCCAGCCGCTGGGCATCGGCAAGCTGGCGAACGATCCACGTCTGGCCCAGTAGCCGCTCGGCCAGTTCAGCAAAGGCCGGATCAGTTTCGACGTGCCGATCGGCGCGGCCGACGACGCCCGGCTCGTGGGAAAAGTCGATTGCAGCCGGCGATGGCGGGACGCTCGCGTCACCCAGTCGGAGGAAGCTAACGCGGCCTTTAAACCGGTATGGCTCCTCGGCCAGGTAGTTCCACAAGGACTGACCATCGGACACGACCAGGTGCTGAGCCCGATCCCCCAGCGCCGCGTCGATCACCGGGGCGGTTTCGACGTTCACCCGTAGCAGGTCCGCCACCATGCCGCGCACGCCCTTCAACGGCGCGTCGGCCCCGCGGGCAGCCATCAGCACCGCCTTGACGCCGGCGCCGACCCCTTCGAGCCGGCTTTCCAGTTCGTCGAGCAATGCCGCCCGCTCGCGGGCGCCGCTGTGACGCTGCTGCAATTGGTTCAAGTCGGCGATGTGGGCGCTTAGTTGCTGACGCAATTCGACTAGCCGAGCGCTCGCGCGCGATAGCTCGGCCTGCTTTTGCTCGGCCGCTTCGCCGGCGGCGCGAAAGGATGATTGATCTTGTGCCCGTCGCTGTTCGATCGCTTGTCGCTCGGCTTCCAGTTCGGACAATCGCTGGCGGTGGCGAATCTCGGTCTGTTGAGTTGCGGCCTGCAGCGACTCGATCGAACCGATGTCGCCAGCCACCGCGGCGGCCTGGCGCAGCGTCGTGACGTGGGCCGCGCGCAGGCGTTCCGCCTCGGCGCGGGCTTGCTCGAGCACCTGCCCCAGCCGGGTCAGTTCGTCGTCGAACTGGGAGACTTGCGATTGATTCTCGCGAAAGCGCCGCTCGGCGTCGGCCGTGGCGGCGGCGGTTTCGTCGATCAATTGGCGCAGGTCGTCGGTTCGCGTACCCATCGCCAGCAATTGCGCCCGGACGCGCTCGGCTTCGCCGTCGAGTTCCACGAGCCGCAGGCGTTGATGGTCGATGCCGGCTTCGAGCGCCGCCATCCGTTGCCGATTCTGGGTCAGTCGGCCTTCGCGCTGACGGAACTCCTGTTCGGAGTTGGCGAGCAGTTCTTCCAACTGAGTTGCTTCGGCTTCCAACGCCTCGGTCTTGGCCAGCCAGCCGTCGCGCGCCTCGCGCCGCGTCGCGACGTCGGCTTCGATCGCGTGCAGCCGCGCGGTCAGATCGCGCCAATCGGCCGCCGCGATGTTCGTGCGCAACTGTTGCAGTCGATCGGCCAGTTCCTGGTAGCGCCGCGCCTTGGTGGCTTGTAGCCGGATCGACTTCAACCGGCTTTCGACCTCGTTGACGATGTCCGACAGCCGCAGCAGGTTTTGCTCGACGCGCTCGAGCCGGCGGAGCGATTCGATCTTCTTGGCCTTGAAGCGGCTGATGCCGGCCGCCTCTTCAAAGATCATCCGGCGGTCACGCGCCGACGATTGCAACAGCACGTCGACTTTGCCTTGCTCGATGATCCCATAGGCTTCCGAACCGACCCCCGTGCCCGAGAACAAGTCGCGAATGTCGCGCAGCCGGGCGGGCTGATGATTGATCAGGTATTCCCCCTCGCCGCTCCGGTAGACCCGGCGCGTGATGGCGACCTCGGGGGTGTCGATGGCCAGACGGCGCTGCGAATTGTCGAACACCAGCGTCGTCTCGGCGGTGTTCACGGCCGACCGCGTAGCCGAGCCATTGAAGATGCAGTCGGCCATTTCCTTGCCGCGCAGGCTCTTCACGCTCTGCTCGCCGAGCACCCACTTGATGGCGTCGACGACGTTCGACTTGCCCGAGCCGTTGGGGCCGACGACGGCCGTGATCCCGCGCGGAAACTCAAAGCGCGTCCGGTCGGCGAAGCTCTTGAAACCGACGAGTTCGAGCGCTTTAAGCATGGTGGGCCGGGATAGATCAACACACGTCCGATTCGGTTGCGGCGACTCGCGGCGATTGCCAGCGAGCTCGTGTTTTCGCCGGCGTCTCAATCGTCGCGCGAACCCGAGTCGTTACTAACCATTTTACCAAGTCGAGCGGGCCACCAACGGGCTTTTTCTTCGGTCTTTTCCGACTTTTTGACCTCGGGGCGGTGCTTGCGCGCCGGTTCGAGCGCCTGGACTTCGCGCTTCGAGAACAAGTCGGGCAACGGGTTTCCGACGACCACGTCGGAGCCCTTTTCCACCTCTTCGCCGGCCTCGGGGTCATCGGGCGTTTCGTCACTCTTGCGCTGATAAGTCCGGCCCCCTTGCGGCAGGGCGTCAATCTGGAACCGGCCGACCAGCGCGCCGCTCCGCTTGGCTTGCTGCAGGGCTTGCACCACGTCGGGGTAAGTGCCACTCAGGTCGACGATCGCGCGAATCAATTCATCGAGGCTGTTCGAGACGACTCGCTTCTGGTCCGGCTCGTCGATGCTGAACCGCGCCACCGTCAACCGCTCGTCATCCAACGTGGTCACGACGATGTTCTTGCCGGCTTCCAAGGTGACGGGTAGCTTCAGCCGCTGGTCGCGCCCGAACAGCACCACTTCGGGTCGGAAGCAGCGCGTGACGTGAACCATGTCGCTGCCCGTCGTGTCGAGCACGTGGTAGCTGAATTGATTGCCAAGCATCTCGCCGCGGACTAGTGGATCGCGCGCGTTCATTGCCCACAAGGCGCGGAAGGCGCCATAGCGCGTCTCGGCGCTGCTGGTGTGAAGCAGTTCGCGCAGCGCCTCGTAAGCCGCGTAGTCGTCCATGGCGCTCAAGGCCGTCAAGGCATAGGCCCGGAACGCCGGCACGTCGCGCGCCAACTGTCCCAGTGGTTCGGCCGCCGAGCGGTCGTCCAGGTAGGCCAGCCCTTCGGCGGCGTAGAACTTTACTTCCTCGGTCGGCGATTGCAGTCCCTTGCGCAGAATCTCGACGGCCGTTGGGCCGATGGCTTCCAGTCGCAAGGACGCCTGGGCCGCCGTAATCGGGTCGAGCAGTTGTCGCTCGAGCAATTGCATCCGGGCTTGTTGCTGGACCGGCGATTCGCGCAGGGCCAGCGATCGAATCACGCGGGTGTAGCGCTCGGCGTTGTCCTTGTAGCGGGGATGGAGTTTTAGTTCGACGAACTCGTCGGTCTTGGGCTTGGCGACCCCTTGTTTGAGGCCACCTTCGTAGATGTGGAAGCGGCGGTTGATGACGTTGCCGATCTGCGTCGAGTTCAACACGTTGCGAGCGTCGGGCTTGAGCACCAGGCCCATCTGCCGCGAGACCTGAGAGACGCCGCCACTCAGCACGCGGCCGCGGCACTGCAACACTTTGTCGTCGCTGGTGGCCGAAGGGTCGACCAGAATCGCCCCTTCGGCCAAGGCCATCATCGAACCTTCGCGGACGGCGTTGCCCAACACGGCCATCTCGCGCAGCCGGCATTCCATCAACCAACCGTCGCGCAAACTCTGGCATTCGCTCTTGCCGAGCACGCGAACCTCGATGTCGAACGGATCTCCTTTTTGAATGCCCGGACGCAAGAAGCCGCGGACCATCACCATTTCGGTGTTGGGCGAAGAGAGCAGTTGATGCGGGCTTTGCACGCCGCGGGTTTGCATATCGGCCAACAACGCCGCTCGTTGCGGCGACGGCGCCGGATCGCTGCCCGTGCCGGGCAGTCCCGTAACCAGGCCCACCGACTCGATGGCGATGTAGCTCATGCCGAACGGCACCGCCAGGTCGCCCACCAACTTCACCTGCGAACCTAGCGTCTCGACCGGATCTTCGGGACTTTGCGAGCGCACGGCGAAGCCGGTGCAGCCCGTGAGCAGCGCACCGCCCAGCGGCCAGCCGAGCGACATCAGGAACGCGCGACGCGAAACGAAATCCAGCGGCTTCATGCCTCACGACTCCGAACTGGTCTGCACGCTCGGCAAGCCAGTGACCCTGCCGGCGAGACGAAACTCGCGGCAGTCAAAACGAATCCGGGGAAGAGCGAACGAAAAAGATTGCCACGGAAGGGGATGAGACCGTAGCTGGGCCAGTGATAGTGGTCAAGGTCAGTTGGCCGTCGGCGGTACTAGCACGTGCGCTAATCGCAGATTAGGCAATTAGCCGCTAGCACTCATGGCGGGTCGTAGCCACCGGGGTTCCAAGGGTGACAGCGGCAGATGCGCCCCACGCCCCGAAACGCCCCGCGTACCGGCCCGTACTTGTTGACGGCCCCGATGAAGTATTCGCTGCACCCGGGCTGAAACCGGCACAGCGGCGGCAACAGCGGTCGAATGGTCCACTGGTACGTTCGGACCAGACCGATCAGCACCAGCGACAGGCTGCGCCGCGGATAATAGAGGAATCGTTTCATCGTCGACTCGACCGGCGGGGCGTGACTGCTTGCGCCGCTAGCGTGAGCAGCACCGCCTGCATCACGCCCAGACTCGGCGGCTCGGGCGCGCGCGGCACCAGCACATAATCATATCCTGCCGGCAGCCGATCGCGACCGGTTCGGAACGCTTCGCGGGCGACGCGCTTCCAGCGGTTCCGCGCCACCGCGCCACCCACGCGGCGCGAAACACTGACGCCCAGTCGCGAACGGTTCGATTCATTGGCCACCAGGTACAGCTTCATCTGCCCGTCACTGGCCGAACGGCCGCGACGATAGGCGCGTTGATAGTCGGCCGGGGCGCGGACTCGATCCTGGGGGCCAAATCGCTGGTCTGTCATGGTCTGAATCAATTGCCCATCCGGCCCGGTTCAGGCTCGCGATGCGAGTTGGTCATTCTTCGGCGGTTTCGTCCGTCTCGGCGCTCTTGGCCCGGCGATAGCGATCAAACTTCAAAAAGCGCTTGGCGGCCCAGTTATCCGGTCCCATCCGACTGGGCGAGGGGCGCGGCCCAATTCGTTTGCGCGTGAATCGAGCCCCCCAATCAACAAGCCAGATCAACAACCCGAACAGCACGCCCACACACACCAACACGATCAACAAGCGTTTTCGTTCGTGGTTCCAGCCGTCGGCCGCGGGCTCGGCTTGCTCTTGAGCCCAGGCCACGGCGGGCGACGCAACGCTTGACACGACGGTGGTCGTGCTGCCTAGCCAGCGCCGCAAGCCACGGCCAAACCTTACCATCTTAGGTTCTCGCGCGGATTGGGCGTGGGCTGGTGTTCATCGAACTTACGAACCAGCGACACCGCTTCGTCATCAAGCTGCTTGGGCAACACAATCTGCACTTCGGCCAGCAGATCCCCGGCCGGCTTCCCCTTGGGCGACACGCCGTGACCTTTGACGCGCAGCTTGGCGCCGCTCGATGTTCTCGGCGGCACACGCAGCGAAACCGTGCCGTTGGGGGTCGGCACGTCGACCTTGGACCCTTCGACCGCTTCGCGCAGCGTCACTGGTAAGCGGACGATCAGGTCGTTGCCGCGCCGCGAGAAGGACGGATGCTGGGCAACATGCACCCGCAGGAACAAATCACCCGCTGGCCCTCCGCTTGGCGAAGGTTCCCCCTGGCCGCGGAGTCGAATCTTGGCCCCGTCGGTCACGCCGGCGGGAATCTTGACGGTCAAGGTTTCGAGCTGGTCGCCGGGGCGCTGCAATCGCAGTTGCACCTCGCCGCCGGCCACCGCCACCTGGAAAGGAATCTCGGTCTCGGACTCGACATCGCCGCCGGGCTGCGCCGCCGCGCGACGGCCGCGTCGGCCGCGCCCCGACGAGGTGTGCGACGCGCCAAATTGCTTGAATAGGTCCGCGAACCCGCCGTCGCCATCTTCGGCTCCGCCGTAGCGCTCGCCGAAGAATTGCGAGAAGTCGAAATCCTCGGCCCCGGCCGTGCCGCCGGCTCCCCGCTGCGGCCCGTGCGCGCCGGCCGCGCTTCCCTGGAACGAACTGCCGTAGCGGTCGTACAACTCGCGTTTGCTGGCGTCGCCCAAGACATCGAACGCCGACTGGACCTCTTGAAACTTCTTCTTGGCCGTCTTGTCGTCAGGGTTCATGTCGGGGTGGTACTTGCGCGCCAGGGCCCGATAGGCCTTTTGAATCTCCTCCTGGGTGGCGTTCCGTTCGACCCCCAGAATCTTGTAATAGTCGTCAGCCATCTGCCTTTGCCACGCAATACGAGCCTGGATGCAACCTCAAGCCAGCGTTCATTGTACGGGCGTTTGAGCCGACGCTTCAAGCGGCAACCGCACGGCCTGGAAAAAGCTAAGCTTAACTGCCGTGCGTACTGGACTGGTGCGACCTCCCGTGCGGCCCGACGTCGCCCTACCATTGGGAGCCAACCGCAGTGCAGCGAGCAGCCTGGCAACAATTCGCGCTAGCCGTGACGGCGGCCCTGGCGTTCACCACTTCGGCAGCGGCCCAAAAGGCGACCGAGGGGAAGCTGATGCTCGTCGTCACCGACGGTGACGGCGGCAAGCCGATGCCCTGTCGCGTACACATCAAGAACCAGGCCGGCGTGCCCCAGAAGCTCGTCAAGATGCCCTTCTGGGGCGACCACTTCGTCACGCCAGGCGAGGCCGAGTTGGTGTACCGCAAAGGGAACTACACGTTCACAATCGAACGCGGCCCCGAGTACTCGTTCCAGTCGGGCTACTTCATCATGCAGGCGTTCTCAAAGGACACCAAGACCGTCCCGTTGCACCGGGCGGTGAACATGGCGGGCGAAAACTGGTGGTCGGGCGATTTGCATGTCGTGCGGTTCGAGCGCGACATCGAACCGGCCATGCTGGCCGACGACCTGCACGTGGCCCCGCTGGTGATGTGGAACTATCGTCCGGGTGGGATAAAGGCGAACGAGCCAGTCGACGCCCATCGCAAAGACAAGCAAGTCTCCTTCGACGACAATCGCGTCTATGATCGGATGTGTGCGCGAATTGCAGGTCCGGCCGGCACGCTGTTGATGTTCAATCTTGAGAAGCAGCTTGACCTACCCGTCGACGCGAAAGAGCTGACATCGCTCGACGCCTTGCGCGCCGCTCGGCAACAACAGGGCGCCTGGGTTGACGGCGAGAAGATCTATGCCTGGGATTTGCCGGTCTGGCTGGCCGCGGGCATCGATTCGGTCGAGGTGATTCATTCGCAATTTGGTCGCGAGAAGCTGCTCGGCGGCAAGCTCGACGGGCGCGCCCCCCCCAAGTCGTCGATTGCCGACGTGGCGAAATCGGCCGGTGAAGTGGGCGAATGGTCGCAGCGCATCTATTGGCAACTGTTGAACTGTGGCCTGCGCGTGCCCCCGTCGGCGGGTAGCGGCACGGGGGACTCGGCGAATCCGCTCGGCTACAACCGGCTCTACGCCTGGGTCGACAAAGGGGAGTTCAGCTACCCGAACTGGCTCGGCGCCATCCGCGCCGGTCGAGTCACGGTCACCAACGGCCCGCTGCTGCAACCGCTGGCCAACGGCGAGCCACCCGGCGAAGTGTTTCAACTGGGAAGCGATGGCACGCTGGAGATCGACATGGCCATGAATCTGGCCGTGCGCGAGAAGGTGAGCTACATGGAAGTGATTCGCAACGGGCAACTGGCCCAGAGCATCCGCTTGGACGAATGGGCCAAGACCGGTCGCTTCCCGCCACTGCGGATCAAGGAGCCCGGTTGGTTCCTCGTGCGCGTGGTGACCGACACGCCGGACAATTACCGCTTTGGCATGACCGCCCCCTGGTTCGTCGAGACGGCCGACGGCCACAGCTACATCAGCCGCAAGAGCGTGCAGTTTTTTCTCGACTGGCTGGCCGACCGCGAGCAGAAGTTTCACGTCGTGCCCGAGGCCAACGCCTTTTGGCATGCGCTGCTTGAAAAGGCGAATGCTGAGTGAGCAGCGCCGGCGACTACGGCAACGTCATTCCGCCCGCGGCGCCGGTGGCATAACTGCCGATGCTGGCGTTTCCGTTGCTGCCGTTGCCGTTGTGAGTCGATGCCAACTCGCCATTGGCGGGCGTGGCTTCGGCCGTCGCCGTGGCGGTGACCGGCCGCAGGGCCAGCAATTCTTCCTGGCAACGATGGCGCACACCGTCCGGACCAATCTGGGCCCGCACGTCGGTCCCGTCGGCCTGCAGAATGCGGGCCTTGACGTTGTCTTCCAGGTAACGCGGAATGACCTCACGCAGAATCCGCCGCCGCAGGTCCGGCGCTTCGACCGGGAACATCACCTCGACACGGCGATAGAAGTTGCGTGGCATCCAGTCGGCGCTGGCCAAGTAGATTTCCGCCTCTTCGTCGGGGCTGAAGACATAAATGCGCGAGTGCTCCAAGAACCGGTCGACAATGCTGCGGACGCGGATGTTTTCCGAGATGCCCGGCAGCCCGGGGCGCAGGCAGCAAATACCACGGATGATCAGATCGATCGGCACGCCGGCCTGGCTGGCGCGGTACAGAGCCTCGATCACCCGGTAGTCAACCAATGCGTTCAGCTTGGCGAAGATGCGCGCGGGACGTCCCTGGCGGGCACGCTCGGCCTGGGCGTCGATCATCTCGACGACGCGGCGATGCATGTCGGCCGGCGCCACGATCAGCTTCCGCCACAGGTGCCCTTGCGAGTAACCGGTCAACAGATTGAACAACGCCGAGGCGTCGGCCACGACGTCCTCGTTGGCCGTGAACAACCCCATGTCAGTGTAGATCAGCGCCGTGTTCGGGTTGTAGTTGCCCGTCCCCAAGTGAACATAGCGGCGGACGACCCCCTGCTCTTGTCGCATCACCAGCGACACCTTGCAGTGAGTCTTCAGGTCCAAAAAGCCGAACACCACGTGAACGCCGGCCCTTTCCAGTTGCCGCGCCCAACTGACGTTGTTCTCTTCATCGAAGCGAGCCTTCAACTCGACCAGCGCCGTGACGTGCTTGCCGTTTTCGGCGGCTTGAATCAGCGCGCGGGTGATCGGCGAGTCGAGGCTGGTGCGATACAGCGTCTGCTTGATGGCCAACACGTGCGGGTCTTTGGCCGCCCGGCTGATGAACTCGACCACCGGGTCGAACGAATCGTACGGGTGGTGCAGCAGCAAGTCCTGACGCCGGATGGCGGCGAACAAGTCCTCGGTGCCGCGCTGGCCGCGGCCACGCAACGGCTGGGGAATGAACGGCGCGTCGCGGAGCATTTCGCGCCCCGGAATCTTCAACAGCTCCATCATCGACGTCAGGTCGACCGGCCCGTTGACCCGGTAGATTTCACTGTACGAATCCGCCGAATCGTCGCCGACGTGCAACCCTTCGGTCTCGATGATTTCCTCGACCAGGCTGTCATCGCCATAGGCCGCAATCTCCAGTCGGACGGCCTGGCCGCGCTGGCGGGCCTTGAGCCGGTCTTCAATGACCTGGAGCATGTCGTCCGATTCTTGTTCCAACAGCTCGATGTCGCTGTCGCGCGTAATACGAAAGCAGGTCCGGCCGATCACCTCGAAGCCGCCAAACAAGTCTGGCAGGCGATCCGCGACGACGTCCTCGAGCAGGACAAAGTTCTGTTCATCGGCCGGCCCCACCGGTACCAATCGCGGCAACACCGGCGGCAACTGCACCACGGCGAACATCGTCTTGGGCCCCAGGCCGTGCTGCCGACGCAAGGTCGTGGCCAGGTATAGCGCGCGATTGTGATAACGCGGGCTCGGGTGGGCCGGGTCGATGGCCATCGGCGTCAGAATCGGGAACGCCCGCTGCATGAAGAACTTGTCGAGCACTTCACGCTGCTCGGGCGAGAGTTGTTCCGGCGCGAGGATGCGAATCTTCTGCTCGGCAAGCTGCGGAACGACGTGCTCGTTCCAGCAGCGGTACTGGGCCGCGACCAGTTCCTTGGTGCGGGCGGCCACGCGTTGCAACTGGGTGAGCGGACGCATGCCGTCGGGCGAATAATCCTGGGGCGCGCCGTCCTCGAAGGCCTGCTCGCGCAAGCCCGAGACGCGAACCATGAAGAACTCGTCCAGGTTCGAACTGAAGATCGCCAGGAACTTCACGCGGTCGAGCAACGGGGTGGTCGGATCAACGGCTTCTTCCAACACCCGATTGTTGAACTGCAACCAGCTCAACTCGCGATTGAAAAAATGTTCGGCTTGGAAAAATTGCTCCGTCACCGGTGCGCCTTTCGCTTCGAAGAGTCCGCCGCGTTCGTGCCTGGCCTGTTTGCCTGAAATGGCTGAGCGCCGTCTGGGCAGACGGATACCGCCCCCGCCGCGCTGGCCATCCATCTACTATTCTGCCCCCTAACTAGGCCAAGGGAAAGTCAGGATTCAATTAGACTTAACGCAACCATTGATGGGCGGCCAGCTTATCGGCGACAAAGCCGGTACGACTTGCGCGACCGCCCGGGGACCGGTACACTGCGACAAGTTCCACCAATCACGTGAAAAAAGTCGACCGCTCAACACGCTTGTGACCCAGCCCCCTGATTCCACCGACTGGCGAGCC
The DNA here is from genome assembly GCA_018242585.1 of Planctomycetota bacterium. Taxonomy (NCBI): domain Bacteria; kingdom Pseudomonadati; phylum Planctomycetota; species Planctomycetota bacterium. Next base: position 311,250 of record JAFEBQ010000012.1, read on the forward strand.
CTTTATCCGTTCGAGTCCCATTGGCTCGACCTGGGGGGCGTGCGCTACCATTACCTGGACGAAGGCTCGGGGCCGCCGCTGCTGCTGGTCCACGGCAACCCGACCTGGTCGTTCTACTGGCGCGAGTTGGTGACCGCGCTGCGCGGGCAGTACCGGCTGATTGTGCCGGACCATGTGGGCTGCGGCCTTTCGGACAAGCCGGCTGATTACCGATACCAACTCGCGCAACATGTTCAAAACTTGCGTCAGTTGATCGGCGCGCTCGATCTGCGTGACGTGACACTATTGGCGCACGATTGGGGCGGAGCGATCGGACTGGGGGCGGCCGTGGCCGAGCCCGAGCGCTTTGCCCGGCTGGTGTTGTTCAACACCGGGGCGTTCCGCGCGCCGACGATACCGCTGAGGATTCGTGTCTGTCGCACGCCCGTGTTGGGTCCGTTGGCGGTGCGTGGAGCGAATGCTTTTGCCAGGGCGGCGCTGTTCATGGCCTCAGAACATCGCGAGCGGCTGACGCCGGCTGTCCAGGCCGGTTTGCTCGCACCCTATGACAATTGGGAGCATCGGGTTGCGATCCAGCGCTTTGTCGAAGACATCCCGATGACGCCGGCTCATCCCAGCTACGCGACGCTGGCCGAAATCGAGCAAGGGCTGTCGCGGCTGCGGGACCGGCCGACGATGTTCTGTTGGGGAATGCGCGACTGGTGTTTTACCCCCTGGTTCCTGGAACGATTCTTGGAGTTCTTTCCAGGGGCCGAAGTCCACCGCTACGACGACGCGGGACACTACGTCGTCATTGACGCGATCGAACGCATCGTCCCGGCGGTCGAACAGTTTCTCAGCCGGCATCCGCTGCCGGCTCACGCCGGCGCTTAACTCACAAGGGCTGCCGCCGATGGCTAACGCTCCGCTTTCGATCGGTCAGTGCGCCACGCTGGCTTGCTTGCTCGAAGCCACGGCCGCGAAGCCAGGCAACGTCCATCGCGGCGCCGATTTCGATGACGTGACGTTTGCCGATTTCGCACTCAGCGCGGTGGCCATTGGCCCCGTGTTCGATCGGGCGGGCGAGTTGCGACTGGGGCAGCTTGTCTTGTCGGCCGTGCAGGCAACCCGGCAGTTTGTATCGACCAATACAAACCTGGGGATGCTGCTACTGCTGGGCCCGCTGGCCTTGGCGCCGCGCGATTTGCCATGGCCCGACGGAGTTGGCGCGGTGCTCGACGGCCTGACCACTAACGATGCGCGCGACGTGTACGAGGCGATTCGGCTGGTCCAGCCCGGCGGCATGGGACACGTCAACGAAGCCGACGTTGCCGGCCCGGCCCCAGAGAGCCTAATGGCGGCCATGCAACTGGCTGCTGATCGCGACCTGGTGGCGCGGCAATACACCAATCGATTTAAGCAAGTCCTCGATCAAGTCGTGCCGGCGCTGATGATCGGCGTGAATCAAGATTGGCCGCTGCAACGGACGATCGTTTACGCCTTCTTGAAGACACTGGCCGCTCATCCCGATAGTTTGATCGTCCGCAAATGTGGCACCGCGCTGGCGGATCGGGCCTCGGATATGGCGGGGCAAATCCTGGCCGAGTTCGACCCGGCCGAGGAGGCCTACGCCGACGCGCTGGCCGAGTTCGACTTTTGGCTCCGCAGCGACGGCCACCGGCGCAACCCGGGCACGACGGCCGATCTGGTGACCGCCGGTTTGTTTGTGTTGCTCCGCGACGGCATAATCAAGGGACCATTCAAGTTTTATTAATTCTGACGCCCCCACTCCCCCACCCCGCAACTCCCCCACCTCTGCTATGTCCGAGTCATACAGCGTCCGCGTCACGAAAGATTACCTGGTCTTCAGCGCGGCCCACTTCATCACGTTTGGCGACGACATTTGCGAACGGCTGCACGGGCACAACTACCGTGTCACGGCCGAGGTCGTGGGGCCGCTGAACCATCAGCACTACGTCGTCGATTTCATCCTGCTGCGCGATACGCTGCAGAAGCTCTGCCTGGAACTCGACCACTATGTGCTGTTGCCGACCCAGCATCCCAGGATTCGCGTCGCGCCCAACGACCAGGAAGTGGTCGCCACGTTCGACGAGCGTCGCTGGGTATTTCCGCGGGGCGATTGCGTGTTGCTGCCGGTGCCGAATACCACGGCCGAGTTGCTAGCCCGGCATCTCGCCGGCCGGCTGGTGGCCGAGTTACAACGGGCCAAGGACGTCCGCCTTACTTCGGTGTCGGTCGAAGTCGACGAGTGCAACGGCCAGGCCGGCCGCTTTGTGCAGACCTTCCCGGCCTGACCCCGCCACCCCGCCGTGCATATCAGAACGGCAAAGAAACAATGCTAGTTGGAAACAGCGGGCTTACTGGACGCATGATTACTTGGCCGGGAACGACGGGAAGACAGGTAAAGGTAGAAGCGGATTCCACGCTTTGGAATCCATCGCTGTACACGGAACGGACGTGGGGATCGAAGAAGTGAACCTTTTAATAGAGTTTTTCAACGAAAGCTGAGTGTCGTGAAGAGAGGCACAAACAAGAATTGTCGTCGGGGTTCTCAAGCAAAGGGACGCGTTCCAGTTCTAGCTATTTTTTTCACATTTCTTCCGGTTCTACATGGGAGTATTGGGTGCCAACAGTCGACTGCAACCCAGGCTTCTGTTGATAAGAACGACCGCGCTCAGAAGCTTCTGGTCCACCTCGCGAAAGCGCACTGCGGTATTGATTTCGACGAAACCATTCCTTCGCGAGCGAACTCGACTGAGACTGTTCATTTGCCTGATGACTGGCCACTCCATGTGGTAGGCATTCAGTTCTCGGGCATAGGCTTGACGCCCTTGACCGACGATGACCTTGATGGCATTGAAGAGTTCAAAAACTTGAAGATGCTCCGGCTACGTCATTCAGCGATTACCGATAAGACGCTCGCATCTCTTTCCAGATTAAAACATCTTGAAAACATAAGTCTCTTTAATTCACGCGTTTCAAATCGGGGTATGCAGTATTTGGCACAATGCCACTCTTTGGAGTCGATAAACCTTCAAAAAACATCCGTAACCGACGAAGGACTCCTGCAATTGATCGAATTACCGCAACTCAAATATGTTGCTGTCGATCAAGGGCAGGTGTCAGATACAGCACGTGACAGCATTCTTGAAAAACTGGGAAAAGGAGCTCTGAAGGAAATGGCGAGGTAAATGCGGCGTGCGATAGACCAACACTTTCGGATAGTGGCGAGGACCGGATGGTGGTTCTCCACGATGTTTGAACGATGAGCGATCCGAAGCCCGAGGCGCCTGGCGATATGAGGTACCAGCAGACACCTCGTTTTTCGACGACTGAACCGGTGCTAGCGCAAGCGATTCAAGTTCCCTAACCGTCACGGCCGATGACGATCGATACAGGGGAACATTCTTGCCCGGCCCGGACGGCCTGCGCAGCGGCGCGGAGCGTGGGGTCGACCTTGCCACGCTGGTTGCACCATGGCCGGAAACGACATTCGCAAAGCGGCGCTGCTGCTGCTGAGTCTGCCCGAGGAGGAAGCGGCTAAGCTGCTCTCCAAGTTGGGGCCCAAGCAGGTCGAATCGGTCAGCGTCGAGATCGCCAAGATCGGCAACGTGGCGGCCGACGAGCAAGAACAGGCCATCAAGGAATTCGCCGACGTCAATCCAACGTCGCTGTCGGTGGGCGCCGGCGGGTTGGACCTGGCCAAGAATCTGGTCGAAAAGGCCTTCGGCAAAGGGGGCGCGAGCACCCTCGAAGTCGTCCGCCAGCAGATCGAAGCCCTGCCGTTCGGCTTCCTGCAGCGCATCGACAGCCAGCACCTGCTGACATTCATCATCGACGAACATCCCCAGACCATCGCGCTGATCCTGTCGCATCTGCCTTCGCAAAAGGCGGCTGAAGTGATCGGCGGCTTGCCCAGCGAGCGGCAGTTGGCCGTGATCCGTCGCGTGGCCCACATGGGTCAAACCAATCCTGAGATCATTCAGGAAGTCGAGCGCGGGCTCAGCCACCGCATGTCGAGCGTGATGAGCCAGCAGTTCGAAACCGCCGGCGGCGTCGAAACCGTGGCCGAAATCCTGAACGTGACCGATCGGGCGACCGAGCGCTCGCTGCTCGAGAACCTGGCCCAGGAAGATCCGGACCTGGTCGAGGACATTCGCCGCCTGATGTTCGTCTTTGAAGACATCTCGAAGTTCTCGAACAAGGACATCCAGATGGTCCTCAAGAACGTGGAAAGCTCGCAATGGGCGATGGCCTTGAAGACGGCCAGCGAAGACTTGAAGCAGAAGGTCATGAGCAACATGTCGACGCGCGCCGCCGAATTGTTGCGCGAGGAGATGGAATACCTGGGCCCCGTTCGCCGCAGCGCCGTCGAGCAGACGCAACAGCAAATCGTCGACGTGGTCCGCCGTCTGGAGGACAGCGGCGAAATCACCATCTCGAACAACGACGAAGCGGAAGAGCTGGTCTAAGGATTTGCCACGGAGGCACGGAGACACGGAGGTTAACACGGAGGGGAACCAGGAATGACCAAGCGTTACTGACCAATGTCCAATGCTGAACCGCCGCGTATCTCCGTCCCCCCCTGCCCCGTCGTTGCCCCACTTAGTTTTTTTCTCCGTGCAAATCTCCGCGCCTCCGTGACTCCGTGGCAAATCATGCCCGGCACTTGGGAGAGCGCCGCAAAACTGCTAGCATGGGCCGCATGAACGTCAGCCCCATGATGCAGCAGTATTTCGACGCCAAGGCCGCCTGTCCCGACGCGCTGCTGCTGTTCCGGATGGGGGACTTTTACGAGCTGTTTCACGACGACGCGAAAGCGGCGTCGCAGCTCTTGGGCCTTACGCTGACCAGCCGCGACAAAGGGGAAAACCCGGTCCCCATGGCCGGCTTTCCCTATCATCAGCTCGACGGTTACCTGGCCAAGATTGTGTCGTCGGGCCTGCGTGCCGCCATCTGTGAACAGGTCGAAGACCCGCGCCAGGCCAAAGGAATCGTCAAGCGCGAAGTGACTCGAATCGTCACCCCCGGCACGGTCACCGACGACGCGCTGTTGGACCCGTGCCAGAGCAACTACCTGGCCGCCTTGGTGCCGACCGGCCCCAGCGACGGCGACACGGTCGGACTCGCTTGGGTCGAGCTATCGACCGGCCAGTTTTATGCCGCCCAGTTCGCCGCCGCGCGCTTGCCCGACGAGCTGGCCCGTATTACGCCGGTCGAGTGCCTCTTGCCCGACGAGGTGACGATGCCGCCGGCGGTGTTCACCTCGATGCTGCATACGCGCCGCCCGGTCTGGGCGTTTGGCGAGCGCTCGTCCCGCGAACTGCTGGCCAAGCATTTCGGCAGCCACGCGGTCGAAGGGTTTGGCTTCGGCGAGGCCGACGGCCCGAGCTTGCGCGCGGCCGGCGCGCTGCTCGAATACCTGACCGAGACGCAAAAAAGTTCGCTCGCCCACATCGATCGACTGGTCCCCTACCGCACCGGGGCGACGCTAGAAATCGACGAAGCGACCCGCCGCAGTTTGGAAGTCAGCCGAACCTTGCGCGACGGGCGGCGCGACGGCTCGGTGCTGGGTGTACTCGACCGAACGGCAACGGCCCTCGGCGCGCGATTGCTCGCCGAATGGTTGGTGAACCCGCTGACCGATGTAGTGGCGATCGACCAGCGCTTGGACGCCGTCGAAGAGTTCCGTTCTGGCGCAACTTGGTGCGAGGATGTGCGCGAGCTGTTGCGCGGGGTGCATGACCTGGAACGCTTGCTCGCCCGTGTGACGACCTGCCGGGCGACGCCGCGCGACTTGGGGGGCGTGGTCCGCACGTTGCGATTGTTGCCCGCCTTGAAGGCCAAGTTGACCGCGCGGCGCAGTGCGCTGTTGAACGGACTCGAAGCGCGGCTTGACCTATGCGAAGATTTGCGCGCCAAGCTTGACAAGGCCCTGGTCGATGAATGCCCGCTGGTGTCGAACGAAGGGGGAATCATCCAGCCTGGCTATCATACCGAGCTGGACAATCTGCGCGATCTGGCCAGTGGCGGCAAGCAGTGGATCGCCCAGTATCAGACTGACGAAGCGGCCCGCACCGGTATTCCCAGCCTGAAGGTCGGCTTCAACTCGGTCTTTGGCTACTTCCTCGAAGTCACGCACACGCATCGGGACAAGGTGCCGGCCCATTATCACCGCAAGCAGACGGTGAAGAACGCCGAGCGGTACATCACGCCCGAGTTGAAGGAATACGAAGAGCGGGTGCTGAAAGCCGACGAGCAGGCGCGCGGGCTGGAACAGTCGCTGTTCTTCGAGCTGCGCAACGAGGTGGCGAGCGCGGCGCGGCGGTTGCGCGCGACGGCCGATGTGTTGGCCCATGTCGACGTGCTGGCTGGCTTGGCGCAATTGGCGCGCGAGCGGAACTATTGCCGGCCCAAGCTGGTCGAGGAATCGGTGCTCGAACTGGTCGGCAGCCGGCATCCGGTGCTCGACGCGCTGAGGCCCGACGGCACGATCGTTCCCAACGACATTCGGGCCGACGCTGAACATGGCACGATGCTCCTGATCACCGGCCCGAACATGGCCGGCAAAAGCACCTACATTCGCCAAGCGGCGCTGCTGGTGCTGATGGCCCAGATCGGCAGCTTTGTTCCGGCCGAGTCGGCCACCGTCGGAATCGCCGACCGGATATTCGCGCGCGTCGGCGCGAGCGACGAACTGGCCCGCGGCCAAAGCACGTTCATGGTCGAAATGATCGAGACGTCGCGGATCTTGAACACCGCGACGCCGCGCAGCCTGGTGATCCTCGACGAAATCGGGCGCGGCACGAGCACCTATGACGGCGTATCGTTGGCCTGGGCGATTGTCGAATACCTGCACGACCAGATCGGCTGCCGGACGCTGTTTGCCACGCACTACCATGAATTGACCGACCTGCAGACGACACTCCCCCGATTGCGAAATCTGAACGTGGCGGTTCGCGAATGGAAAGACGAGTTGGTCTTCCTGCACAAGATCGTCGAAGGGGCGGCCGACAAAAGCTACGGCATTCACGTGGCGCGCTTGGCCGGGGTGCCGCGCGAAGTATTGACCCGCGCTCGCAAGATTCTCGGTCAACTCGAACAGGACCATCTCGACGAGCAAGGGCGTCCCAAGTGGACCAAGGCGAAACCGGCGGCCGGTGGGCAAATGCAACTGACGCTATTCGGCCCTCCGGAACACCCCGTGGCCGATGAGCTGGCCCAGTTGGATGTCGACCAGTTGACACCGTTGGCGGCATTGACGTTGATGGCCGAGTGGAAGCGTCGCTTCGACCGAACCGGTAACGAGGAAGCGTCGCCCCATCCCCGCTAAGGTTTTCCCGCGTCAGTGCGAGAGGCTCGCATGTCAGCCCTGGTGGACCGCACGATCTCGGCCGGCTCGCTGATGAACTTCTTGACCGGCACCTGGTCGCGGGCACGCGCGGCCACGCGGCGCGCGATGAGTGGCGGTATCGATCTGGTATTTCCGCCTGAATGCGCGTTATGCCAAGCGCCGTTCGAGGCGGCTCGGTCGCCGATGTTGTGCGGCGACTGCCTGGTTTCGCTTCTGGGACGCGCGGTGCCGCGGTGTGGTCGCTGTGGCGCGCAAACGGCGATCGCCACGCCCGTCGAACTGGGGTGTGGCAAATGCCAGCGGCCGCTGTTGCACTTTGACGGAGCGGTGGTCCTGGGGAGCTACGAAGCGGCGCTGCGCGATGCTGTCCTGCGTTGCAAAGGGAAACACCACCAGTTGCTGGCCCGGGCGCTCGGCGAGCTGCTGGCCGAGCAACAGTTGGCCGAGTTTTCGTATTGGCGACTCGGCGCGGTCGTGCCGATCCCCATGCACTGGCGACGTCGGCTGGTGCGCGGCGCGAATAGCCCTGACTCCTTGGCCGAAGCGGTCTCGCGCCGGCTCGGCACGCGGTGTATCGTCCACGGCGTATCGCGCCGGCGGGCCACGCTGCCTCAGTCGCGCGTCAACGCCGACCAGCGGCGTAAGAATGTCCAAGGAGCCTTTCGCGCGAGCGCGTCGTACGATTGGCGCGGCGCGCGGGTGCTATTGGTCGATGACATTCTGACCACCGGGCACACCTGCAACGAAGTGGGCCGCGTGCTGCGCGACGCCGGCGCCGAGGCGATCTTCGTCGCGATCATGGCTCGCGCGCAGGGAAACGTCTAACGCCATTTGCGTATCAGATCGAGTGCTAATACACTCGATGTTTTCCGGCTTGCCTAAACGCGAGGGGCTTTCCTTTGTTCGGTCTGATCACGACTATTGTCGGGATAGTTTTGTACGCCTGCTTCGCTAAGGGATTCTTAGGACAGGACGGACCGAACTGGGCTCATATGTTTCTCGTAAGCGCGGCCATTGCCGTTGCAAATGTGATCTGTGGTATCGTAGTTTTTCCCTTTTTGGGAGGTTGGACATTTTTCGTCATTGCACCGCTCGATATTGCGATCCTCAAATATGGCTGTCGCGTCGTGTGGTGGCGTGCAGCCGTAGTTTTTGTCGGTGTCTTGATTTGCCAGATTCTGTTGATGGTCTTGCTTGCATGGATGAATGGGACTCCCTTCTGACCCCACCATTTGCCTTGACCTCTTGCGAGGCGGTTGGATTTGAATGGCATTGAAAATTGGCACGCGCGGCAGCCCTTTGGCCCGCTGGCAATCCGACTGGGTCGCCGATCAACTTCGCGCCGCCGGGCACGAGGTCGAGTTGGTGGTCATCGCCACTCGCGGCGACAAGGCGCAAGCCGGCCCCATCTCGGCCATTGCCGGCGGCGACGGAGTGTTTACCAAGGAATTGCAACGGGCCTTGCTCGACCACGAAATCGACCTGGCGGTCCACAGCCTCAAGGATTTGCCAACCGCGCCGGTCGCGGGCCTGGCCCTGATGGCCGTGCCACCGCGGGCGTCATCTTGCGATGCCTTGCTATCGCGGGAAAGTTTGCCCTTCGATCAGTTGCCACAAGGAGCGACCATCGGCACCGGCAGCCTGCGTCGCCGGGCGCAACTGTTGAACGCTCGGCCCGATTTGAAAATGGCTGACCTGCGCGGCAACATCGACACGCGGCTTCGCAAGTTGCGCGAGGGGCAATACGACGCTATCTGCCTGGCCGAAGCGGGGCTTGATCGGCTGAGACTGGCGGAACATGTCACGCAAGTCTTCCCGCGCAGCTTGATGCTCCCCGCCGTCGGGCAAGGGGCGCTGGGCGTCGAAGGTCGCGGCGACGACGAAGCGACGCGACGCGCGGTCTCGACGCTCGACGACCTGGTGACCCATGCCGCCGTGCTAGCGGAACGAAGCATGCTGGCCACGTTGTGCGGCGGCTGTTTGGCGCCAATTGGAGCCTGGGGACGTGTCAGCGGCGATCAACTGAAACTCGACGGGGTCGTGCTATCGGCCGACGGGCGCAGACGACTGTATGCCGCTGGGCAGGCCGACACGTCCGATCCCAAGAAGCTCGGTAAGCAGGTGGCCGAGCAACTACTGGCCCAAGGCGCGGCTGAGCTGATCGAGCAATGCCGAGCGAGTTGACGCTTGGGCTGACTTGATGCTGTCAGCGGAGATTGCGCTCGTCGACCGGCAAACTCTGCCGGTTGCGCAAACTTTGCCGCGCGGCACGCATCTGCAATTTCCCACGGCGCGACCATTCGTAACTCGCGATTTCTTCGCATCTTGCGCGCCGCAACGTAATTCGATTTCGCTTCTCCACGCGTCTTGGCACATCGGTTGCTAAGAGAGGCGTCACGCAATAGCTCGTCGCTACCGGCGCGTTAAATCCAACGCGCCGCGCGACGAGCCCAATGAACAATGGATAGCGTTCGCGATGCCCTACGGGTTGTACATCTCGGCCGAAGGCGCCCAGGCGCAAAGCACGCGGCTCGAAGTGTTGAGCAATAACATTGCCAACGCCTCGACGCCCGGCTTCAAGCGCACGCTAGCGATCTTCCAGGCGCGCTACGCCGAGGAGACGCAACGGGGCCAGGACGTGCCCGGCTCGCGCTCGATCAACGACATGGGCGGCGGCGTGATCGGCTTTGAGACCAGCACCGACTACTCGACTGGGCCGCTGAAAGAGACTGGTCAGTTAAACGATCTGGCCATTCCTGGCGAGGGCTTCTTCATGGTCCGCCGCGGCGAACAGGATCTGCTGACGCGAGCCGGTAACTTCAGAATCAATCCCGAGGGCTTTTTGCAAACGCCCGAGGGGGACTTGCTGCTGGCGTCGGACACGCGGCCCATGTTCGTCAATCCGAATGGTCCGCCGTATTCGTTCAATCAGCGGGGCGAATTGACGCAAGACGGCGTCACGACCCAATTGGCGATCGTTCGTCCCAATTCGCTGGGCGATCTGGCCAAGATGGGCGACAACTTGTTCCGACCACTGGCGCCGGTCGAGCCCGTGCCCGTCGAGGATCGAAACGTCCTGACGGGTCACTTGGAACTGTCCACGGTGCGGCCGGCCGAGGAAATGATGGAACTGATTGAAGCCTCGCGCGTGTTCGAGGCCAATACGAACATGGTCCGTTTTCAAGATCAGATGATGGGCAGCTTGCTCGATCGGTTGATGAAAGTCAGCTAAGCGGGCGACCCACGAAACAATGTTGATTCCCTAACGCAAGTAATTGGTTGAGAAACGATGAGCGTACAAACACTGTACACCGCCGCGACGGGCATGCGGGCGCTGGAAACCAAATTGGACGTGATCGCCAACAATCTGGCCAACGTCAACACCACGTCCTACAAGCGTGATCGCTGCAACTTTGAAGACTTGTTCTACAAAGAGATCAAGTTGCCTGGCACGATCGACGCCCAGCAGAACTACACCCCCGTCGGCATCCAAGTGGGCCTGGGCACACGCGTGCAGGGGATTCAGACCGACTACAGCCAAGGCGCATTCTCGACCACCAACAATCCGACGGACGTGGCCATTAACGGCCCCGGCTTTTTCGTCGTGGTTGATCCGGCTTCGGGGCAACAGGTCTTTACTCGAGCCGGCAACTTCTCGGTCAACTCGCAGAATCAGATGGTGATCGGCTCGGCCCAAACCGGCCGGCAGTTGTTCCCCGCCATTCAGTTGCCCCAGGACTGGATGAATATGACCATCGGTCCCGATGGCACCGTCCAGGTGCAACAAGCCAACAACACGCAATTCACCACGGCCGGCCAGATTCAGTTGGCCCGTTTTTTCAACCCGCAAGGCTTGCTGAAGAACGGCGAGAACCTGTACTCGGACACGTTGTCGAGCGGGCCGGCGCAGATCGCCACGCCCGGCACCATTGGCCTGGGCTCGCTGGTGCAGAACACGTTGGAATTGTCGAACGTCGACCCGGTGAACGAACTGGTCGACCTGATCACCACGCAGCGGTCGTTCGAGTTGAACTCCCAAGTCGTGCAAGCCGGCGACCAGATGTTGCAGCTGATCAGCAATTTGCGCCGATTCTAATCGCGAGCGTTTAACATGAAGCAACTCCACAACATTCTCGCTCGTTGCGTCGTGCTGCTGACCGCCTTGGTCATCGGCGCCGCGGTCGTCACACCGGCCGACGCTGCCGAGTTGGTTCTGCGCGGCTCGATCAAAACCACCGACGTGCTGGTCCACCTGGGGGACGTGGCCGACATTTACACCGACGATGCGCAACTGCTGCACGCCCTGCGCGGCGTCGAGCTGTTCCCGGCGCCGCAACCTGGCGCCAAGCGGCAACTGCGGATTCGCGAGTTGCAAGACCTGCTGGTGCAGCGCGGCGTGAACATGCTCGAGCACCGTCTGGCCGGCGCTAGCCAAATTGAAATCATCAACGCCACCGTCGATGAAGCGTCCCAGGCCGTTGCCCCGCCCAATCCGGCGCAACTCCGCCGCGCGAACGATGCCGTCCGCGCAGCCGTGGCGGGCTACCTAAATGGCCGGGCCGGGCATGAAGAACAATGGAACTTGGAACTGAACCTGACCGGCGACCAGGGCAATGTGGTGCTGGCGGCCAACACGCAAGTGCAAATCAGCGGTGGCAAGGCCCCGTGGCTGGGCGCCCAGAAAATGACTGTCGCGCCGCGCAGCCCGAATGCCTCGACGTTTGAAATCGAAGTTCGCGTGTCGCTGCCGCCAGCGGTGGTAATGTTGAACAAAGCCTTGCCTCGCGGGGGAGTGATTCGCTCAGGCGATGTGACCCTGGAACGAGGCGTGAAGTTTGACTCCAAAGGGGCCGCGCCGTTCACGCGATTGGAAGACGTGATCGGCATGGAAACCACTCAAGTGCTGGCCGCCGGTCAGTACCTCGACGCCGACGACGTGCGAGCGCCGATCGTGATTCGCCGCGGCGACGTGGTGACGGTTTATGTGCGGAGCGCTGGCCTCTTGGTGCGAACGACGGGCCGGGCCCGCGAGGACGCCAGCCAGGGGGACTTGATTTCGATCGAGTCGCTGCTGAATCGCCAGACGTTCTTTGCCCGCTGCACGGGGATTCAAGAAGTCGAAGTGTTCGCCCACGCGGCCGGCGGAGGCATGGCCCCGGCCGGCGCAGTGGCGGCGGCCCAGGGTGAGGGAGGTTCACGATGAAACGACGTTTGATCGCCTGTGCCACGGTCGGCTGTCTGGCCTGGTGCGTGGAAAGCAAAGTGTTCGCCCAAAGCAGCAGCTTGTACGGAGCGCCCGAGGCTCGCGCGCCGCTGTCGCTGGAAGGGAACTCCTGGACCTACTTGAAGGTCGACGCGCCGCGCGAAATGCAACTGAACGACATCATTACCGTCATCGTTAGCGAAAACTCGCAAGTGTTGGCCGAAGGAGCGGTGCAACGTCGAGCCCAAAACAACGCCGACTTGAATCTGCAAAACTGGATCGGGCTCGACGGCTTCGGCATCTTTGGCACCACGCCAGCCAATGACCCGCGCGTCCGCGGCCAGGTAAACAGCCAATACCGGACCACGATGTCGATGGACACCAAGGAATCGGTCAAGTTCACCATCGCGGCCCGCGTGGTCGACGTGCGTCCGAACGGCACGTTGGTGATCGAGGCTCACGATCGGTACCAAAGCAACCACGAAGTCTGGGAGCAATCGTTGTCGGGCATCATCCGCCGCGAAGACATCCTGCCCAACAACACCGTGATGAGCGAAGACATCAACGAGTTGAGCATTTACAAGCGCGAGAAAGGGCACGTCCGCGACGCTTATCGCCGCGGCTGGCTGCTGAAGATTCTGGACCAGGTCAAGCCGTTCTAGTCGCGTCGCCGGTTGGCAAGCTCATCGAGACGCAGCATATGAAGATTCATCAACAAATCATCGCCGCGGTTGCCGTCGCCTGGCTCGGGCTCGCTGCCTCGCCAGCTTTCGCGACCACGCGGCTCAAAGACATCTGCCGGGTCAAGGGTCAGGAATCCAACACCTTGCACGGTCTGGGCATTGTCGTGGGGTTGCCGGGGACTGGGGACGGCGGCACGTTCTTGCCGACGATTCGCAGTCTGGCCACCGCAATGGACCTGATGAAGAACCCCATTGGCAAGTCGGGCGCGGCCGAATTGAAAGAATCGCGGAACGTCGCGTTGGTGACGGTCACCGCCACGATTCCCCCCGGCGGCGCTCGCCAGGGTGACGAGTTGGACTGCGTCGTCAGCTCGATCGGCGCGGCCAAGAGTCTGGCTGGCGGCGAGTTGTTCCTGACCGCCATGCAAGGTCCGCAGGTCGACAGCGAGCGCGTCTTTGCCTTCGCCCAAGGCCAACTGCACGTCGACGATCCCAAAATGGCCACGCGAGCCAAGGTGCATCGCGGGTGCCGCTTGGAAGAAGATTTCATCAACGTCTTCGCCAAGGACAACAAGATCACGCTGGTGCTCGACGAACATCACGCCGATTTTGAAGTGGCCCAGGAAGTCGCCGACGTCATCAACAGCCAGCTCAGCATTCAGAGCAACGACGGCCCGTTGGCCCGGGCACAGACGGCGGTCAACGTCGAAGTGCGAGTGCCGGCTCAGTATCAATCGGAACCGGTGGCGTTCATTAGCCAGGTGCTGGCCCTGACGATCCAGGAACCCCAGACCGAGGCCCGCGTCGTCGTCAATGAAAAGACCGGCAGCATCGTGATCGGCGCCGACGTGACCATGGGGGCGGTCGTCGTCACCCACAAGAACGTGGTCGTCGAAACCGGCGACAACCTGCCGGCCAATCGCTTTGTGCCGATCGACACCGAACGGGGCCAGACCACCAAGCTCAAGGCCCTGGTCGAGGCGCTCAACGCCTTGAAGGTGCCGCAACCCGACGTGATTGACATCATCAAGAGCCTGGAACGGAACGGCAAGCTGCACGGCAAACTGATCGTTGAGTAATCGTCCACCGGATCGAACCCTTCTCACGGAATCAACGCGATGAACATCAGCTCGATCATGTCGAACCCATCGATGCCAGCGGCCAGCGTGGCCCCGCGGGCCGCCAAGCAGCCCGAGTTGCGCGAGGCGTTCGACAACTTTGTCGGCGAAACATTCTTCAGCCAGATGCTGTCGTCGATGCGGACCTCGGTGGGCAAGCCGGCCTACTTTCACGGCGGCCGCGCCGAGGAGATTTTCCAGGGGCAGCTCGACCAGATCTTGTCCCAAGAATTCACCAAGGCCGATGGCCATTCGCTGACCGGCGACATGTTCCAACTGTTCAACGCGCCGCGGCGATAACCGACGCAGCCACGATCGATAGCCCGACTTCAACGAGTAACCACCGCCGCACCGATTTGCAAATCACCCCCTGGCACAGGCCACTATGAACGACTCCTGGGAACCGGAACTGGTCGAACTGCTCAACAATCTGTCGTCGACTCAGGACGAGTTGTTCGCGGCGCTGACGCGCAAGCGCGATTGTCTGGCCCAGAGCGATCTGGCCGGGCTGGCCGAGGTGCAAGCCGTGGAACAGTCGCTGATCGAGCGATTGCAGCGCTGCCACGAACAGCGCCAGCAACTACTGGCACGCGCCTCGCGCCAAGGATTGCCGAGCGACAGCATCCGCACGCTGGTGACAGCAGCGCCAGGCATCGACCGCCAGCAGCTATCGCAGCGCGTCGCCGAAACGACTCAGCGGACACGCTTGCTACACCAGCAGAATCTGGCCAACTGGGTGGTAGCACAGCGGACGCTGATACATCTGTCACAATTGCTAGAAATTATCGCGACCCGAGGTCGCATGCGGCCGACGTATGAAAAAGGAGACGTCGCGGGCGATCAAGGCGCATTGGTCGACCAGGCCGCCTAGCGACAACGCACAGCTAGCTGCGCGGCGATCGCTCTTCTGTTTTCGATCGCCCTCCACTGTCGATTTCCCGCCTCGCGTCGAGTCCTCGGTGCGCTGATGAGTTTGTTCGGCTCAATCCAGGTCGCCAACAATGCGCTGATGGCGGCGCAGCTTGGATTACAGGTCGTCGGCGAAAACGTCGCCAACGCCAACACACCGGGCTATAGCCGCGCGCAGCTGGTCCAGGTTCCCGCCACCACGGAAAAGGTGGGGAACGTGTTGATGGGCCTGGGCGTCGAGGTCACCGGCGTCAGGCAGCAGATTGACCAGTTCCTGAATCAACGCTTGCGAACCGCGAACGGCGACCAGGCCAGCGCGCAAACTCAGCTAACCACGTATCAAAACCTGGAAGGGGCGCTCAACAGCCTGGGCTCGACCAACATCACCTCGTCGCTGACCAAATTCTTTGGCAGCCTGCAGGATGTCGTCAATCAGCCTGAGGATGTTTCGGTTCGCAACACGGCGGTTCTCAATGGCCAGGCGTTGACGCGGACGATCAACAGCCTGGCGCAACAAGTCACCCAGATGCGTTCTGACGCCGACTCACAGCTCAAAGGGGACGTGCAACAAGCCAATAGCCTGGTCCACCAGATCGCCGGCCTGAACCTCCAGGTCAGCAACTTGACGGGATCGCAAGGGGGGAGCAGCAGCGCCGTCGGCCTGGTCGATCAGCGCAACGCGGCGCTCGACAGCTTGTCGAAGCTGGTCAACGTCAAAGTGAACTTCGACCAGCAAGGCAATGCCAACGTCTTTGTCGGCAACGACTATTTGGTCTATCAGGGAACCGAGCGCCAACTCGACACGACCAACGGCGCCGACCGGGGACAGGTGGTCACGAACATCGTGCTCAAGGACACCCAGGCCCCATTGGACATGAGCGGCGGCGAGATGTACGGCCTGGTCCAATCGCGCGACACGATTCTGGGGGGCTTCACCGACCAACTGAACGGCGTCGCCTCGACGCTGGCCAGCGAGTTCAACAAGATTTACACCAGCGGCCAGGGACAGACGGGCTATTCGACGCTAACCAGCTTGAACAGCGTGTCGAGCAACAGCCGGCCTTTGGACGCCGCCGGCCTGAGCGTGACGCCGACCAGCGGTTCGTTCCAGGTGCAGGTCTACAACACCCAGACCCAGCAGACAACGACCTCGGTCGTCAACGTCGACTTGTCGGGGCTGAACAATCACGACACAACCCTGTCGAGCCTGGCATCGCAGTTAAACGGCATCTCGGGCATCTCGGCGTCGGTCAACGGTCAAGGGCAATTGACGATCAATAGCGCCTCGCCGAACTTGCAATTCACCTTCGGCAACGACACCAGCGGCGCGCTCTCGGCGCTGGGGCTCAACACGTTCTTCACCGGCAGCGACGCCTCGACCATCGGCGTCAACTCGACCGTGTTGAATGATCCGACCAAGTTCGCGGCCAGCACCGCAGGCATCGGCAACGATGTCAGCAATGCCGTAACGATGTCGGGTTTTCTTGACCAGCCGCTCGATTCGCACCCGGGCCAGACGTTCAGCCAGTTGAACGCCGCGCTGACGACCGACACGGCCCAAGCATCCGCCAATTCCCAAGCGGTCTCGGATGGCGCCACCTCGTACCAAAGCACGCTAGCCGCCCAGCAAAACGCCGTCAGCGGCGTGAACGTGGACGAGGAAGCGGTCAACATGATTACCTACCAGCGAGCCTACCAGGCCTCGGCCAAGATCATCTCGACGATCAACGAGATGCTTAACACGTTGATGCAGATCTAGCGAGCTATTGGCCATGTCGCGCATCAATTCCATTCCGATCCCGCGCATCAGCAACGACTACGAGCGCACCCAGCTCTTGGCGCAGCTGCAGAACAATCAGCTGCAACTGGCCAAGCTCGAAACTCAGGTCAGCACTGGCCAGAAATACGCGCTGCCTAGCGACGATCCCAACGCGGCGCTGCGCGGCATTGCCATGCAGACGGCCCTGTCACGGAACGGCCAACTGCAGACGAATATCAACATGACGAACGCATTCCTGGGGGCCACGGACAGCGCGCTGTCGAGCGTCAGCGACGCCTTGAACCAGGCCCTGACCCAGGCGCTGCAGGCCACCGGTTCAACGGCCAGCGACAGCCAGCGCGCGATCGCCGCCCAGTCGGTTAGCCAACTGTTGAACCAGGTGCTGGCTTCGGCGAATCAAACCTTCAACGGCCGGTCCCTGTTCGCCGGCACGGCCACCGGGACCACGGCCTTCACGCGCACCACCGCCGGCGTGGTCTACAACGGCAACGATCAATCGCTGCAAACTTTCCAGTCGCTCAATGCCCTGATGCCAACGAACATTGACGGCAACACGGCATTTGGCGCAATGACGTCGGCGTTGAGCAGCGGCGCGTTTACCCCGTCGCTGTCGCTGACCACGCAGTTGTCCCAGCTCAACAGCGGCCAAGGTGTGAGCCCGGGAAGCATCATCGTCTCGGACGGCACGCACTCGAGCACGATCGATCTGAGCAGCGCTTCGACCCTGGGGGACGTGGCGCAATTGATCGAGCGCAACCCTCCGGCGGGTCGCACGGTGACCGCCCATGTGACGCCTACGGGGCTGACGATTCAACTCGACTCGGCTGGCGGCGGCAATCTTAGCATTACCGACGTCGGCAGCGGCCACACGGCCGAACAGCTCGGTATTGCCAACACGGCGGCCATCGGTACCGGCCCGCTGGTGGGATTGCCCCTGCAGCCGGCGCTGCTGGCGACCACGCCGTTGGCCGACTTGCTGGGCACGCGAGCCAGCGCCAACATGTCGTCCCAAGGGCCGAACAATGATTTGTTGATCACCGCGCCGCAAAACGGAACGGACTACAACGGCGTGACGGTCAGGTATGTCGATAGCTCGCACCTGCAAGCGGGCCCCGGTTTGACCGCTGGGCACGAGCGCGCATTCTACTCGGCGGCCCCGTTGTCGGCCACGGCGGCCTTGATGCTGCCCGGCGCGGCAAACGATCTCGTCCTTACAGCCACGACGGCCGGTACGGCGTACAACAACGCCCACATCAATATTGTGAATGGCGGCGCCATCGGCGACAACGCCACCGCCTCTTGGAATGCCGGCACCAACACGCTCACGCTATCGGTCGATAGCACGGGCCAGACCTCAACGCAGACGCTGATTAACGCCATCAATGCCGAGGGGCATTTCAATGCCGCCCGCGATTCCAGCGGCGAAGCCAACAGCAGCGGCGGCGTGATTCCCGCCTCGGCCATCGGACTGTCCGGCAGCACTTACAACACCGGCGCCGACGCCAACACGCTGACCGTGATCATTCAATCAGGAAGCTCGACAGCCAACCAGATTGCCGCGGCGATCAATTCACAGACTTCGTTTACTGCTCAGCTTGACCCGGCTGAACTCAACAACGACGGCACCGGGGCGGTGCAAGATTCATACGGCCAGCCGTTGAACGTAGCGGTCACCGCGAATGGCAGCGGCACGATTCTGGACCAGGTCTCGGGCCTGCAAGTGACCAACGGCGGGCAGAGTTCGGTGATCGACCTGAGCGGCGCCAAAACGGTGCAGGATCTGCTCAATTCGATCAACGGCAGCGGCGCTTACCTGTACGCGCGCATCAACAGCGCCGGCACCGGCATTGAAGTTCAATCGCGGCTCAGCGGTTCAGCGCTGTCGATCGGCGAAAACGGCGGCACCACGGCTACCCAGTTGGGCATTCGCACGTTTACGGACACCACGCCGTTGTCCGCACTGAACAATGGCAACGGGATCACCGTCACGCCGGGCACTTCGTTTTCCATCACACGCATGGATGGTGTTTCGTTCAACGTCGATGTGAACAGCGCCACGACCATCGGCGACGTGCTGGGCGCCATTAACAACAACGCCACCAACCTGGGGAGCGGCATCCCGGTGGTCGCGTCGCTAAACAAGTATGGCAACGGCATCCAACTGAGCGAGGACGGCCCGCCGAATCCTGGCTCGGGCTCGATTCAGGTCACGCCTGGCACCGCCGGCGCACTGGTGACGCAACTGGGGCTGGTTCCGGTCGGCGCTACCATCAGCGCGACGCCCAACGCCGGCGCGACCGCTTCGGCCACGGTCGCGAGCGCCGGGGCGAACAATGACCTGCTCTTTAACGCAACAGGCGTCGGTTCGGCGGTGAACGGCGCGACGATTAGCTTTGTCGACACCGGCGCCAACCCGCCGTCGGTCAATTATAACCCGGCAACCAAGCAACTGGTGTTCGGCGTCCAGTCGGGCGTCACGACCGCCAATACCATCATCAGCACGCTGGCGGCCGACCCGACGGCCAGTCAGTACTTCACCGCCAGCTTGGACCCGGCGGACGGCTCGCCCAATGACGGCACGGGCGCGGTCGACGTAACGGCCACCGCCACCGCCAACGGCGGCGCGCCGCAGACCCTGTCGGGCGACGACGTCAACCCGCAACAGACCGCGGGCGTGTTCACCGCGCTATTGAACTTGCAGTCGGCGCTAGAAAGCAACGACACCGCGGCAATTGGCTCGGCGACGGACATGCTGAAGTCCAGCATTGTCTCGGTGAACGCGGCCCGAGCCGAAATCGGCGTCTGGCAGCAGGGGATGGACGCGCTGCAGACCCAGTTGAACTCGACGAATACCAATCTGCAGACCGGCATCTCGAACACGATGGACATCGACATGGCGGCGGTGATTTCGCAGTTGATGTCCCAGCAGACCGCCTATGAAGCGACGTTGCGGACGGCCGGCTCGATCTCGCAGTTGACGCTGCTGAACTTCATTTAGCAGGCGGCGTCCGAGCGCCAGTCGCTGTCATTGGTAGCAATCCGCCTTCGCTGACAGCGGCGCTCACTGTTGGCCGCGCGGCGACTGACAGTTCCACGCCCAACTTTTTTGTTGTGCGCAATTCTCCGTTTGTACCGATAGTTCCAAAGAAGCGCCCTCGGTGCGCCCGGAAACTGCTCGATACCTAGCGGAAGGCAGAGATTCCATGCTGTTGAAAACGACACGATTTGGCTCGGTATCGGTCGAACCAGGGGACGTGCTGACGTTCAACAGCGGCCTGCTGGGGCTGGAAGCCTGCCGGCAATGGGTGCTCTTGGCCGATGCGCACAACGACGCGCTGGGCTGGCTGCAATGTCTTTCACAGCCCGAGGTCGCGCTGGCGCTGGTCAGCCCGCGGCGATTCGTGCCCGATTACCAGTTTCGGGTCTATCGCAGCGAGCTCGCCCCGCTGGAGTTGGAACAAGTGAGCGCGGCCCAGGTGCTGGTCATCTTGGGTCGCAACGAATCGGGTTTGACGCTTAATCTGAAGGCGCCGATCGTGATCAACTTGCCGCGCCGGCTGGGACGCCAGGTGATCGCCAACGGCGAATTGGCCGTGCAACACCTGCTGGACGGCGCGACGACCAAATTGCGGAAGTCGGCTTAGATTTTTTCGGCACGGCACAAAACACGTGTCACACTTGAGAGTGTCGAACCAGACCGGAACATCCCAGCAAACGGCCGCTGCACGGAATCAAACGCGGCAGGCCTTAACGAACCAAGGAGCAGAAGATGCTTGTATTGTCGAGGCAACGCGACGAAAGCATCATCATTGGTGATAACATTGTGATCACGATTGTTGATATTCGTGGTGACAAAGTGCGATTGGGTATCGAGGCGCCGACCGAGATTCCCGTCCATCGCCAAGAGGTTTACGAGGCGATTCAGCGTGAGAATCTGAAGGCCAGCCAATTGGACCCGAACGTGGCGCGAACGGTGGGCCGCCCGCAAGGCCCCCGCCCAAGTGCGGGCAAGAACACGCCTCCCGATCGCCGCTAGACTGGCCGCCGCCAGAACCCGCTCAGTCGCGCGGCTGCCAGCGCCTTCAAAGCACTGAAGTTCCGATGGGCGGGCTGCCAATCGTGAGTTTCTCGCCATTTTCTCCCGCCAGGCGTCGGTTGCGTGACACCGCGCGCTGGCAGTTCGCCCCGCGCCGGTCATTGACGCTGACATCTATATCCTGCGCGATTCGTGAAGCACCCATTGGGGCCACCGGTCGCTAGCGGCTTGCCCCGCGCCGCGGATTGCGCGAATCCGATGCGCCTCGCCGGAAAGCCCTCTCAACAAGTTCATGTTTAACGACTGTACGTGCTCTGTCGATCGCGCAGTTCAAGGCAGCCTTGGCAAGAGATTTCTTTAGTCAAAGCTTCCGGGGCCACCTGAGTTTTTCTCAAGCGTATAAAAATGGGGCGACGATAACGCCTGCATTGTGATAGCGAGGCGTCGCAGGTCGGATCGATTGGTCCGTGGCGAAGCGAAAAAAACATTCCACCTGCACCCCGCGCTCACAAAACACAACCTACAGTTCAACGTTCCAGACACTACGAGCCAAAGCGTTCGGAACAAACTAGCGTCGCACGCAACAGCGTTGGCCGGTAAGCAGAACTTCCTGCGGGTCCGGTGAAGCTGAACCAGATTTGGACCCAAACTTGAGAAGGGGTTTCGCGAATGACCCGCATTAACACGAACCTGACCTCGCTCACCGCTCAGATCAATCTGACGCAATCGCAGTCGAAGTTGCAGCAAGCCTTGACGCGGTTGTCAACCGGTTTGCAAATCAACAGCGGCAAGGACAACCCGGGTGGTTTGATTGCCAGCCAGATTCTGGGCTCGGAAATCACCTCGGTTAACGCCTCGATCAGCAACAGCCAGCAAGCCAACAACATGCTGGCCACCGCTGATTCGGCGTTGTCGCAAGTCAGCTCGTTGTTGAACGACGTGCGTGGTCTGGTTCAACAATCGGCCAACAGCGGGGCCATCACCCCGGCCCAGATTTCGGCCAACCAGGTCCAGGTCGACTCGGACCTGCAAAGCATCCTGCGTATCGGCCAGACCACGGTGTTCGGTGGCAGCTACCTGTTGAACGGCAGCAAGGCCTTTAACGTCACCAGCAGCAGCATCGCCGGTCTGTTCAGCAGCACCTCGGACATCAACGTCTCGTCGTTCAACCCCAGCGCCAAGCAAGCCGGCGCCAGCAACGACGTGACCCTCAATCTGACTCAATCGGCTACTCAGAAGACCGTCAGCCTAGCGGGCGACAGCCAAGTGGTCGGTGGCAGCTCCAGCTTGCGTAACCTTTCGCTGGGCAGCAGCACTCGCACCACCACGACCATCAACGGCACCGCCCTGCAAAGCTTGTCGTCGAACACGCGCGCCTCGCGCACGATCACGATGGCCAGCCTGAGCGGTTTGACCGGCGGCGCGGCGACCGTCACGCTCAATGTCACCGGCAACGCCGGCAGCCAGAGCGTCACCGCCACCCAATCGTCGCTGCTGGCTGGCAGCGGCGCGGGTGCGACCTATCTGGCCGGTCTAGTCAACGGCACGACCGCCAGCACGGGCGTCACCGCCAGCGTGGTCTCGGGCAACGTCGTACTGAACTCGGTTGGCAGTGGCACGGGCGCCCTGGCGAGTGTCACCGCGACGGCCGCTTCGACCGACTCGACGAAGTCGACGTTGGCCGCCACCAGCGGCACCACGACCGACGCCGGCAAGACGGTGACCTTCTCGATCACCAATAGCGGCGGCACCGACAACTTCACGGTTGACACCTCGACTTTCGCCACCGCCTCCGACGTCGCGACGGCGATTGTCACCGCAATTACCGGCAACGCCACCAACACGGGCGTCACGGCCGCGGTGGGCGCCGGCAACACGGTGGTCATCACCAATGCCGCGGGGAACAGCAGCGCGATCAGCTATGGCGCCGCGGGCGGCACCAGCACCGTCGGCAACAAGGCCGCCGTGCAGACCGTCCTGACTGGCGCCACCGCCGGTACGGCCTCGCCGGACAGCACGGCCTTTGCCGCGGGTGTCGGCTCGCTAACCGCGGGCACCAACGGCACCTCGGGCAATCTGAGCGGCCGCACCACCACCTTCACCATCACTGGCAACAAGGGTTCGGCCACGATTTCGACCGCCGAGTTGAACGACGGCACCCTGACCGGCAACGACGTGATCACCACCGATGGCGCGTCGGGCCTGAACGCCCTGCGTGACCTGATCAACTCGCGAACCGGCACCACGGGTGTCTCGGCCGCGGTCTCGTCGGGGAACATCGTGTTGACTTCGGGCGGCGTCGGCTCGACCTCGCTGGCCACCTTCGGTGGCGCGGCGGGAAATGCCTCGGGTGACAATACCCTGATCGGCGCCACGACCACCCAGTCCACGGCCACGGGCGTGGACGGCACGTCGAACCAGGTCACGCTGCAAATCACCGGCAGCCTGGGCAGCGCGACGATCACGGTCAACAATGATCAGATCATCAACGACAGCTCGACGCTGTCGTCGGCCATCAACCGCGTCTCGGCCCAGACGGGTGTCACCGCTTCGACCAACGGCGGCAACCTGGCCGACGTGAGCTTGAAGACGAACGACTACGGCTCGGCCGCCGTGCTGACCGTCAGCGCCATCTCGGCCACCAACGCGGCTGACGTGACCTTGCTGAACGGCACTGGCACCCAGTCGTCGATCGCTGGCAAGGACGTGGCTGGCACGGTCTCCACGAGTTTGGGCACCGACAGCTTCACCGGCACGGGCGCCATGATCAACTACAACGGCTCGGCCATCACCTTCACCGCCAACACCAACGCCCCGAGCACCCAGCCGACCCAGGCCACCACCACCCTCGTCGGCACCAGCTCGACCGCGGGCGCTGGCATCAACCACTTGACCGGCGCGGGGAGCGACACGATCGCCTTCACGCTGCATGGCAACTTGGGTGGTGTCGCCACTTCGACCTCGATCACGGGGGTCAACGTGGCGGCCCTGCAAGGCGACAGCCGCGTGTTGGTCGACGCGATCAACAAGACATCGCAGACCAGCGGCGTGCATGCCGCGATCGATCCGGCCGCCGTCTCGAACGCCGGCGCGAATATCATCCTGACCTCGACAACGCCAGGCTCGGTCGGCTCGGCCAGCCTGGTCGCGGTTTCGTCGGGCACGACCCAGGCGGGCGACGTTGGCGTCTTCAACGCCGCCGGCAGCTCCACCAGCACGAACCCGGGCCTGAACGCTCCGGCGTCGGCCACGTCGAGCTTCGATGTCAGCGGTGGCGCGTTGTTCCAGATTGGACCGACCGTCAACTTCACCAACCAGGTGACCGCCAACATCCAGGGTCTGGACCTGACGACCTTGGGCCGCAACGTGCTGACCACCGGCCAGTCGGGCATCAGCTCGCTGCTGACCGGTGGCTCCAACTCGCTGAGCGCTTCGGACCTGAGCACGGCGGCCACGCTGGTCGACCAGGCCATTAGCCAGATCGCCACGCTCCGCGGTACGCTGGGCGCCTTGCAG
Organism: Planctomycetota bacterium; assembly: GCA_018242585.1. Classification (NCBI taxonomy): domain Bacteria; kingdom Pseudomonadati; phylum Planctomycetota; species Planctomycetota bacterium. The sequence goes on from JAFEBQ010000012.1 coordinate 335,849, forward strand.
AAGAACGTGCTGGACAGCAACATCACCGCCCAGCAATCGACCTTGGAACAGTTGACGCAAACTCAGAGCGACATCCAGGACGCCGACTTCGCCGCTGAAACCGCGAACTTGACCCGGGCACAAATTCTGGTGCAAGCCGGTACCTCGGTGCTGTCGATTGCGAACAGCCAGCCCCAGCAAGTGCTGGCGCTGCTGCCGCACGGCTAATAAACTCTGACTAAGCTACCCAATATCGCCCGGCCAGATGACCTCTGGCCGGGCGATTGCATTTTGGTGGGTAGGTCCAGTCGGTCCTGCCGATAGAAGCTATTAGAGAAACTCTGCGTGCGCGCCCGCGCATGCCGTGCTGCAGCGCCGCTCGCGTTCTCGCCGCGGACAGTTCGCCACCTGGGCATTCCGACGCTGATCGCCAGCGAGGATCCAGCGCGCTGCCAACAGGACCAGGCAGTCGTCCACGACTGCGGAGGCGATTCGTGGCTCGTATCTCATCCAGCGTCGGTCTGATCAGCGGGATCAACACCAGCCAGTTGATCTCGTCGATGCTGCAAATTGAAGGGCAGCCGATCACCGATCTGCAGAACAGGGTCACGACGGAACAGAAGCAAAAATCGGCGCTGTCGACGCTGCAGACCCAGATCCAGGCGCTGAACAGCACCGCCAGTCAACTCAAAAGCTTCGACACGATTTCGGCACGCACGGTCAACAGCTCGAATGCCAGCCTGGTGACCGCTACCGCGTCGACTGGCGCGGCGCTGGGCACCTATAACGTCACGCCGGTTCGATTGGCCTCCACCCAGCAATCGATCTCGAACGGCTTTGCCGACGCCAGCACCGCCAAGGTCGGCGCCGGTACCTTGGTGATCAAGCAAGGGGGCTACCTGGCCGCCGATACCTCGCTGGCCCAATTAAATGGCGGCGCGGGGGTCTCGCGCGGACGGATCAGCATCACCGACCGGAGCGGCGCTTCGGCCACGATCGATCTGACCGCGGCCCAGACCACCACCGACGTTGTCAGCGCGATTAACAACACCTCAAGCATCCGCGTCCACGCCACGCTGCAGGACGACCGGATCGTGCTGACCGATCAGACGGGGCTGACGACCGGCACCTTCTCGGTACAAGACCTGGGGACCGGTTCGACGGCCAAAGACTTGGGCATTGTCCAGTCGGTCAGCAATTCGACCATCACGGGGAGCAACATCAACCGACTGGCCCCCAACCTGCAACTGAGCTACCTGAACGACGGGCTGGGCGTGCAACGCCAAGGTTCGGTGGCCGACTTCCGCGTGACGGCCAAGGACGGCTCGACGTTCGACGTGACCTTGGGCTCGGCCAGCACCGTGCAGAACGTGCTCGACGCCGTCAACAACGCGACGGGCAACTCGGGCAAAGTCACCGCCTCGATCGCGGCCAATGGCAACAGCCTGGTGCTCACCGACAATTCCGGCGGCGGAGGCACGCTGAATGTCAGCGCGCTCAACGCCAGCCAGGCTGCCAACGATCTGGGCATTGCCGGCGATGAACAAGGCTCGGGGATCCTGACGGGCCAGCGCGTGCTGGCCGGCATGGGGAGCACGCTGCTCAAGGATTTGAACGGCGGCACGGGAGCCTGCACGCTGGGGAACGTGCAGTTGACCGATCGCGCGGGTGCCTCGGCGACGATCGATCTATCCGGCGCTACCTCGGTAGCCGACGTCATCAACGCGATCAATGGCGCGGGCATTGGCCTGACGGCCTCGGTCAATGCGGCCGGCGACGGCATTTCGGTCACCGACACCACGACCGGCACCAGCAACCTGCAGATCTCCGACGTCACGGGCAACGCGGCTAGCACGCTGGGTCTGGCCGTGAACTCGGCGACTAACTCGGTCGACTCGGGCGATTTGAAGCTGCGCTACATCAGCACCAATACCACGCTGGCCTCGCTGAACAGCGGCCAGGGAATTCCAGCCGGTAAGTTCACGATCATCAACACAGCCGGCAACTCGGCCACGGTCGACCTGTCGGGCTCGAACATCAAAACGATCGGCGACGTGATCCAGGCGATCAACACCACGGGCATTCACGTCACCGCCAGCATCAACAGCACCGGCGACGGCATCCTACTCAGCGATAGCGCCGGCGGCAGCAGCCAGGTGCAGGTCGTCGACCTGAGCGGCGGCGCCACCGCGGCTAAGCTGCACCTGGCCGGCAGCGGCACGACGCAAATCGACGGCTCGCTCGGCTACAAGATCTCAATCGGCGCCAACGACACGCTGAACACGGTCATGGCGGCGATCAAGGCGTCGGGCGCGCCGGTCTCGGCCAATCTGGTTAACGACGGTTCGGCCAATCCCTATCGGCTGGTGCTGACCAGCTCGCAATCGGGCGCCCAGGGAAAGATGCTGATCGACACCGGGGTCAGCGGCCTGCAACTGCAACAAGTGGCCCAGGCGTCGGACGCGGTGCTGGGGCTGGGCACCAATACGAACAACGCGCCTGCTTTGTTGTTCAGCTCGTCGACCAACACGTTCACGCAAGTCGCGTCGGGCGTCAGCGTGACGATCTCGGGGACCAGTACCGCGACGGTCTCGCTGAGCGTCGTCGGCGACAACTCGCAACTGGTCAATCAAATCAGCAACTTCGTCTCGCAGTTCAACGCGGCGAGCAGCTCGCTGACGACCGACCTGGCCTATGATCCGTCGGGCACGAACACCGGGCCGCTGCAAGGGGACGTAACCACGATCCAGGTGCAGGAAGCCCTGAACGGCCTGTTCGGCTATGTGACCGGCAATCCTGACAACTCGGTGCAAACGCTGGCCAACCTGGGCATCACCTTCCAACAGGGCCAACTTTCACTCGACCAAAACGTGCTCAGCCAGCAGCTCAACGCGAACGCCGGCAACGTCCAGGATTTTTTCAGCAACGTCAACGTCGGCTTCGCCAAGAAGCTGCAAACCGTCTCGGACCAGTTGGCCAACAACCTGACGGGCACGATCACGTACCAGATGTCGTCCATCGACACGCGCGTGGCCGATCAGCAAGCCACGATCGCGTCGCTGCAGGCTCACCTGGCCAATCGACAGCAACAATTGCAAACCGAGTTCGCTAATATGGAATCGGCCTTGTCCACGCTGCAGTCGAACAGCAATCAATTGTCCCAACTGGCCAATCTGGCGGTTCTGTCGCAGTTGGGCTTCAACAGCGGCGGTGGCTCCAGTTCGTCGGGGGGGTCGTCTTCATCGAAGTCATCGAGTCCCTCTTCGTCGTCGGGCTCGTCTTCGGGATAGCAACAGGCTGGCGAGCGTTGGGGTGCTGGATCAGCCAAAGCCTGGCTCACCGCGCTGCGCGATTCAGCCACTTGCTATCACCCAGCCGGTGCGGTTGCGTCGACCTGGAGGGGAAGCCAAGTTTTTTCGGGCCGCGGTTCGCTGGACGGTCGAATTAGCTGATAGCGTCGAAGCCGCACGTCGCACGGAATGTTTTTCCCAATCGAGGCGAACCACCGATGGCCACTTCAGCACGCTCGTACCTCGAAACCCAGGTCAACACCGCCACACCGCAACGGCTGCGGCTGATGCTGATCGACGGGGCGTTGCGGCTGGCCACGCGAGCTCGCGAGTCGCTGCGCGCGGGCAAACTGGGGGAAGCGACCGAAGCGATCGTGCGCTGCCAGGCCGTCGTCGGCGAACTGGGCGGTTCGCCCGACGCGAACAAAGCGCCAGAGCTGGCGCGGCAGATCGGCGACCTGTACCGCTTTGTCCATCGTTCGCTGAACGATGGGCAGCTTGAGCGGAGCGAGCAGCGTCTGACCGACGCGATCACCGTGCTTGAGATCGAACGCGAGACCTGGCAGTTGGTGTGCCAAGAGCTCGAACATCGCCCCATGCCACACTTGAACATGGGCGTCTCGACCGAGACGCTCGAAGGGTTGTCGCTCGAGGCGTAGTCGCGGACTTGCTCGCTCCTCCCTCGCCGCGTCATCTCGCATGCCCCCGGTCATTGACCGGGGGCTAACGCTCTGTCGATAGCGACAACTTGCGCCGCTGGCGTTAATTCGACGCCGTTTTCGCGGTTCTCGTCTTGGGTGGTCCTTGACCGCGCCAAGGTCATGGGCCAAACTGCCCTGTGCCGCATTTTTCGCCGGCTTTCCCCGCAAGTTCCCGGAGCTTTCGAGTGAGCATTACCAAGCAGATTATTCGCGTGGGGCACAGCCCTGACCCCGACGATGCATTCATGTTCCACGCCCTGGCCAATGGCAAAATCGACACCGGCGACTTGGAATTCCGGCACGAACTGGTCGACATCGAAACCCTGAACCAGCGGGCCAAAACCGGCGAGCTAGAGCTAACTGCGGTCAGCCTGCACGGCTATGCCTATCTGACAGACATCTACGCCTTGTGTCCCTGCGGCGCAAGCATGGGGGACAAGTACGGCCCGATGGTCATCGCCCAGCAGCCCGTGCCATTGAGCAAGTTGCGCGACAAGACGATCGCCGTCCCCGGCACATTGACCTCGGCGTTTCTGGCGCTGCGACTTTGTCTGGGGAATGATTTCAACTACGTCGTCGTGCCGTTCGATCAGATCATCGATGCCGTCGTGGCCGGCGAGTTCCAGGGCCAGCGCCTCGACGCCGGGCTGATCATTCACGAAGGTCAACTCACCTACGCCAACAAGAACCTGCACCTGATCGTCGACCTGGGGGCTTGGTGGTACGCCAAGACCGGCTTGCCGCTGCCGCTGGGGGCCAACGCCATCCGCAAGGATCTGGGGCCCGAGACGATGCGCGAGGTGAATCGGCTGCTCAAGGCAAGCATCCAGTACGCGCTCGACCATCGGCAAGAGGCACTTGATTACGCGCTGCAATACGGCCGCGACTTGGACCGCTCGAAGGCTGACCAGTTTGTCGGCATGTACGTCAACGATTGGACACTCGACTTTGGCCCGGTGGGTCGCAAGGCGGTCACCGATTTCCTGGCCCAAGGGCACCAGGCTGGCGTGATCCCGCACTTGGTCGTGCCCGAGTTTATTGACGACTAGAGCTTTCGACTCACACGTCAACGAACCCAACACCAGCCCAGGGGTCGCGCCCCCTGGGCTTTTTCATCGCAATCAACCGCGAACACGCACCGTGGCGAACGTCCCCCCACTCCCCCCGCGTCCCAGCCCGCAGCCACCGCCGAAAGGTTCGTGGATATCGATTGGATTTGCGGCGCTCGGGTTCATGTTGGCGTGCGTGGCGCTGACGTTTTTGACGATGGGCTACTTCTTGCTGATAGTCGTCCTGGCCGTGGTCATGTTCCTGGTCGTTGGCTTCCAGTACCTGTTCTTTGGCCGGGCCTTGGCGCGCGTGATGCAAGAGGCCAAGGAAGAAGAAGCTCGCGCCGCCGCCGCCGAGGAACGGCAAACCTTGGACGTCGAGTTCAACAAAAAAGCCCCCGGCGATGACGCCGAGGGCTGAGTGAAACGTCTACACCTCTCCCTCTCAGGGAGAGGTCGCGAACGCAGTGAGCGGGTGAGGGTAAAGACGTCGACAGTCAAACAACATTGCGCTCAGTGATACTTCCTGTGCGCTAAGCTTGTTGACCAGTAACGGCTCTACCCTCCCCCCTGCCCCTCCCTGAAAGGGAGGGGTGTTTACCGCGCGTCATGGAAAATCGAAGGCGGCTTAGCTTGCCAACCCTTCCAAGAAGCCTTCCAATTGTTTGCTGCGCACCGGGTGCTGTAGCTTGCGGACGGCTTTGGCTTCGATCTGGCGCACGCGCTCGCGCGTGACTTTGAAGATGCGGCCGACTTCTTCGAGGGTGTAAGTATACCCATCGCCGAGGCCGTACCGCAGCTTGATAATCTCGCGCTCGCGGAAGGTCAGCGTCTTGAGCAGCCCGTCGATCTTGTCGCGCAGCATTCCCTGCGCGGCTGAGCTTATCGGGCTTTCGGTGCCGCCGTCTTCGATGAACTCACCAAACGCGGTGTCTTCGCTTTCGCCGACCGGACGGTCCAAGCTGACCGGCTGACGACCGATGTTTAACACGCGGCGAACTTCCTCGATCGGCAAGTCCGCGGCCCGGGCGGTCTCTTCGGTCGTCGGCTCGCGACCCAATTGCTGCAACAGGTTCTTCGACACGTTGCGCAACTTCGACAACACGTCGATCATGTGGACCGGAATGCGAATCGTCCGGGCCTGGTCGGCGATGGCGCGAGTAATCGCCTGGCGAATCCACCAGGTGGCGTACGTCGAGAACTTGTAACCGCGACGGTACTCGTACTTGTCGACAGCCCGCATCAAGCCGGTATTCCCTTCCTGGATCAGGTCCAGGAAGCTCAGCCCGCGGTTGCGGTACTTCTTGGCAATCGAGACGACCAGCCGCAGGTTGCCGCCGGACAGCTCGCGCTTGGCGTACTCGTATTCGCGGAATTGGACCTGCATCTTCTCGCAGCGGCGTCGCAAATTGGCCGGGCTTTCCTGCGTCAGCAGCATCAAATCCAGCAGCTCTTTCCGCAGGTTGGCCCGTTCGTCCTTCAGGGCCGAGTTGCCGTCCAACTGGGTGATCTTGGTCGACAATTGATCCATCCGCCGTGACGCTTCGCACAGTTGCTTGATCATCGGCTGGATGCGCCGCGTCCGCAGGCTCAATTCCTCGACCAGCGTCAGCGCCTTGCGACGGCGCGACTTGAACCGCAAGGCGGCTGCCCGGCGTTCTTCCATCGGCCGGCTACGGCTGATCACCACGCGGAAGTCGCGGCGATTGTCCTTGAGCAGGTTTTCGAGCGTCCGCAGATTGTGCGGCATCCGCTGCGTGATCTGTTCCTTGGTCAACTGCTCGGTCAGCGAGACCTTGATCGTGCGGTCGAACGGCAGCGCGCCGTTGTGGACCTTTTTTAAGGTTTCGATCGTGGTCCGCATGGCCAAATCGCACGACAGCAGCGTGCGACGGAAACGCTTGCGCGTAACTTCGATCTTCTTGGCCAACGAGATTTCCTGTTCCCGCGTCAGCAGCGGAATCTCGGCCATCTGGCTCAGATAAAGTCGGATCGGGTCGTCGCTCCAGCGCGACTCTTCGACCAGTCGCAGCCGCGGCGCGTCGGCGTCGTTGGCTTCCGATTGCGCGAGCATTTCCCGCGCGCGTTGTTCGATGGCAAAGCCGTCGCCGTTTTCTTCGCCCGCCGCGTTCAACTCGGGCTCGGGAGCTTCACTGACCAGCTCGATCCCCTGCTCTTCGAGCGCGATCAGCAAGCTGTCGAGCTTATCAGGGTTGACCGCTTCGTCGGGCAAATACTCGTTGACCTGGTCATAGGTCAAGTAGCCTTGCGACTTCCCTGTTGCGACGAGTTCCGTCAGGTCTTTGTCGGCTAGTTCCACGTGTCTCCCTCCGGCGCCGAACGGCGCTGCAAGACATCACCAATTATGGTCAGTCGGCGCGGCGCGAATCAAGCGATTCGGCGGCCACCTGCCAACAGACCAACCGCACAAGGCATCCCTACCCATCCGTGGGCACGGAAATACCTTGCCGGACTCGCTGCTTGTCGACCAGCGCGCGAAGCGCCGCGGCCGGATCGGCCTCGGCATCCACGCTCTTCGCCCGGGCGGACGCTTCGGTCGTTGTCGACCGACTCGTTCGTTCCTCCCGCTCGGTGCGAAACATGGTCAACAAATCACGAATTTCGCGGGCGACGTTGTCCTCGGCGCTGCCACTGCGGCCGAGTTGCGAGCGTTCCTCGTCCAATTCCACCAGGGCGCTCTTCAGCGCGGGGTCATCGAACAAGAGCATCAGCAGGTCAAACGTCGGGCTTTTTCCTTCGGTCAACAGCCGCAGCATTGCGCCATAGATGGTGCGCCGCTGAGGACAACTGAAATCGTCGAGCGTCATCTCGTCCATCACCTGGGCCAGCCAGCGCGGATCTTCCAGGACGATGTGCAACAGCCAACGCTCGGCCAGGACTTGTTTCGATTTAACCTGAACCGGCAGGGCAGGTTCGGGCGTCGGCGCCGCCTGCTCGACGCGCTTGTTCGGTCGCCGCAACTCGGCCAGCCGCTGTCGCAGCCGAGCGTCTTGCAACCCCGATCGCTGGGCCAACCGGTGCAGAATCTGATCTTCGCGCAGCTTTACCGCCGCGTCGGTGGCCGACGCCAGCCGGGGGGCCTTGGCCAGCGTGGCCAACACGTTTTCCACCGCCTGGGCCACGGCATGAATGCCCGCGTCGGGCGGCAAGCCGGCGGTCGCCATGCGGAACTTGTGCTCCAAGGCATCGACCGCGTTGTCCAGTTCGCGTTGCAGAGCAGGAGCCCCCCGCTCGAGCAGCAAGTCGGCCGGGTCCAATTCGTCGGGCAGCGTCAGGATGCGGACGTCCATCTGCTCGGCCACGAACAATTCGAGCACCTGGTCGGCGCGCCTTCGGCCCGCCTCGTCTCCATCGAGCACCAGGTAAACTCGATCGACAAATCGCTTGAGCAAGCGCAGGTGACGCTCGCCCAATGCCGTCCCCAGCACCGCCACGGCGTTGGCAAAGCCAAACTGCCGGGCGATCAGGCAATCGGTATAACCTTCCATCACCAGCACCTGGCGTGACTGGCTCAAGGCGTCCTTCGCCGAGTCCAGGCCATAGAGCAGGCTGCTTTTGCTGAACAGCGGCGTCTCGGGGGAATTGACGTACTTGGCGGGGTTGTCGGCGCTGGCCGTGCCGGGAACCACGCGCCCGCCGAGCGCCACGGGGCGTCCTTGCGGGTCGCGAATCGGGAACAACACCCGGCCGCGGAACCGATCGTAATAGCCCGAGCCGCTTTGCCGCGGGCTGACCAGGCCGACTGCTTCGAGCACCTTGGCGTTGAAGGGCGTTTCGTGGGCTTGCTCCGCAAGCCAACTCCATTGTTCCGGCGCAAAGCCCAGCCGATACTTGGCAATCGTCTCGGAGGTCAGTCCCCGGTCGAGCAGATAGTCGCGAGCGACTTGAGCATCAGACGACTTGAGCAGGTAATCGTGATATTGCTGTTCGGCCCAGGCCATGGCCCGGAAATAGAGCCGCTTGAGGTCGTCCCCTTGCGGATTGGAAGATCGGGTGTTGATCGAGATGCCGGCCCGATCGGCCAGCATTTGCAGCGCCTCGGGGAAGCTGACTCCCTCCATGCGCATGATAAAGCTGAACACGTCGCCGCCGATATCACAGACCCAGCAGCGGAACGACTGGCGCGTGGGGTTCACCTGCAGGCTGGGACGCGAGTCGTTGTGCCAGGGGCAAAGGGCTTTGTAGCCCGAGCCTTCGCGCCGCAGGGGGAGATAGTCGCCGACCAGATCGACAATGTCGACCGCTTCGCGCACCTGTTGTTTGGCATCGAGTGGCGAAGCCAACGACATCGCCTTCTCCTGAATCGTGCGCGCACGAGCTAAGGTAGCAACCGACACAATGCGTCCTTGCAGCAATCTTTTGACGGTCGGCACGTATCCACACTGCCGGCGAACCCACACTGTCAGCAGCCGATCGATCCTTCAATCAGCCGCGAGATCATCGCCACGACCGAACGGCCCGGCGATTTTTTCTCAAACCGTCACCAACTTCCGACAAGCTCCGCTTGACACCCCACGCGCTGCGAGGGGTGCAAGGCGGGGCGATTATATGTCCATAGCAAAAACGGGTCAAATCCAAACGCGGGGCCGCCCAACCCGGCGCAAAGCGTGATATTTCAACGGATTACAACGTCTCGCAAGCGAGCGCAGAGCGACCAACACGGGGCCTCGGACAACGTGCGGCTGTCCGACATTCGTTTGGGTCTGCGCGAGCGATTCCGATATTATAAGGCTGGTTGGCGTCACCGCGACGGTTGATTGGTTGTCGGTAGTGGATCAGTTTGAAGAATCAGGGTGGCGGGGTCAGAACGCAGTGATGGCCCCGAACCGCAATCACAGGGCCATCGCTGCGCTCTGACCCTGCCACCCAACGCCTTTGGATTCAAACTGACCCACTACCTGGTGGTCAGACGTCGAATTGACGTTTTTGTGATTCGCGCCGCTGGTTTGCCCGATGCATCAACCGTCGCGCTATTTCCCCCCCGTCGAGAAGGCCGACCGTTACGGCGTGCTGGCCGTCGGGGGAGCGTTGACGCCCGACCGCCTGCTCGACGCCTATACGCACAGCATTTTTCCCTGGCCCGATGCGCACGGCCGGATCGAATGGTGCTCGCCGCCGGTGCGGGCGATTTTCGAGTTTCACGAATTCCACATCTCGCGCCGGCTCGATCGGACGCTGCGCCGCGGAACATTCCAGGTGACCTGCGATCGGGCCTTTCGCCAGGTGATGACCGGCTGTGCCACGCAAGCCGATCGGGTCGGCGTCACCTGGATCACGCCGGCTCTGATCGACGCCTATTGCGAGTTGCACAAGCTAGGCTTCGCCCACAGCGTGGAAAGCTGGCAGGATGGCGAGTTGGTCGGCGGGGTTTATGGCGTGGCCGTTGGCGCGATGTTTGCCGCCGAGTCGATGTTCCATCAAGTCAGCGACGCGTCGAAAGTGGCGCTGGCCTATCTTATCCGCCACCTGGAAGCATGCCGATACGAGCTAGTCGACATCCAACAATGGACGCCCAACAGCGCCAGCCTGGGCTGTCGGCCGATCTTGCGCGCCGACTTCATCGCCCGGCTACAGCACGCGCTGCTCAGCCGCCCCGACTTTGAGAAAGAACTGCGTGGCGGAGTTCCGCGGAGGGAGAAAAGTTGCTAGTTGCTGGTTGCGAGTTGCTAGTGGAGCAAGAAGGCTGCGGTCCTTTCTAGCAACTAGGAACCAGCAACTCGCAACTTCCCGCCCCCCAAAAACCAACAGAGCCGAGCTGCCTTACGGCGGCTCGGCTCCGTTGTCGCAGGGAGAAGCTGGTCACTTCCTGACGAAGTGTCTCGGTGGTGTGGCGATTAGTAACCGCCGTAGCCGTAGTTGCTCAAGCCTTCCGAGCTGGCCCAAGCGGCGACGTTCACGCACTTGCTCTGCTGGAAGTTGTTGTACGAGTTGTTGTCACAGAAGTCGGCCGAGTCCGAGAACTGGGCTCCGGCCGAGTGGCCGGCATGGCCGCAGATGCCCGAGTAGCTGAAGCTCTGATCGACGTTGGCGAAGGCCTGGGCCACGTCGGCCAACTCGCTGACCACCGAGTCGCGGACGCTCTTCAAACCGACGATCACACCGATCACCAGAATCGTGGCGATCAACATCACTTCGGCCGAGACGATGGCGCCCTCTTGCTCGTGGACGAAACGGCTCAGCACGTTCTGGAAAGTCTTGCGAATCATGGGGGGCTTCTCCGCTGCGTGGGTTCGAGACAGTGGTCGGTACGTGGAGAACTGGTTAATGCAGGCCGCGCGCCACAAGCGTGCCAGAGCACCCGCAACCGGGGCAAGCAACTCACCCTAACCCCATTGCCAACAGCCATTTGAATAAATCAGAAAAAACGCTTTACCTAGTCAGAACAAGGCTGTTGGCCAAGTTGTCGCTGTTGCCCTCAGGCAACATGGCGGCGGCGTGGCGGTGGCCTTTCCGCATCATGCTGCCGGCGGGCGACTCGTTTGGCACTCGCCGGCCACGAAACGCCCCTCGTCAACCCGGGTTATGAACTACGCTTAGGTAAGGGATCGCCCTTCGACCGGCCCAGTTGGCTCGGTCGCCAGCGATCGCCTGCCCAAGGAGAGAATTGAGATGTCGAGCCGTCGAGCGTTCGTCGTGGGGTTGAGCTTGCTGTTGGTCGCCGGTTGCAAGCCGGCCGGCAAGTCCAAAGGAGATCCGTACGAGCGCGTTGCCAATGGCATGAACGAGCGGCAAGTGATCGACATCATGGGCGGCCGCCCCGCCAAGCGTCAGAAGGTGACCGGTGGCGAAGCTCAGGGGGGCGAACACTACCTGTACCGCTGGATGGAACGGAACCGCATCATCACCATCACCTTTGCCGAAGGCTTGGTGGTCGGCAAAGCGATTGTGAAATAGCGCCGACAGCCTCGGCAAGCCAATGGCCGATGCGTCGTTAAGTGACGACCAATTCCTGGCCGCGCGTGGTGAGCAGCTTCTGCCCACCGGGCAACAGCCCATAGGCCAGCGCCAGCAGCTTCAACGGATGGATCGTCGGCTTGCTGGTCGCCTGTTCCATCTGCATCTTGCAGGCGCTGCACTCGGTGGTACCGGCCAATGCGTTCGACGCCCGCAGCGCCGAAATCATCGGCCACCCGGCGCGGAGGCTGTTGCGGTAGTTCTTCCGCTTCAAGCCAAACATACCGGCCATGCCCGAGCAACCACGATCGAGCTTCCGCACGACCAGCCCTGGGATCAGTCGGAGCAAGCTCTCACCCGGCGTGCCGGCTCCCAGCGCGCGCAAGTGGCACGGCTCGTGATAGTCGACCGCCACGCTCAGCGGCTTGAAGTCCAGCTTCAGGGCCCCTTGCGCGTGCAGCCCCCACAGATAGTCACAGGCCTCCTGCGTGTGCTGGGCCACTTGCCGCGTGTCGTCGTCGTCGAGCAGGGTCGGATACTCCTGCGTCAGGCACAACGCCGCCGAAGGCTCGCTGCAGACGATGGTGTAACCCTGGCGAACCGCCTCGGCCAGCAACACGACGTTCTCGCGCGCCACGCGCCGCGCTTCGTCGATGGCGCCGATCGAGATCATGGCCATGCCTGACTGCGTCTGCTCGCCAGGCACATAGACCGACACGCCGTTGTGTTCCAGGACGGCCAGCAGCGCCTCGCCGATCTGTGGATCGTGGTAGTTGGCGTAGGTGTCGACAAAGTAGAGCACTTTGCGTCCGGTGCGACGCGACGGGCGTGTGAGCCGGCGTCGGTACGCGCGGCGCAGGAAGCTGCGCGAAGTAAACCGTGGTACTTTGCGGCCCTGGGCCAGTCCAAACGCTTTCTCCAGCAGCCAGCGCGCTTGCCGGTTGGACATGACCCAGTTGGCCAGTGGCGCGAACATTGAACCAATGGCGCTAATCCAATCGAGCCGCGTCAGCACCCAATCACCCAGCCTGAGGCCGTCGTTCGCCACGTAGGCGGCCTTGGCCTCGATCATCAGCTTGGGAATGTCGATGCTCGCCGGACATTCGAGCCGGCACATCTTGCAATTGACGCACAAGTCGGCGACCTGCTTGAAGTCATCTTTCTCGATCGCCTCGGCGGGCATGTCGCCATTGACCAGCGAACGCATCAGGTTGGCCTTGGCCCGCGGCGACGCCTCTTCGGCAGGCGCGAAGCGGAACACCGGACACATCCGCGAGTCGGGCGCTTGCGAGCGACACGCCCCGCAACCGTTGCAATGGCGTGACAGATTGCCAATGTCGGCAGGCGTCCAATTCAAATGCAACGGCACAAACGTCCGCGGCGCCACGGCCGGTGTGGCGAGCACTGCTGGCGTCGTGACCGCTGGCTCGATTGTCTCTACTGGCGACGTCGGGGGGGCGGGCGGCTGCGGCGCCGCCATCGGACGCAAGAACCGCGTCAACAACGTCGGGTCGTCGCCAATCACCTTACCCGGATTCAGGATGTTCTCCGGATCGAATATCTGTTTGATCTCGCGAAACACCCGGTACAGTTCGCCGTATTGCCGCTGGACGTAAGCAGTGCGGCTGAAACCAGCGCCGTGTTCGCCGCTAATCGTCCCGCGCACCGCGAACACCGCCTGGTACAGGTCGGCGGCCAGCGCCGCCATCAGCTTGACGTGAGCCGGATCGCCCAGGTCCAAGAACGGTCGCAGGTGCAACTGCCCATGACCCGCGTGGGCAAACAGCGTGGCCGTCACCTGATGTCGCTTGAGAATGTTCTGCATCTCGACCAGGAAGCTGGCCAGCGATTCGGGGGGCACCGCCATGTCTTCGACGAACGGCACGGCCTTGGTCACGCCGCGCAAGCGATGCAGCGTGGGCGTAACCCGCCGGGCCAGTAGCCAGAAGAAGTCGATTTCTTCCACGCTGGTGGCCAGTCGCGTGTCGAAAGCGAACCGCTTTCGGTGGCGCACCCGGTCGACCAGCCGTCGCAGCCGGTCGCGCAGCTCGGTCGAGTTGTCGCTTTGCAATTCGACCAGCAGCACCGCTTCGGCCGTGTCCGGAATAATCGGGTCAAATCGCGGCTGGCTTTCCCGCGCCAGGCTCAAGTGCCGCCGATCCATCAGATCGCACGCCGCCGGCTGAAACGTCAAAATCTCGGTCACGGCCCGGGCGGCGCTTTCCAACGACTCGAACAACAGCAGCGCCACGGCGCGATGTTTCGGCGTCGGCTGCGTGGCCAGGGTCAGCTCGGTCGTCAGCGCCAGCGTCCCTTCCGAGCCGCACAAGATGCGCGCCAGGTCCAAATGGTGCCGCGTGTAGACATCGCTCAGTTGATACCCACAGCGGTTCACCAGGCTGCGCGGCTGATGGCGGGCAATCACTTCGGCCTCGCGAGCCAGCAACTCGCCCAGGCGGTTGATCAGCTCGCGCTTGATGGGATCATGGTCGTGGCTGATCCCGTCTTCGAGCGGCTCACGACCGACTTCCATCGTGTGGCCGTTGGCCAGCACGACGCGCATGCCCAGCAAGTGCCGCCGGGCCGAGCCATATTTCAGCCAGTGGCTCCCCGAGCCGTCGAGCGCGATCACCGAACCCATCGTCGTCACGCCGGCGTTGGCCGGGTCGGGCCCAAACTGCCGCCCCTGGGGCCGGAGCAGTTCGTTCAACCGCTCGTAGACAACGCCCGGCTGGACGGTCACCTGCTCGGGCTCAATCCGCACCACGCGACGAAAGTGACTGGAAAAATCGACGACGATCCCCGGTCCCAGCGACTCGCCCGCCAGCCCGGTTCCCGCGCCGCGCGGATGAATGGGCAAGTGGTTCTCGCGAGCGTATTGCACCAGCGCGATCACGTCGTCGGTCGAGCGCGGACGCACGATGGCCAGCGGCTTGACCTGGTACAGGCTGGCGTCGCTGGCGTACATCTGCAGGAAGACTTCATCGCAATGGGCCTCGCCTTTCAGCAGCCCGCGCAAGTCTTCCTGGATTCGTTGTCGTTCAGGATCCATTCGAGCGATCGTCTTCCGCGGCCCGTTGACCTCTGCCCGCCAATCACAACTTGTCGTAGGACGTGCCCTTGGTCGTCACGTCAGGCCTTGCTCGCCAGACGAGCAGTTTGTTGCCGGTAGCGTTCGTGAATCGTCAAGTCGAACGAGCCATGCCGGTCGATGTTGACGCCCCCGCGATATTGCGCGTTGCACCGATAACAGGTCAGGTTCTCTCCCACCAGAAAATACGCGGCAAAGTCCGCCAGCGCCGTGGCCATCAGAATGCCGTAGGTCCAGTAAATCTGATAGTAGTACCAGGTCACGGTGCTGAGCGCCAGCCCGACCACCACGATCGTCACACCCAGCCGCTGCGAAAAATCCTTGCGGACGAACAGGTCGCTGCTGGGACAAACTAGGCATCGAGTGACGCTGTCGACTTGAATCGCCCCAGCGGGAACCTGATACTCGACGTGACAATGGGGACAGGCCAAGGCCTCGGTCGAATCATCGAATTCAACCCGCGCCGAGTGCTGACATTTGGCACAATCGAAAGTTACGTTCATCGGTTCATCATAGCGTAAGTCCGCTCACGCTCGAAAGTAGCAGGCTGCAGAGTTCCCCCAGGAAGACGAAGATCACCGACACGTACAAAATGCCAGTGGCGCTCTGTGTATTGGGAATCCGCAGCGTCAGCCAGGCCATCACGCCGGTAACCGCCGTGCCGGCAATGCCCGTCAGCCAGCGGAGCCAGAGCATCCAATACTGGGTCGATTCGGGCAGCAAGTTTTCGTCGACCGCATGCCAAAGCCCTAGCCCTGACGCGGCCGCGCGCAGCGCCACGGCGAGCATCATCCCCCCGATCAACAGCCGCAGCGGCGCAAGCTTCATACCCGGCGCATTCAAGTACCAGTGTCCCAGCAGCATCGCCGCGAGTGTCGTCCCGAGCAGCAACCCCGACGTGGCGGCATCAAACAGGCGAAGGCCAACATGCCCCCCCGCTGACTCGGGCATAGCCAAAAACAACCCCAGCGCCGACAACACGGCCGTAGTCATCAGCGCGAATCGCCCGCCGCCTGGGCTTTCGTACAACCAGGCCGCGGCCGACGCATAGGCCGCCAACGCGCCGACCAGCGGCGGCCACACGTATAGCGGCGCTTCGTCCGGAGCGCTCAGCGCCACCAGTGTGGCCAGCGCTTCAAGCCCCAGCACCACGTACGAATTGTTGCGAAAGTAGCCGCTGGTCACCGACCGGGGCGAGACGATGGTCATCGCGGCGCAAAAGCCGAACGCCAACCGCAGCAGAAACTGGCTCAACGTCAACACAACAACCACCGCCCGCCAGGGATCATGAAACCGGCCGTCACACGCGCCCGCGCGGCGCGTCAACGCGCCAGGTCATTACTTCGTGTGACCGTAGATCAGGTTCATGATCTCGGCGCGGCTCGACACGTGCGAGCGGAAGATGCCGCGCATGGCCGAGGTGACGCAGACGCTCCCGGGCTTGCGAATGCCGCGAATGGTCATGCAACTGTGTGAGGCCTCGATGACCACCGCCACCCCCTTGGCGTCGAGTTCCTCGACCAGCAGGTCGGCAATCGTCTCGGTCATTCGCTCTTGCACCTGCGGGCGCCGGGCCACCGCTTCGACCACGCGGGCCAATTTGCTCAGACCGATCACGCGCCCATTCGGCAGGTAACCGATATGCGCCTGGCCAATGAACGGCAACATGTGATGCTCGCACATGCTGTTGAAGCTGATATTCTTGACCAGCACGACCTCGTCGTACTTCTCGGTGAAGAACTTTTTCAAGTACCGGCGCGGCTCGTCGTGCAAGCCACCAAACAGCTCGGCATACATCCGGGCCACGCGGGCCGGCGTTTCGCGCAGGCCTTCCCGATCGGGATCCTCGCCGACCGCGGCCAGGATTTCGCGCACCGCGCGTTCGATGCGGGCATGGTCAATGGCGGTGGCCGCCGCAGCCGAGTTGCCAGCCGGTTCGTCCAATTCGCCGGCCAGACTGCCGTGCATGTTCGAGTCGCTCATGGTCACTCGCGAGATATTTTCAAAGGGTGCGAAAGGATGGGCGCGCCAGGTTCGATCGCCGCGTGTCAGTGAGTTTCGTTACGCCGGCGGCGGGTCGAGATGGATTTCCGGGATTAGCTCGGGATCGATTTCCAGGTTGGGAAAGGTTTCGGTCGCCGCCACGACTTCGGCAAAACATTGCTTCATTTGGGCGGTGAACTTGTCGAGGTCCAGCCCCATGTGCCGCGGTCGATACGGCTCGAGGTAGCCCATCGAACCGTAAAAAACCTTCTTGGCCCCGCGGATGTTGCCGTTGCCAAAATGGTGCAAGGCCACGGCCGCTTGAATCAACCCCTGTAAAAACTTGCGGGACGGCCCGAAGTCGGCCTGCCAGAGTTCTTCCCAGGCTTCATGGCTTTCAAAGAAATCACAAACATTAAACAGCTCGATTCCCTTTAGGTAGAGCGGGTCGTACGTGTCAGACATTGGGCTTCTCAGATCGATGCGAACCGGAACGTCGCAACTGGGAATCGGCGTAGGAACCACCATTATAGCGCCGCCGGGCGACCGACGACAGACTCGCCCCACGGCGTAAAGCCCGCGGCGGAAAACCCGGTAAACCTTACCAACTTGCCCAGCGAGTCTGCCGACCGTGGCGAACGGACAGGTGGTACGTCCGGGAATGGCCTCGTGATTTTTTCGGATTCTGTTACGGCAGCTAGAACCGGCCATTGGCTTTACATACGATGAGGACTGACGCCGCCGATCCCTGGGCAAAGGTTTCGCGGCTCGAGCATCGCAGGCAAGGAGCAATCATGTCGAATGTTGTGGCAGTCGTGCTCGGGGGCGGCCGCGGTACCCGGCTTTATCCGTTGACCAAGTTCCGGGCCAAGCCGGCCGTACCGCTGGCGGGGAAGTACCGGCTGATCGACATTCCGTTGTCGAATTGCTTGAACAGCGATATCAATCGCATCTACGTGCTGACCCAGTTCCTGTCGGTCAGTTTGCACCGACACATCCGTCGCACCTACAACTTCGACCCGTTCAGCGGCGGCTTTGTCGAATTGCTGGCCGCTCAACAAACGAACGACGCCACCGACTGGTATCAAGGAACCGCCGACGCGGTACGGCAGCACCTCCGCTACCTGCAGCAGCCGGGCATTGACTATGTGCTGATCCTGTCGGGCGATCAGCTCTATCGGATGGACTATCGGCAGATGCTCAAGACGCATCAAGAGAGCAACGCCGACGTCACCATTGCCGCGTTGCCGGTCGATCGCTCGCAAGCGGCCGGCTTTGGCATCATGCGTCTGAACGACGAAGGGCGCGTGATGGGCTTCCTGGAAAAGCCCAAGACCGAACAGGAACTCGAACACGTCCGAACCGACCCGGCCTGGATCGAAGCGCGCGGCATTCCCAGCCGCGGACGCGATTGCCTGGCCAGCATGGGCATCTATCTGTTCAATCGAGACAAGCTCGTTGATCTGCTGAGCAAAACCGACTACCACGATTTTGGCAAGGAAATCTTTCCGACGTCGATCCGCACCAACCGCGTGCAGGTCCACCTGTTCGACGGCTATTGGGAAGACATCGGGACGATCAAGGCGTTTTACGACTCCAACCTGCAATTGTGCCAGGCCAATCCCGAGTTCGACATGATGGCGGCGGCCGGCGCGATCTACACTCGCGCCCGGTTCCTGGCGGCGTCGCAGGTCTCGGGCGCGACGATCAAACGCAGCCTGATCAGCGACGGCTGCACGATCGACGAAGGGGCCGTCATCGAGAACAGCATCATTGGCCTGCGCTGCGTCATCGGCAAGAACGTCACGATTCGCAATTCGATCGTGATGGGCAACGACATGTACCAGATGCCCGAGGAAATCGAGGCCGACAAGAAGACCGGCAGGCCGCTGCTGGGCATCGGCGCCGGCACGTTGATCGATGGCGCGATCATCGACAAGAACTGTCGTGTCGGGTCGAACGTCCGCATCAAGAACGACCGGCACGTCCAGGAGACGCCCGACAGCGACATCGCGTTGATCCGCGACGGCATCGCAATCGTCCCCAAGGACGCCACGGTTCCCGACAATTGGCATTTCTAAGCAGTGAAGCTTGATTATGTACGTCAGACTCCTGGCGTCCGCCCTAGCCCCTAATCCCTAGCCCCTAGCCTCTCTTTCATGCGCTGGCTCGCCGAGCAGCTCGCGCGCTGGTTACGCCGCCCGCCGGTGCCGTTGGGCTTGCGCGGCGAGCGCTGGGCCGCGAAGTTCCTGCGTCGTCAGGGCTATCAGATCGTGGCTCGCGGCCAGCGCACCCGAACCGGTGAGATCGACCTGGTGGCCGTCGAAGGTCGCACGCTGGTGTTCGTCGAAGTGCGCACTCGCAGTTCGGTCGATCACGGCACGCCCCTCGATACGATCGGCCCCGAGAAGCAACGCCGCGTCACCCGCGCGGCGCTCGGCTACCTCAAACGGTTCGGGCTGCTGGGGCAGGCGACGCGATTCGACGTCGTCGCTCTCACCTGGCCGGTCGAGGCCCGCGAGCCGACGGTCGAGCACATTCGCGACGCATTCCCCGCCGTCGGGCCGCAAGGGCTATACAGCTAGCGTACTATCCGCCTCGTCGTATGAGCGCCGTCAGTCGCGTGAGGATTTCCTCGTCGCTCAAAAGCTCGCTCGACAGCACCGGCCTTAGCGGCAACGGCACTTCGTCCATGCGGTGAACCGTGCCACCGACCGACACGCCATAGGGTGCCGTGGCCAGCGCGATGCGCGCCTCGCGACGTGTGGCTGTGTCGCGACTGTCGATGCAAATCACCGGCAACTTGGCGAGCGCCTGTCGCGCCCGCTCGGGCCAGTCGGCCAGTGGATCGGCCGCGACGACCAGCACCACGTCGACTTCCCCTCGCTCGACCAGTTCGACGGCCGAGAACTCGCGACCGTTGTAGCGGGGAAACCCGCGGGCCAGGTTGACGGCAAATGGGTAGCCGGTCTGCCAGAGGATCACATCGTCGGCCCCTGCCGACCCGGCCGCGGCGCGAAGCGGCGTACAAACCGCGCGGGTGTGAGCGTTCAAGTCGCAGGCCAGCGCTTCAATCGCTTCGATGTTCAGCTCACGCCCCGGCCCAGCCGGCAATTCTTCGTCGAACACCAGGACGCCAAAGCTGGCTTGCTTTAAACGCTCGGCCAGCGTGCGCCACACGTCGAGCGCCACGCCCGTCTGACGCAACACCGTCGCTGCGTCCAGGGGCAGCCCGCGCACCAAGGCGCGCAAGGTCCAGAGCGCCTCGAAATCACGCCCTTCGGCCAGCGCGATAAACTCGTCGGCGCGCTCGGCCGTCGCGGTGCGCTCGGCGCCGATCACGATGCAGTATCGGTTGCGACGCCCCCCGGGCAGGAACTCACCGGGGGCGTCGAGCGAGTAACGCTCGAAGTAGCGCGGATGCGAAATCGCTGGGTCGCAGCGCCAAAACACGATCACGTCGCCGCGATGCCGGACCTCGCCCAGCGAGCAGGTCACCTCGCCGACGGCGTTTAGCGCCATGCCGGTCGGCCCATGTTGATGGCTGGTCGGCGTATCGAGGACCGCCCCCAGTTCGTCGGCAAGGGCCACCGCCTGACGCTGGGCTTCGCAGTTCGTTTCGCTCAGGCCATAGATCAGCGGCGACGTCGCGTTCGACAGCAACTTGGCCGCCTCGGCCAGAGCCGTTTCGAGCGTGGCCGGCCGACCGTTGATCTGAACCGGGGTCGCATCGCGCGCGGCCGTTACAGCGTTTCCAAACCACTCGCGCGCCAAGTCACAATTCACCGACAGTTCGACAATCGCCCCGTCGCGTGTGCCAATGGTCAGGTCGTCACACACGCAGCCACAACCGGTGCAGGGGACGTCGACCACTTGCGGTGCATCGGCCGGCTGGCCATTGCCGGCAGCCGGAGTGGTGGTGGAAGAACCAATGGCAGTCTTGGCGGAAGGCAAACGACAGGTCCAGGTTGGAAGTTGCAGCGGGTTCGCGAGCCCTCCCAGTATACCCCAAATCGCCGCACACTCCTGCGCCGTGGAGTCCGCCGATTGGCGGTCTGTAACGCCATCGCGTTATCATGGTGTCAGCTCCCGCCACCCGCCCGCATCGCCCCCCTCGCCGAAAGGGCCCTTGCCATGCCCACCTCTCGTCGCCGTTTGTTGCAATCGGCTGCCGGCGCTTCGCTTTTGGGCCTGGCCGATTTGAGCCCGTTTCGCCCGTTTGGAGAAATCGTCGCCCGCGCGGCGGAATCGACCGCCGACGTGCGCAAGCCGGTTCGCTTTGGCAACGACATCGAGCCAATCGTCCGCCTGCTCGAAACGACGCCTCGCGAACAATGCTTTCCGGCGCTGGTCGAGCAGTTGCGCGGCGGGCTGCCGTACGATCGCTTCTTGGCGGCGGTGTTTCTGGCTGCGGTGCGCAAGAACAACGCCGGACACGACGTCTACAAGATGATCTCGGTTCATCAGACGTGCCAGGCCGTCCGTCCCGAGGAAAAGCTGCTGCCACTGTTTTGGGCAGTCGATGTCTTCAAGGTTCACCAGGCCGATTTTCCCAGCGAGCCATTGGCCGAAATGACCGGCGCGCTCCCAGCGCCGGAGCGGGCAGCCGCCGACTTCGACGCCGCCGTGGCCAAGCTTGATGTCGACGGCGCCGAGCGCGCCGTGATTGCGCTAGTACGCGGCGGGCGGACGCGCGAGCTGATCGAGTCGATGTGGCAATTGGCCATTCGCAACGGCGGCATCGGCGGCCACGGCGCGATTCTGATCTCGAACTGCTTCCGCACGCTAGAAGTCATCGGCTGGCAGGAACCCGAAGCGGCGCTCCGCTTCGCCATCCAGGATTTGTTCCGGCTTTACAGCCGGTTGCTGCCCGACGGCACGTACGCGCCAAACGCGGCCCGAGTCGAGAAACATTTTGACACGCTCCCGCATGACTGGGCCGGCGGCGGCGTGAACCGCGCAGCCACGCTGGCCATGCTCGAATTGATGCGCACCGGCAAGCCGCACGAGGCCTGCGAGCTAGCGATTCAGCAGTTGCACGACGGCGTCGGCGCGACGGCCATCTGGGACGCGGCCCACCTGGGCGCGGGCGAGTTGATGGTCCGGCACGACACCGGCTGGGGCGTCGCCAGCCGCCCGGTGCATAGCAACACTTCGTTGAACGCCATTCACTTCGCATTCCGCACGACCACTTCGGATCGCGCGCGGTTGTTGATGCTGCTGCAAGGCGTCGGCTGGACCGCCGAAAAGACCCGGGCCGATGGGGCCAGCAAATGGCTGCGCGACATCGAACTGGTCCACTTGCCCGAGGCGTCGGTGCCGGAATCGAACGAAGAAGCGGTCGGCGAAATCTTTTCGCTGTTGCCCGAGCGCTGGTATTCGTGGGACGCCAAGACGAGCCAGGGGACGACGACGTACGGCGAGCGGGCCGACGCCGATTTGGCCTGCCGCAAGATGTTCCACCTGACGTCGCGCCGGCCCGAGGCGGCCGCGCTGTTCATGCAGCAAGCCCGGAGTTGGCTCTGTCAGAAGACGACGACCGACACGCACGATTTCAAGCTTCAGGCGGCGATTCTGGAAGACGCCGAGCGCATCAGCCCGATCTGGCGGCCGTACTTGCTGGCGTCGTCGATTCATTTCTTCCACGGCAAACAATCTCGCGACTATCCGACCGTGGAACAGGCCCGCGACGCGGTACGCAAACTCTCTTAATCGCGAGGTTTTGCCCCGGGGATGGCGGTCCCCGAGCTTTCGTGGCATCCTATGGTGCGTTTGCCTCGCATCGCTCGTGCGGGACGTTCTCATCCGCGGAAAAAATGCCACATGCCTATCCAGCAAAGATCTGACACTGCGACTACCGCGACATTGCGCTTCGCTTCGGCGATGTCTGAACTTCCTGACACCGCGGCCGCGGTCGAGGAAGTCTGCCAACAGGTGCGCGAGGGCCTGGGCCGCGGCGCCGACTTGGCGGTTTGCTTTGTCCCGCCCCACCACGGCCCGGACTTCGCGCCGATGTTGGAGCAAGTGCGCGAGGCGCTCGGCGCGCGGACCTTGATCGGCTGCACTGGCGAAGCGATCGTCGGTCGCGGGCGTGAAGTGGAAGGCACCCCTGCCCTGTCGGTTTGGGGCGCATGCCTGCCCGGCGCGACGATCCAGCCGATGCGACTCGAATTCGAGCGGACGCCCGAAGGGGGCGTCTTTACCGGCTGGCCAAGCGACTTGCCCGCCGCCTGGCCAACGGGCTCGGCGCTGATCGCGTTGGGCGAGCCGTTCACGTTTCCGGCCGATGCATTGCTGAAGCGATTGAACGAAGACCAGCCGGGCATTCCAGTCCTGGGTGGCATGGCCAGCGGGGCGCAGCGCCCCGGGCAGAATCAGGTCTTCTTGAATGGCACGGCGTACGACAGCGGCGCGGTCGCGGTTCTGCTGCATGGCGACTTCGCGATCCGGTCGGTGGTGTCGCAAGGTTGCCGGCCGATCGGCCGGCCGCTGGTGATTACCAAGTCGGAGCGCGAAGTCATCTTTGAACTCAGCGGCCGGCCGGCGCTGGCCGTGTTCCAGGAGGTTTTCGACGGCCTCTCCGCGGCTGAGCAGGAACTCGTCCAGAACGGTCTGCACGTGGGGCGAGTGATCAACGAGCAACAGGCCGCGTTCACGCGGGGCGACTTTTTGGTTCGCAATTGCATCGGCGCCGATCGAACCAGCGGGGCGATCGCCATTGGCGACCTGGTCCGCACCGGGCAGACCGTGCAGTTTCATGTTCGCGACGCGGTGTCCGCCGACGAAGATTTACGCGAGTTGTTGAGCGCGGCCCGACCGGCGATCGATGCCGGTTCGGCCGGCGCGCTGCTGTTCACCTGCAATGGCCGCGGAACGCGATTGTTTCCCGAGCCAAATCACGATGCCGCGGCGCTACGCGACGTGCTGGGGGACATCCCCGTGGCGGGCTTCTTCGCGATGGGAGAAATGGGCCCCATCGGCGGCCGCAACTTCTTGCACGGCTTTACGGCCAGCGTGGCGCTATTCACGCCAAAGGCACCCACGTGATCTTTAGCCTCCGGTGAGTCACCGAGGGCCGAATCGCAATGCACAAGGCCCCCGGTCATTGACCGGGGGCTAATGTCATTGAACAACGCGGCTCGAACGACTGATCATTACTTCGGCTGGAACTCTGGCATACCGAATTGCCATAAGTAGAACGACCAGACGTCGGCTTTTTCTTCGTGGCGCTGGGTGCGGGTCGAACCAATGCCGTGCCCCGAATGATAATCGACGCGAAACAGGATCGGCCGGCCGCTGCTGGTCGCGGCCTGAAACCGGGCCGTCGCCTTGGCCGATTGCCAAGGTTCAACCCGCGGGTCGTTGATGCCGTGGGTCAGGATCACGGCCGGGTACTTCGCGCCATCCTGAATGTGATGCAGCGTGCTCATTTCGAGCAAGCCGCGAAACTCATCGGCCTTGCTGACCGAGCCGAACTCGGGGACGTTGGGCGGGCCGTTCATCGTCGTCTCGAAGCGCAAGAGATCGACGCAGCCGACGGCGATGTTGGCGGCCGCGAACAGATCGGGGCGTTCGGTGATCGCGCGGCCGATCAGAATGCCGCCGGCGCTCCCCCCCTTGCCGGCCAGGCGCTGTGGCGAAGTGTAACCGGCATTAACCAGATGCTCGGCACAGGCGATGAAGTCTTTCCAGGTGTTCGGCTTGGTCGCGCGGCGACCCGCGTGGTGCCACTCCTTGCCAAACGCGCCACCGCCGCGCACATGGGCCACGGCCGCCACGCCGCCACGCTCGAACCAGGCCAGGTTCGTCGGGTCGAAACCCATCGACGCGATCATGCCGTAAGCGCCGTAGCCCGAGATGATCGTGGGGTTCGAGCCGTCGAGCTTGATATCGCGGCGATGAATGATCGACAGCGGCACGCGCACGCCGTCGTGGCTGGCGACCATCACTTCGGTCGAGGTGAGCCAATCGGGAGCGTCGAATTGCCCCCGTGGCAACAGTTTAGTGTCGGTCAGCGCGTTGCTCGCCGGGTCATACTGGTACAAGCTTCCCTCGCGCGTCCACGAGTGGGTGCGCACCAACGCGCCGGGCAGGTCGGCCCGGATTGCTTCGACGTGTCCCGAAGGCTCGTCAGCCGGCAGCGCGATCGGCGTCGGCTTCGCGTCCGACGCGAACGGTACGCGCAGCAATCGATGAGGAACGCCGTCCAAGATGCCCACGTAAAGCGCGTCGGCCGCCACGGCCACCGAATCGACCACAGCCACGCCCGGCGCGATCACGACTTCGGCCTTCGCCAAGTCGGGCGCGGCCAGCGGCGCCCGAACGACCTTGAAGCGCGGCGCATCGTGGGCCGTCAGCAGGTAAATGTCGTCGCCCTGGACGGCAAAGCTGGTGACCAGATCCTCGCGACCACAGACCTTCGTCCATTTGATGTCTGGCGAACCAAGCTGGCCGCGACGCGCGGCATAGAGGGTGATGTCGGTCTCGTCCCCGTGCTTGATCTGACCAATGGCCCACTCGGAACCAATCGGAATCAACACCGCCGGAAAGTCCATCTCCCCCATCGCCGGCGAATTGGTCGCGCCGTTGCCGAAGAGGTACACATTCCGGTCCACGTCGCCCCCGAGCCGGTGCAGGAACGCCTGGGTGAACTTGTAACCTTCGGTCGCGGGGGCGTCGTCGGGCAACTTGCGCCGGCGGCTGTAAGTGAAGGCTCGGCTGTCAGGCAGCCAGGCCGGCAGGGCGTATTCGCTTTCCAGCCGGTCGATCGTGTCGGGCAAGTCGCGCTCGGCGGCCAGGTCAAACACCTTCAACGAGGTCTGTTCCGAGCCCGATGCCGCGAAGCCATACAGCAGCTTCGAACCATCCGGCGCGACGCGATAAAAGCTGAGCGTGAAGTGATCGCTGGGGTCTTGCTTGGGGAACTTCTCGGGATCGATCAGCAGCCGCTCGGCCCCGGTGCGACCGTCGCGCAGGTAGACCTTGGCGACGTTCTCGCTGGCCAACTGCTTGAAGTAGAACAAGTCGCCGTTCGGCCGCCGCGTGATGCCGAACAATGTGAACGGCGTGCCGGCGTCCAGTTCGTCGATCCGCTTCAATAGTGCCGCGCGGCCAGGAATGGCGTGCAGCGTGGCATCGGTGTAGTCGGCTTGCCGCTTGACCCAGGCTTGAACGTCCGGGGCCTTGAAGTCTTCCATGTAGCGATACGGGTCGGTGATCCGTGTGCCGTGGTAGTCGTCGACCACCGGTTTGACGGGCGCGGCAGGAGGGGCTTCGGCCATGCAGGTCTCGCAATGCAAAAAGCAGAAAGTCAGACACGACGTAATGAGCAGGCGGCGATTCATGTTTTCGATGGCGCTATGAATGGGAAGGTGGCGTGAAAGGGAAGGGCTGGATTCTACGCGGCCTGGGGCCAGCGTACTGCAAATAGGGAACTGGCGCCGCCGCTTCTGAACAGTGGCACGCGCCCTAAGGCCAAGACATGCGACGAAATGCCCGGAATCGCGCTGGCCAAATGTTTTTACTCCGATTAGGGGGCATGTATAATCGAGACCGGCCTTTTGCACTCGGACTCCGCGCTGGAAATCGATCTCGTGGCAACTGACCTCAACGCCGTCGTCAAGCAGCTCGCCGAGTCGAGCATTATTTCGACGGGCAAGCTCGAAAAATTCGTGCCCCCAAAGGCCAATCCACAGACCGGCGACGAGTTGATTGCCGAGTTGGTCAAGTCGGGCGAGCTGACGCAGTTTCAGGCTACGCAAATCAAGGCGGGCAAGGCCAAGGCGCTGATCCTGGGCGAGTACACTATTACCGATCGGATCGGCGCCGGCGGCATGGGGCAAGTGTTCAAAGCGATCCACCGGCGCATGGAGCGCACGGTCGCGGTCAAGATGTTGCCGCCGACCATGACCCGCGATGCCGCGGCGCTGGCGCGGTTTCAACGCGAAGTCGTCGCCGCCGCCAAGCTCAGCCACCATCACATCGTCGCCGCTTACGACGCGGGGCAGGCCGGCGCGGCGCACTTTCTGGTGATGGAATTCGTCGATGGGCGCGACTTGTCGGCCACGGTCAAGAAGGACGGCCCGTTGCCGGTGTCGAAAGCGTTGAATTGCATCTTGCAGGCGGCGCGCGGACTGGAGTTCGCCCACCGCAAAGGGGTCGTCCACCGGGACATCAAGCCGGCGAACTTGCTGCTCGACATCGAGGGGACGGTCAAGATTCTTGACATGGGGCTCGCCCGCATCGAATCGCCCGGGGGGGCCCAGGCCGAGTTGACCGGGACCGGGGCCGTGATGGGGACGGTCGACTACATGAGCCCCGAGCAGGCGATGAACACCAAACACGCCGACGCGCGGGCCGACATTTATAGCTTGGGCTGTTCGCTGTATTACCTGGTTGTCGGCCGCGCCGTGTACAGGGGCGAAACGGTCGTCGAAAAGATCTTCGCCCACACGCAACAGCCAATTCCGTCCCTCCACAAAGAGCGCCCCGAGGTGCCCGAGCAGCTTGAAGCGGTGTTCACGCGGATGGTGGCCAAGCGGGTCGAAGATCGCTACCAGACGATGGGGGAAGTGGTGGCCGACTTGGAGCGATGCCAGGGGGCCGTGTCGGAGTCCGGCTTGTCGAACTCTGGTTCGTGGTCCTCATGGTCGTCAACCGTCGACTCGGCCGATCTGTCGGTGATGATGGCGCACCAGCAGCTCAAGGCGATCCATTCGCCGGAAACATTCATCCAGACGGCCGACCCGCGAACCCAAAAAGCGATCGCCAAGCAGAAGACCGCCGGCCAGGGGAAGCCGCCCAACAAGAACGTGCCGATGCTCGTCGGCGCCGGGGGGGCGGGATTCGTGGTGCTGGCCTTGGGGCTGTGGTGGTTTGTTTTCCGTGACAAGCCAGGGAACGAAGTCGCCCGAGTCGAGGCCCAACCGGGTGTCAAAGTGCAAACCGCCCCGGGCACGACGGTGGAATTGAGGCAGGACGAAGGGCAGACTACGTTCCAACTTGGACGGGTCACGACGTACAAGACGCCGGAGTTCAAGAACTGGGTCGCCGTCGCCTCGACGCTTGCGCCCGAGAAGCAACTCGACGCGGTGCGCAAGAAGCTCACGGAACTGAACCCTGGGTTCGACGGTCAACTCACGGGTTTCGACGGCAAGGGTGTGCCGAAAATCGAATCCGGCGCCGTCACCGAGCTGGGCATCTATCTCGACCGAGTGCTCGACATTTCTCCGCTGCGAGCCTTGGCGGGTTTAAAAGTCTTCAGTGGCAAGGTGGCTGGTCAAACACGAGTCACCTTTTCCGACTTGTCACCGCTCGAAGGGATGCAGTTCACGAACCTGATGATCTACAACACGTCGGTCATCGATCTGTCGCCGCTGCGTGGCATGCGACTGACGCGGCTGAATATCGGTTACTCGCTGGTTGCCGACCTGTCGCCGATCAAGGGGATGCCGCTGACGTATCTCTCGGTGCTCGGGACGCCGGTACGGGATCTTTCGCCATTGGCGGGCCTGCCGTTGCAGACGTTTTGGTGCGATCGCTCGACGGTGGCTGACCTGGCTCCGCTAGAACAGTGCCAGAGCCTGGCGATCGTCCAAGCCAAGACGACGAAGATTTCCGCCGCGGGCGTGGCCTCGCTGCAAAAAGCCCTTCCCAATTGCAAGATCGAATGGGACGGGGCGGCAATGGCGGCGTCAGCCGACGATTTCGCACCCCTATTCAACGGCAAGGACTTGACCGGCTGGAAGACCGATCCAGCGTTCCCGGGCAATTGGCGCGTCGAGAACGGCGTCCTGACTGGCACGGGCGGCAACACCTATTTGTTCACCGATCGCGGTGATTACACCGATTTTCATCTTCGCGCTGTCACGCGCGTCGGCCCGGGAACGAGTGCCGGCTTGTACGTCCGCGCGTCGATCGAACGGGACGCCGCGGGAAAGACGAAAGGCCCCTATGCCTCAGGCTACCAGGCCAAAATCAACGCCAGCAGTCCGATCGATTCCCACAAGACCGGCAGCATGTACATCATGCGCCCCACCACCAATGCCACCGGCAATAAATTGACGGAATCGCCGGTGCCCGCTGACGAGTGGTTCACGCTCGATGTGATTGCCGAGGGGAATCACCTGGTCGTGCAGGTGAACGGGACGACGACCACCGACATTCGCGATCCGTCCAACTTTCACCCCCGGGGGGCCGTGGCCCTGTTCATCTATCAGGGGTCAGCCCCGCTCGAATTTCGGTCAATCGAATTGCGCGAGCTCAAGCCGGGGGCGAACGCGGGCGCGGCCAAGCCGGCGCTTGCCTACACAACGCCGGTGTTCCAACAATGGGTGGCCGAGACGCAAAAGCTGTCGGCCGAACAGCAGCTCGCAGCGGTCAGCAAGAAGCTGATGGAGTTGAACCCAGGGTTCGATGGCCAGTTCACGCCGGCCGCATGGATGGCGGCTTTTACAATCAAAAGTGGCGTGGTGATTGGGTTGTCATTCTCGTCGGACAACGTGACCGATATCTCTCCCGTGCTGGCGTTGCCAGGGCTGATCAATTTGGACTGCTCGGCGGTCAACAACCCCCGAAAAGCGGCCTTAACTGACCTTTCACCGTTAAGTCGCACGTCGTTGCAAATGCTGCGTTGCAGTGAAACGCGCGTATCCGATCTAACGCCGCTCGCGAACTTACCGCTGACATACTTGGGCATCAGCGGCACGCCGGTGGCCAATCTGGCCCCGATTCGCGGGCTGCCCCTGACTGGTTTGGGTTGCAATGGCAGCCAGGTTTCCGATCTCGCGCCCCTGCGCGGGATGAAACTAACGCATCTCAACCTTGATGCTTGTAAATTGGTCTTCGATCTCACGCCGCTGGCGGGCATGCCGCTTGTCAGTTTTCATTGCGCCAATACCAATGTAACGGACTTGTCTCCAGTGTCCCGTGAGTCGTTGGTGGACTTAAGTTTTTCACCCGCCAAGGTCACTCGTGGCATCGAGGCGATTCGTGCTTCGCCGGTTCTGAAGCATTTGAATGCCAGCTCCGCACCTACCACGATTCTCCCCGCCGCCGAGTTCTGGAAGAAGTACGACGCCGGCGAGTTCGGAACAGGAAAGGGGCGAGGGGCGAGGGACTAGGGACTAGGGACTAGGCAAGCAGCAGCTCGCCTACACGGACCCGGCTTTCCAGAAGTGGGTCGAGGAGACGCAAAAGCTGCCGGCGGACAAGCAGCTCGCAGCGGTCAGCAAAAAGCTGATGGAAAAGTAACGGCCGGGCGTCGCAAGTTGCCCGCCAGCCGACACCTTCGCCACGAACGCCGCCTCGGCCCGCGTGCTACTCCAAAGCGGCTTCACCGCAGCAGGACTGCGACGAATGCCCGATCAGCAAGGCGGCACGTTCATCGACGCCCGTGCGTTCGGGTTGATACGCGCCGAATAGCGCTGCCCGAGAACTTCACCCAATGAGCTCCTTGCAGCGGGGATAGTTCGAGCAGCCCCAGAACTGCCTCCCGGCATTCTGCCCCTTCGAAGCCGTGCGCCTCACCATCGGAATGGCACACTTCGGACAGAGCGGCGACTGTCCCCTGCCGGTATCGACTACGATGGGCGGAGCGTCATCATGACTGCTCAAGTAGGGAGCCAATTCCGCCA
Source organism: Planctomycetota bacterium (assembly GCA_018242585.1). Classification (NCBI taxonomy): domain Bacteria; kingdom Pseudomonadati; phylum Planctomycetota; species Planctomycetota bacterium. The sequence continues at coordinate 366,491 of JAFEBQ010000012.1, forward strand.
AAAGTAGATTCGGCTCATACGCCGCTTTTGCAACGCAGCGGACTAACGGCAGTCCGGCAACCTGGAAGACTTGATCCACAAAATGGTCTCGTTCGACTCGATCGAGGCGTTGGTGGCTTCGGTCATCGAGTTCGATGCCGAAAAGCGGCTTCATCGTCGTCGGGTGGCAGCAAAGAAAATCGACGTGCTTACGGTCGATCTTGTTGCGATACGCTTGATTCTCGTGGGGTCGAGCGACAAAGACGATGTCGGCTAGATTGACTTTTGCCAAGACTTCGACACGCCCTTTGACCACCAGTCTCAGCACCCGGTAAAAGGAAAGCTCGGCGGCCGACAGAAAATCATCCCGCTTTCGATACGGCATCTCTCGCGTGACTTCCGCGGGGCCGAGCCGAATTCCCAACAGCGCTAGAATCGCTGTCACACAGCCTGGTGGCTGGGAATGCTTCATGTTCGCCTCACCTTGAGGTTTGCTTTACCAGTTATGTCAGCCGGCGGCCTCTCCAGTCTCTCATTGCTCCACTCCAAGGAGAACTCGCAAGAGTTGCGCGCAGCGGAAGGGCCAAATAAAAAGGGACCAGCAGCGTGTTGCTGCTGGTCCCAAAGCTTACTCGGAAAAGTAGAAAACTGGGGAACTAGGATTCGAACCTAGACTAAAGCGTCCAGAGCGCT